>DHWU01000052.1 GCA_002413345.1 Propionibacteriaceae bacterium UBA5174 | reverse complement strand
GCGGCGGCCGCTTCGGGCGGGCTGGGCGTGTGCGCCCCCCCCCCCCCCCCCCCCCCCCCCCCCCCCCGGCTCGCCGCCCGGAAGCGCTCGTGCCGGTCGTTCGGCAAGATCAAGAAGCTGCCCTCCGGTCGGTATCAAGCGAGCCACCTCGGCCCGGACGAACAGCGCCACAGCGGGGCAGTGACGTTCTTGGCGAAACAGGACGCCGATCAATGGCTGGCGATGCGCCAGGCCGAGATCGTGGAGCACAAGTGGAAGCCCCCAGCGCTTGCCAGGGGTTGCCACATATGTTGTCAAACAGCAATACTTGTGGCATGGAGCTGTCGGTGCCCGAGATTGCGGAGCGGCTGCGGGTTTCGCCGCAACGTGTGCATGTCATGCTCCAATCCGGCCAGCTGGAGGGTCGCAAAGTCGGTAGCCGATGGGTGCTTGATGAGGCCCAACTACTGAAGCCCCGCAGGTTGTCCCGTCCGTTCTCGGCCAGAGTGGCGTGGGCCGCCATTCTTGGGCCCGGCAACGTTGACTGGCTTTCGCAGCCTGACCGGTCGAAGCTGCGCGCACGACTCGTGCGGCTTCGAAACCAATCCGACGCCGCGCAGCGGCTCGCGTCCTGGCTGGCTGCTCGTGCACCGGTTATCGACGTGTCCGCACCGCGGCCCGCGGAACTCTGGGATGACCCTGATCTCGTGCCTTCCGGGATCAGCGACTCGCGCTCGGGGATGTCTGGGGGTGACGCGTTGGAGTTCTATGCCCAACCCGGAACTCTCGAACACGTCATGGATCGGCACCTACTGATCGACGACCCGAGTGGACAGATCCGACTGCGTGAAGCGCCCGTCCATCTGGAGAGTCCAGCCTCGCTGCTGCTGTTGGTTGCTGATCTTGTCGACCGCGGTGGGCCGCGGGAGCTGCGCCGGGCTGACGAGTTGATTGCCGAGGCCCTGCAATGATCACCATGCCGATCATGCCCGCTGCCCAGGAGCGCGTTTGGCACTCGCTGTTCACCCTCAGCGACAGGCTCCCAGGAGGTTGGACCCTTGTCGGCGGGCAAATGGTTCATCTGCACTGCGCTGAAACGTGGCCGACAACCCCACCGGGCAACTATGGACGGCGGCACCGTGGTCGACATCAGGGCAGATCGACAGATGCTGACCCGGTTCACCTCGGAACTGATGCAGCTGGGCTATACGTCAGAAGGTGTGTCTGCCGAAGGCCATGAGCATCGTTGGAGGGACGGTGACGCCGTCATCGACGTGCTCATCGCAACCAACCTCGGCCGATCGCAAAGTGTGACCGGAGTCACCGGCGGCAAAACTGTTGGAGCCAGCGGCACGCAGCAGGCCCTTGGCAGATCCGAACTGGTCGAAGTGAGTGTCGCCGGACGCACAGGCAGGGTTCACAGGCCCAATCTCGTTGGGGCGCTGGTTATGAAGGGTGCAGCGACGAGCGCGCCCTCCGGCGACAACGAACGGCACAAGGCCGACTTCGCCCTGCTGACCACCATGATCGTGCCCGAGGACGACTTCACCGGGCTCACTCAGCGGCACCGCCAGCATCTGGCCCGGGGGATCGAGGCAGTCAGGCAGTCCGTGGTGGCCCACCAGGTGCCTGAGTGGGAAACGGGACTTGCCAGGCTGGCCCGCGCGATGAATCGGAATCAGCCGTCTGCGCGCACACCAAGCCGCACCCAAGCGCCGACAACGTTCTACCCGCGTGGAGCCGGTGCGTCTCGCAGCGAGGATGAATCAGTCCAGGAATGAGAGTCGGGAACCGGAGCCCTGTGATCGGTTAGGGGGCAGGCGAATCGCTGCGGGGCTGAATGCTGTACATGCGATGGGTGAACTGGGTTGCGTCCGTGGGGTTGTTGTCCCAGTCGCGTCGCGAAAGATGCATACACCGGCGAGATCCTGGCCACCCACACCATCAACCCCAACCGCAACTACTGGCCAAACAGACAAAAGGAGCCCGGCCGATGGCCGAGCTCCTCCTGACACCTATGTCGCTACTCATCTGTAACCGATGTCGCGACTCATCACATTCGTCGGGGTGACAGGATTTGAACCTGCGACCTCGTCGTCCCGAACGACGCGCGCTACCAAGCTGCGCCACACCCCGATCGGCCCTGAACGGGTCAGGGCCGACAGGCAGTTTAGCCCAACTGCGCCCGGCTCACCTACTCGGCGCAGCACGCAGCGTAAGCAGGGTCACTTCAGGTGGGCAGGCGAAGCGATATGGCGCATACGGCGAGGTGCCAACGCCTCCTGAGACATGCAACCAGGACGATCCGGTGGAGCCCTGGTAGGGGCTGAGGCCCTTGGCTTGGGCCGGTGGTAGATCGCAGTTAGTGGTGAGTGCCCCATAGCCAGGCACGCACACCTGTCCACCATGGGTGTGCCCGGCCAAGATCAGCTGCACCTTGTCGGTGGTCATTGCGTCAAGTACTCGCCGATACGGGGAGTGGGTGACTCCGATGCTCAAATCGGCATTCGCACTTGCCGGACCAGCCACACTTTCGTAATCGTCGAGTCCATGGTGGGCGTCTTCGGTGCCGCGAAACTCCAAGTTGAGTCCGCACACCTCCAAAGCGGTGCGGTGCCCATTGAGATCGCGCCAGCCCTGGCCGGTGAGCCCTTCGCGAAGAGCCTGGGTGGGTAGCGGCGTCCGGCTCGGAGTTACGCCGTTATGTCCGGAGGATCGACGAAGGTAGCCAAGTGGGTTAGCCAAGTGCGGGCCCGCGTAGTCATTGGAGCCGAAAACGAAGACCCCAGGCACTTGGCGAAGGCGTCCCAATGATTCCAAGAGCGGTTGCAGAGCCTCAGGCTCGGCAATGTTGTCTCCGGTATTGATCACCAAATCTGGTTCCAAGCCAGCAAGCTGTTCGACGAACCGAAGCTTGGCTGACTGTCTGGCGAGCAGATGCAGATCAGAGAGATGCAGTACGCGCAGGCTTGGCGACCCAGGCGGCAAGATGTCCAGAGTGACCCGCCGAACTCGAAAGTCCCTGACTTCGACCAGCGCGCCATAGGCGAAACAGGCCGCTCCGATTATGCCGAGGCGCCGGAGAGTCTTAGCGATCACTTCTTCGGAACCGGGGGTGCAGGAGCGGTAGGTGGCCCAGTCGAGAGCAGGATGCCGACCGGAACGCCCTTACCCGCCTTGCCAGTCTCGGTGAGGCCAATGATGGAACCGGCGGCAACGGTGGTTGAGGATGTCTTCTTGACGTACGCACGGAAGCCGGCATTCGTGACTGCCTTCTTGCAGGCGTCAACCGAAAGTCCTGTGCAAGTGGGCACGGTGACGGTGTCTCCGTTAAGCACTGAGGCTGGTGGATCACTGAATTTGGTGTGCTTATCGAGGTCGTCGAGCGCCTTCTTCATCGCGGGCGCGACAATCAGTCGCCCAACCTCGGAACCAAAGCCGCTGAGCGTAGTGCCCGAGTCTGGCAGCCTGAGGCCATTCAAGTTGCGGCGGTGTGCGGCCCAGAACTTTCCCCAGTTCTTCTGGTTGTTGTCGACGCTGATCACGGCCGAAGTGACTAGGTCCGGGGTGTAAGCCACCGTCCACTCGGCCTTGTTGTCTGGGACGGTGCCCGTCTTTCCGGCCAAGGTGTAGTTCGAGATGTTGGCACTGCGGAGGGTGCCGCTGCTGTAGGGAGTTTGGAAGACCTCATTGACTGCGTCGGCGACGCCTTGGCTCACCACTCGCTGACAGTTGGCCGACGGGACTTCCAAGTTGGTGCTATCGGCGGTGGTAATCGACTGAAGGATTATTGGATCGCAGTGGATACCGCGATTAGCAAAGGTTGCATACGCGTTAGTCAAAGACAGCGGCGTGACTTCAACTGCGCCGAGAGTGAACGAAGGATAGTTGCCCTGGGTGGCGACAAGGTCGGCGCCGTTGGCCATCTTCAGTCCGACTCGCTGGGCCATCTTCACCGAAGTGCAGACGCCGACGGACTGTTCCAACGCAACAAAGTAGTTGTTCACCGACTGCGCTGTCCCGCGAAGCATGTTGTACGAGCCGACCTCGGAGGCGGTGCCGCTCACCGGCCAACTCACTGGCCATTTCACCGGCCCGTCGCAGGTGTCAAATATTTCGCCTTTGTAATCGTGGCGTTGAGCGACTTGATAGCTGGTATTGACGCCGAAGCCGTTCTCCAAAGCGGCTGCGGCGACGAACATCTTGAACGTAGAGCCGCCCTGGAAGCCATCTGCACCATTCATGTCGGAGCCGACGGCATAGTTGTAGTAGGTCTGCCCCTTCTTGGTGCCCATTTCGGGGCGACTCTGGGCCATTGCTTTGATCATGCCGGTGCCAGGCTCAATCATGGTCACCACTGAAATGACTGGATCCTTAGCCGAAACCTGCTTGCTGATCGCCTTTTGGGCAACTCGCTGAGCAGCAGTATCAATCTGAGTTTTGATCGTCAGCCCACCGCGGTAAACCCGCTGCTTCCGCTCCTCCGCGGTCGATCCCAGACTCGGCGAGTTCAACAGGGTCATGTAGGCGTAGTCGCACACAAAGGCGAATTCGGAGTTGGCGCAGCCCGTGCGAGAGTCGACCACCTTTGAAGTGTCAAAGCCAACAGCCTTGGCCGCGGTTGCCTGATCTGCGGTGACCAAGTCGAGTTCAGTGAGGCGATCCAGCACATTGTTTCGCCGCTCAATGGCGGCGACCGTGTGGGTCTTGGGATTGGTGGCGACCGGGTTGCGGACTAGGCCAGCCAGCATCGCCGATTGAGCCAGGTCGAGGTTGGCAGCCGAAACCCCGAAGTAGTGGCGGGCGGCGGCCTCGACGCCGTAGGCGCCGTCGCCGTAGTAGGCCATATTCAGGTAGAACTCAAGGATCTGATCCTTGCTGAATTGTTTCTCCACGGCGATCGCATAACGGAGTTCGCGAACCTTTCGAGCGACCGTGTTTTCTTTGGCCGCAATCTTCGCAGTGGCGTCGTTGGAGGCTTCGGCCTTCTCGACTAACACCATGCGCACGTACTGCTGGGTGAGGCTGGAGCCGCCCTGGGTGTTGCCCTGGCTGGTGCTGACAAAGGCCCGCATCGTGCCAGTCAGATCTAGTGCGCCGTGCTCGTAAAAGCGGTGATCCTCAATGCCTACTTGAGCCATTCGCATCGTTGGCGAAATGTTATCCAAGGAAACATAGGTCCGGTTTTGGTCGTAGAAATAGGCCAGCACCTTATTATCGGAGCTGAGTAGCTTGGAGCGTTCCCACTGCGGTGGGGCCTCTAACTCGGTGGGCAGGTCGTTGACGCCTAACACTGCATCCCTGCCGCTACTAGCGGCGATACCCACCACGGGGACCAGCAAACCCGCCATCAGCACGCCGCCCAGGATCGAAACCAAGACGAACATTAGGGCGGTGTAAAGACGTTTGCCGAGCAGCATGCCGACAAGACTACGTCACTGGTGGCAACGCCCCCAGTCACGGCCCCAGTTGGGTGTGTACGGAGTTGAGGTGGGGATGGTGGGGGAGGGTCCTGGCAATTGCCTAGCCGGAGGAATAGCCTTGGGTCTGCAGGAAGCGAAGAGCACGGTGTTCGCTCCCGTTGGCCCCCCGCCGAAAGGATTGAGAGCAATGACGCTCCAGACCGATGACTGGACCCTGCAGGCAAAGTGCCGAGGTCTCCAGGATGAACTGTTCCCTGATGGAGCTGAGCAAAAGCGTGCCCGCACAGTCTGTGGCGGTTGCCCGGTACGTGGCGAGTGCTTAGCTGAAGCCCTAGACAACCGCATCGAGTGGGGGGTGTGGGGCGGTATGACCGAGCGTGAACGTAGGCGCCTGCTGCGGCAGCGTACCGACATCACTTCGTGGACCACGCTGCTGTGTCCCGATAAGCGCAGCTCTTGCGCTAGCTAGTTACAACCAAGCCAGCCTGGCACTGGTGGTCGGCGCGGCAATGCAGCCAGCGCACTGCCACCAAGAACAGGCTGGAGGCAGCATTAGGCTGTGGGCATGACGAAATGGGAGTACGTGACCGTTCCGGTGCTGGTCCACGCCACCAAGCAGATCTTGGATAACTGGGGCAGCGAAGGATGGGAGCTGGTTCAGATAGTGCCTGGTCCGAATGCCGATCTGGTTGCCTACTTCAAGCGACCGCTCGGCGCATGAGCGTCTCAGACCGCCCGCACTCCGCGCGGCTGATCGAACTCGGACTGCGCCTGCCGCCGGTGCCGACGCCAGTGGCTGCGTACCTGCCTGCGGTGATCTCCGGTGGGCAAGCGTTCACCGCCGGCCAGTTGCCATTTGTTGACGGCAAGCTGGCTGTAACCGGCAAAGTTGGCACCGCGGTGTCGGCTGAGCAGGCCACCGAATTGGCTCGGATCGCCGCGCTGAATGCGGTCGCAGCTGCGGCGTCAGTGGCCGGTGGGCTGGATGGGATTCGCCGGGTAGTGAAGCTGGTGGTCTTTGTGGCCAGCGACCCGGATTTCATTGGACAACCTTTGGTAGCCAATGGCGCCTCAGCGTTGCTGCAAGAGATTTTCGGTGATGCTGGCGTTCATGCCAGAAGCGCGGTCGGAGTGGCAGTGCTCCCACTGGACGCTCCGGTTGAGGTGGAGTTACTGGTTGAGGTTGCCGGGGTCTGATGAGCGAGAGTCGGCGCGAGTTGGTTGAACGGGCGGAGGTGATCGATCGCCTACTCGCACAGACCTATCCCGACGCCCATTGCGAACTCGACCATGCCGATGCCTGGCAACTCCTGGTCGCCACGGTACTGAGCGCACAGTCCACCGATCGGCGGGTCAACACCGTCACCCCAGCCTTATTCGCCCGATTTCCCGATCCGTCAGCTCTGGCCTCGGCCGACCGTGCCGAAGTCGAAGAGTTGATCCATTCCACCGGTTTTTTTAGGGCCAAGACTGAGTCGTTACTCGGTCTCAGCGCCATGTTGCTGGCAGATTTCGCTGGCCAGGTGCCGGCGACATTGGCCGAACTGGTGACGCTGCCCGGCGTGGGCCGCAAGACCGCCAATGTGGTGCTCAGTGATGCTTTTGCAGTTCCGGCGATCACCACCGACACGCATTTCATTCGGCTGTCGCGTCGGTTTGGTTGGACCAAATCCACCAAACCGGAGGTGGTTGAAGCCGAGGTGGGGAAGCTATTTGATCGCGCCGATTGGAACTCCCTTAATCATCGGTTGATCTGGCACGGGCGCCGCTGCTGTCATGCTCAGCGTCCAGCGTGCGGGGCCTGTCCGGTGGCCGAATACTGCCCGGCTTTCGGCGAAGGCCCCACCGACGAGGCCACTGCTGCGAAATTGATTCGGGAGCCGCGGCGATGAATAGCGCCATTCCCGAAGACCTGCTCGCGGTTCGGTCGGTTCTGGCTGATCCGAACGCTGCAGGCGTCAGCGGCGGCGCCCAGGGTCACGGCGGTCGCCCGGCGGCGGTGTTGGTGCTGTTCTGCCCAGGGTTGACCGGGCACGACTTGGTGCTGGTGGAGAAACGTGCCGATCTGCGACATCACGCTGGGCAGGTGGCTTTTCCGGGTGGACGGGTCGAAGCCGAGGACCTGGACGTAATCGCTGCCGCGCTCCGTGAGGCTCGCGAAGAAGTCGGCGTGCCGAGTGCAGAGGTCGCGGTGCTTGGCACGTTGCCCAAGGCGCGCATCCGGCGCACCCGATTTGATGTCACTTCGGTGGTTGGCTGGTGGCCCGGGGGCAGCACGCTCGGGGTCGGTGATCCCGAAGAGATCGCCGCGGTGCACCAGGTGCCGGTGGCTGGATTGCTGGATCCCGCCAACCGGGACACCTGGCGGCATCCCAGCGGGTTCACCGGGCCAGGATTTTGGTTCGGGGAACTCTACGTGTGGGGGTTTACCGCCTACCTTCTCGATGGCCTGTTTGAATCGCTGGGCTGGGCGAAGCAGTGGGATCGAAGCCGAATCAGCGAGATTCCGAAGCGTTTCCTCAGCGATCGGCTTTAGCGACTCGGGTCAGCCACGAGGCGGGGAATGGGCGTCCAGAAGGCAAAACCGAGAACGCTGTACAAATTGTGTCATGGCGCCCGGCGGATGGTAGGTCTGCAGCCGTGCCGGATAGGCAAGGATGGGCGTCATGGCTTGGTGGCACAGCGCAGTGGCGTATCAGATTTACCCCCGTTCTTTCGCGGACTCAAACGGGGACGGGATCGGCGATCTACGCGGGATCATCAACCATCTGGACTACCTTTCCCAGCTTGGAATTGATGTGTTGTGGTTGGCCCCGGTCTACTCATCTCCGATGGTGGACAACGGATATGACATCGCCGACTACTGCGACGTCGATCCGCTGTTTGGCACCTTGGCTGACTTGGACGAGTTGATCTCCGGACTGCACGCCCGCGGGATCAGGCTGGTGATGGATCTGGTGGTGAACCACACCTCTGATCAGCATCCGTGGTTCATCGAATCGCGAAATCCAGCTTCCCCTAAACGCGATTGGTACATCTGGCGGCCAGCTCGTCGCGGACATGAACCAGGCACCCCGCAAGCTGAGCCCAGCAACGCCGGTTCCGCGTTCGGCGGCCCTGGTTGGGAATACGACCCGGCGTCCGGCGAGTATTACTTGCACCTGTTCAGCAGGCACCAGCCTGACCTGAATTGGGAAAACCCGGAAGTTCGCGCGGAGATCTACCAGATGATGCGCTGGTGGGTCGACCGCGGAGTCGACGGGTTCCGGATGGATGTGATCAATCTGATCTCGAAGACCTACCCACCTCAGGATGGCCCGGTCGGACCGGACGGGCTTTGCTACGACGCGGCGCTGGTGGCCAACGGGCCCAGGATGCACGAATTCCTCAAGGAGATGAACCGAGAAGTCGGGATCAGCGAACGCGAACTCTTCACTGTCGGTGAGATGGGAAACGTTGACGCTGGCTTGGTGCGCTCCTACACCGCTGAACAAAGCGCTGAGCTGGGCATGGTCTTCACCTTTGAGCATGTGCTTCTGGACCAGGCTTCAGCGCTGAAGTGGGATCTGGCTGAGTTGAAACTGTCGAGACTGAAGAAGACTCTGGCGAGCTATCAATACGGTCTGGCCGACGAAGGTTGGAACGCGCTGTATTTGGAGAATCACGATCAGCCGCGATCAGTCTCACGGTTTGGCGACGACTCGCCGCAGTTCCGGGTGGCTTCAGCCAAGACCGTGGCCACTACTTTGCACCTACTAAAGGGAACCCCGTTTGTGTACCAGGGACAGGAACTGGGCATGACTAATGCGGGGTTCACCAGCGTCGAGCAGTACCAAGATGTCGATTCCTTGAGCTTCTACCAGCAGGCAGTGAGTGCCGGGCTGCCTGCCGAAACCGCGCTGGTTGCCCTAAGCGTCAAGAGTCGAGACAACGCTCGTACGCCGATGCAATGGGACGCCGACTCCCAGGCTGGGTTCACCACCGGGTTCCCCTGGCTACCGGTCAACCCGAACCATGTCCAGATCAATGTGGCGACCGAGCTTTCCGACCCCGACTCAGTGTTGAGCCACTATCGAAAACTGATTGAGCTGCGGCACAACCTGGTCGTGGTCCAGCAGGGTCGTTTCGAGCTACTCCTGCCAGAGGATGAACAACTCTTCTGCTTCACCCGCAGTTTGGGCAGCGAACGGCTGGTGGTCGTAGCAAACTGGAGTTCGAATCCGGTGGATCTACCCTCCGAACTGCAGTTTGCGGCCGATGCTGAGTTGCTACTTGGCACGCATTCGGACGCTGAACTCGGATTGGCGGCTTGGGAATCACGGGTCTATCGATTGGCCTAGATCGCGTGATCCAGGTTGCTGGAGGGAAAGACTGATGCGCAAGGCGATTAGTTCGCTTGGGGTGTTGCTGCTGGCGGTCGCGTTGAGTTCCTGTGCGGTGGTCCCACCGGGCACTACTTCACCAAGCCCGCAGGTCAGCGCCACCTCAGCTGATGCCGGGCCGAGTGGCCTGGAAGCCAGTGGGAACGTTCCGGAGTTGCTCGACGCGTCCTATCTGGATGGTCTATTGGTCGGGGTGGCTTCGGTGAGTACATCGGCTTCGAGCAATGTGTTCGTGTCCTGGCCACAGTTCGGACGCACCGTCATCGACCAGACCATCGGTGAGTATTTCAAGGGATTGGCCACTGACTTCGAGAAGACTTACACCAGCGACAATGCGGAGATCAACGTTGGTTGGCATCTAATCGCCGCGTCGCCGAATACGGTGGGCATCATCAGTGACGGCTATCTATTTGCGGGCACGGACAGTGGGTCGTTTTGGAAGTCGATCTGGTTCGATCCGACAACAGATGTGGCGTTGAGTAACGCTGATTTGGTGAAGCTGCCAGCAGCCAACACCGCGTTGGCGGCAGCGGCCAGTCAACAGTCTGCCGACCTAGATGGGTTCAATCTGAGCCAGATCGGTGCTGACCCGGCCGGTGCTGCACCGCTGGTGGCGTTCAGCCGCACCGGGGAACTGTTGTTCGGCTACGACGAATGCCGCATTGCGGCTTGCTCGGCTGGACGGATCACCGTGACCATCGATCTAGCAACCACGACGAGTCTGCTCACGGCCAAGGGGTTACAAGCCCAAGCAGCCTCGATGAAGCCCAGTGCTGCGGTCAGTGCGAATACTCCTTCGCCAGCTAGTCCCAGCGTCACGGCTACCCCCAGCGGCGCCACGGTCAACTGCGCTAAGGCCAAGTGCATTGCCCTTACTTTTGATGACGGCCCTGGCCCTTACACCACCAAACTGCTGGGCTACTTGTCCGCCAGGAAAGCGCCCGCCACCTTCTTCATGCTCGGTCAGCAGGTGGATATCTATCCGAAGGTGGCCAAACAAGTTGCTGTCGGCGGCAATCAGATCGGTGTCCACACCTGGAGTCACCGCCAGCTGACTAGGCTGAACGCTGCCGAAATCGACTCCGAACTTTCCAGCACGGTGCAAATCATTGTCAAAGAAACCGGCGTCACTCCGACCGTCATGCGTCCACCCTACGGATCGACGAACGCGACAGTCTCGGCCCGGGCAAAAGCGGCCGGGTTGGCAATCGTGTTGTGGAATGTCGACACCTTGGATTGGAAGACCCGCAACACCGAGAAGACCGTAGCCGCGGCGCTGGCGGACAGCCGCCGAGGATCGATCATCCTGCTGCACGATATTCACAAGACTTCGGTGGAAGCGGTGCCGGGCATAGTCGATGGGTTGCGGGCCAAGGGCTACACCTTCGTTACGGTCGACCAGCTCCTAGGCAAGACGACAGCGGGAAAGACCTACCGGCACGGTTGAGATGGACCGGGTCGGCCTGCGCTAACTGGTGCGTCCATCCAGTGGCAGCGCCGCGGCTTCCGCACGGGCCTCGCTGATCGCCGCTTTAACTACCTCGAGGTGGCTTTCAGTGGATTGAACGATCCGCTTGGGTGCAGCCGGTTTGGGCCACTTACTGCCGACCAGTGCCAAGAGGGCAGCAACCAGCAGCAGGACCACTGCTGCCGTGGTGAACCCAAAGAACAGTGCAGTCAACAAATCGGTGTTGAACCAATGCTGGAAGCCGATCGACCAGGCGAAACCGACTGCGTTGAACAGGACTGTGATTGCCATCAGGCCCAAGTAGCCAGCTGTGCCGAACATGCCAGCGATGACGCCGACTTTGGCTGCCTCGGGTTTCAGATCGTCGGCGGCCAGTGCAACCTCGCCGCGCACGATCGTGGTGACATCGGCCTTGATGCTCGTGATCAGGTCGGCGATCTCGGTTTGCTCAGCCATGTCGCTCCCTTCGTGGATAGGGCAAAAGCCTAGTGGCGTGCGGCGCGGGCTACAGAAGGATCTGCAAGCCAGCACCAGGTAACTCCAACTGGCTGGTGAATTCGGTGTGGTCCACTTCGGCTCGCCAACACTGCACCGCATAGGGCAGAGCCAGCGGTTCTGGCTGGCGAGCCGAGGAGTCATAGATCTCGGCTACCTGAGCCAAAAGCTCACTGGCCTCGGGTTCAGGAAGGGCCGCCAGCCTTGGGGCTGCTGAGATCATCTCGAGCATGCCCTGGCGGGTGATCGGCACCCACGTCCGAAAGGTGCGATCTTCCACCTGCGGAAAATGGCAGCACTGGGAAAGGACGTCCAAGGAGTCGACTAGTTGGCTGGCCATTAAGGTCGGATCGTGGGCCCGCAGCACTCTCGCTAACCGTCGCACCCACGGGACGCTGTCGTCGCGGGTGGTGCGCGCTACGCCAAGTTGTCCGCCCGGAGCCAGCACCCGGGCGAACTCGGAAGCTGCCTCTGCTGAGAGCGATTCGACCTCTTGGACGACCACCACTGCGTCGAAACTGTTTGGCGGGAACGGTAGAGCGGCCCCCGCGGCGGCGACCACCTTGATCGCTGGCTGGCGACGTCGAATCGCAGTTAAGGGAGCGGCGGTTTCGGCGATGAAGCTGACCGGAGCGCCTGCTGACAGCATTCGGGTGGCGATCCCAGCGGAGCCCTTGCCGACAGCGAGTATGCGCGCCTTTGAACTGGGCACCAGCCAAGCGTCCGCGGCAGCGGGGAAGCCGGAACTCGCAGGGGTCATGTAGGCAGCGTAGGCGCGAGCTCAACTATCTGCGAGCAGAACCTCCGGCGTCGAAGTCGAGACTCACCTTGTGGATGGCGAAGAAGTTGTCCACAGATCTTTGGACGGCTGAACCGGTGGAGCCATTCTTGCCAAGAGTCTAGGTATGGCACAGCTGAGCGCGCCGGGTCCGGTCCTGGTGGTGGCGGAACCCGGAGATACCCAGGATGTAATCCTTTCGGCAGTCACCGCCCAGGAACTGGACGCGGAGGTGGTCACCGATCTTGAGCACCTCGGCGACCATTGGCGGCGAGCTGCCACCGTGCTGGTAGCCGATCAGATGGCCGAGCGGGTAGCAGCTTGGGCCTTGCCCCACCGCGAAGCGGTATTTGTGGTTGGGCCAGCGCCGGAGCTGTTGTCGGCTTGGTCAGCACCACTGTCGGCTCGGGTGATCCCGCTTCCGGAGGGGGCGGTGTGGCTGGGCGCGGTATTGGGTGAAGGAGACAGTCGCTGCCGAGCTCCGGTGGTGGCGGTCATCGGCGGGTCGGGGGGTGTCGGTGCCTCAACCCTGGCTGCGGCACTCGCTCAGCTGAGTGCTGTAGACGGCAGAGCGGCCGCGTTAGTCGATGCCGATCTGCTCGGTGGTGGCATTGATCTGCTCCTAGGCGCGGAGGGTGTTGAGGGCTGGCGCTGGCCGAGATTGAACGGCGCTGAGGGGCAGTTGAGTGACTTGCGCGCCTACCTTCCAGTGGTGGATGGCGTCACCGTGGTTTCGATGGCTCGTGGTGGTGGTCCTGAACTAGCCAGGGAACCGCTCGCCGCGATTGTGAATTCCCTGGCGAACTGGCACTCGCTGGTGGTGTTGGACCCTGGACGGGCAATGTTGTCAGCGGCAAGAGAAGCCGTCCGGCTCTCCAACAGGCAGTTGCTGGTGGTCTCGGCCGGGGTGCGCGGGGTGGCCGCAGCTAGGCAGACAATTTCCGCTTACGGCCTAGAACAACCCGAACTGGTCGTGCGTCGGGCGCGAGGAGCGTTGTCGTCATCTCTGGTGGCTGAAGCCTTGGGTCTGCCAGTGCTAGCCGAACTGCCGACCGAACCGTCCCTGGTTGGCGCGGCTGAGCGTGGTGAGCCCCCAGCACGGGGTTCGCGACGAGGTTATCGGCGGGCAGTTGCGCGCTTGTTGGAGCAGGTGTTGAGCGGTGTCGCCCAGTGAAGGCGTCTGAGCTTGACGCCGTGCGCGACCATCTGGCCAGTCGCGGGCAGGAGCCAGGGCCGGTCGAAGTTGGGGCGGCGCTGCGTAGTCTGGGATTGCTGGTGAGTGATTCGGTGGTGCGCCACGCGGTAACCACGTTGCGACGGGACAGCACCGGAGCCGGGCCATTAGAACCGCTGCTGCAGTTGCCTGGAGTCACTGACGTTTTGGTCAACGCGCCTGACCAGGTGTTCGTCGACCAGGGCAACGGGCTTGAACTGGCACCGATCGAGTTCGCAGATGATCAGCAGGTGCGACGCCTGGCGATGCGGATGGCAGCTTCGGTCGGTCGACGCCTCGACGACGGTTCCCCTTTTGTGGATGCGCGGCTGCCGGACGGAGTCCGGGTGCATGCTGTGCTGGGGTGCGTGGCCGAGACTGGCACCTGCTTATCTCTGCGAGTTCCAAACCGGCGCCGAATGACTTTGGCCGACTGGGTAATTCGGGGCAGCATGACCACCCACGGGGCGGATTTGTTGGCTGGCTTGGTGGCGCAGCGGCGCGCATTCCTCGTATCTGGTGGCACAGGATCAGGCAAGACCACTTTGCTGGCGGCATTGCTGAGTCTGGTGCCGCCAACTGAGCGGATCGTAATCGCTGAAGATTCCCGGGAACTCCATCCGGATCATCCACACTGTTTGCGGCTAGAAGCGCGTCCGCCCAATGCCGAGGGCAGTGGAGCGATCACCCTCACTGACCTGGTGCGGCAGGCATTACGGATGCGTCCCGATCGACTGGTCGTCGGTGAGGTTCGTGGTGCTGAAATAGTTGATCTGCTCAGCGCCCTCAACACCGGCCATGAGGGAGGTTGCGGCACCGTCCACGCGAATTCGGCAGCTGACGTGCCAGCCCGCCTCGAAGCTTTGGGCGCCCTGGGTGGGTTGTCCCGGCAGGCGCTCCACGCCCAGCTTGGGGCGGCATTAGAGGTAGTGGTGCACGTGCGCCGCCGTGCCGACGGAAGTCGATGGCTGGAAGAAATGAGGTTAGTTGCGGTCGATGAGGCGAGTGGCCGCTGCCGCACGGTACCGGCTTTCCGCTTCGACCCAGACGATGCCACCCAGCTTGGGCCCGGTGCCGCGGAGCTGACCAGATTGGCTGGGCAATGACGGTGCTGGCTGCGGTCTGTCTGGTGGGCGCGGGGATGCTGCTGCTGCCCCAACCGCCTCACCAGCGCCTCGCCCGGCTAGCGAAGTCGGGCCGGACGAATCGGCACCTGGGCTTAATCCGGTTGGCGTCGCCCGGTTTGGTTGTCTTGGCGGGACTGGGCGGCCTGGTGATCGCGGGGACAGCGGGTCTGGCTGCGGCGGGTTCGGTGGCGTTGGTGGCAGTCACTGTGTTCCAACTTTGGCGTCGGCGGCGTCGAGCCGGGCGCGCCGCGGAGTTGTCGCTGGCGGTGGTCGATGCTTGCCAACTGCTGGCCGGATTACTGCGGGTGGGGCACATCCCGGTGATGGCACTGAGATTGGCCGCCGTCGATTGCTCGGTATTTGCCGAAGCCGATGCGGCTCAGCGGGTGGGGGCCTCAGTGTCGGCAGTGTTGCGGCGGCAGAGCTTGGCCCCCGGTGGGTCCGGTTTGAGCGAGTTGGCGGTTGCCTGGGAGATCGCCGAACGCACTGGGGCTTCACTGACCGCGACCTTGGACGCATTGGCTGAACGCCTCGAAGCCGCTTCGCGAGTGGCTCGAGTAGTGGCTGCTGAGTTGGCTGCTCCCAGAGCAACTGGACGGATGTTGGCCGCCCTTCCCATCGTTGGACTGATGCTGGGATATGGCATTGGAGGTGATCCAGGAGCGTTCCTCCTGGGCTCAGTATTTGGCCAGCTGTGCCTGACGTCGGCTGTAGCACTGGCCTGTGGAGGCGTGTGGTGGATCGAGCGCCTTTCCGAATCAGTGGGTGTTTGAAGTGGAGTGGGCCGCAATCTCGGCCGTCGCCGCAGGCCTTGCCGTGCTGTCGTGGTGGCCCCCGACCGGTTCTCGGTTGCGAGTCGGCGATGCGCCGCCTGTGGACCGCGAGTTCGTTGCCAAGAAGACCCAGCGATGGCTAGGAGCCGCCGCGGCTGCGGTGGGGACCGGTTACGTCACCAGTTCGTTTGGCGGGTGGTGCCTGATCTTCGGTGTGGCAGCTGGGGCTGCCAGTTTCGTTGCCTTCGGGCGATTGCAGGCCCAGACGACAGCGCGAGCTCAAGCGAAGCTAGCCGCCGAGCTGCCTCAGGTCTGCGATCTGCTGGTGGTTTGTCTGGAGGCCGGTCTGCCGGTGCGTGCCGCGGCCGATGCAGTGGCAGCGTCGATGGCTGGGCCATTGGCCGTTTCGTTGGCAGCAGCGGCGGCTAAGGCCAAGCTCGGAGTGGCTGAGGAGCGCGTGTGGGCAGAATTCGGTGCTGAGCCGGCACTGAAGCGGCTTGGTCGAGAGCTCGGCAGAGGTGCCGTGTCTGGAGTATCGCTGTCAGTGCGGTTGCGGGCACTAGGCCTTGATGCGCGACGGGCCGCGGCCGCGGCGGCAGAGACCCAAGCTCGGAAGGTGGGGGTGCGATCAGTGCTGCCGTTGATGGTCTGTTTCTTGCCAGCCTTCGTATTGCTCGGCTTGGTGCCAATCGTCGGTGGCATGGTGTTGAAGCTGTTCGGGTGAACCACTTGTCCACAGCAAACCTGAAGTGGAGCGGGCAATCCACAGATCCACCTAGTGCTGACCGTTTCGGGACCAACTTGCCAAAGGTGAAGGTGCGTCCGAGGGGGCGTGACTTGGAAAGGAGTTACCGATGGCAGGAAAGCTGATTAGGGCAATGCGGCGGCATGGGCAACGTGGCATGACGACTGCTGAGTATGCGGTGGGTTCGGTGGCCGTGGCCACCGGTGCGGGAGCGCTGATCACCTTGTTCAATCAACCTTGGTTTCAAGAGGTCTTGAAGGTCTTGATCGAGGCGATCATCAAGGTCATCCAGCAGATGCTCACCGGTCAGTGATCGAGACATCATCGCGTGCAGCCGACCGGGAATCTCCGGTCGGCTGCACCGGCCTTGCTGGATGCAAGGGGATGGTCACGGTTGAAATTGCCTTCGGTGCGCTAGCCGCTACGGCAGTGATGGTGCTGCTCGCGTGGGTCTTGACGGTGGTGATGTTGATGTCGCGCTGTCAGGACTTGGCGGCGGCTGTGGCTCGGCAGGAAGCCCGGTCCGACGCGGCCGCTGTGGCCAAGCTGGTCGCCGAGCGGCCGGAGGGGGCCACAGTGAGCATCGTTGAAGAGCCTGAAGTGATTAGAGTCACCATCCAGTTGGAGGCTCGTCCGTGGGTGCAGTGGTTGCCCAGCGTGCCGTTGAGTGCTGAAGCCATCGCAGTGAGGGAGCCGCTGTGAAGTCGGTGAACGGCGGGCCGACGCCTTCACAGCGAGGTGCTGGGACATTGCTGGTCGCTGTGGCGGTGGCAGCGGCGTTGGCGGTCGCTGCAGCGGTGTTGCTGGTGGTGGGCTATTCCGGCGCACAGCGGGGGGCGGTTGCTGCCGCTGATCTGACTGCGTTGGCTGGCGCGGCGAGCTATGTTCGCGGCCAAGACGTCTGTGCGGTTGCAGAGCAGGTGGCCCAGGCCAATCGCGTCCGGCTAACGAAATGCGAGATCAGCGGCGACAGTTTGGATTTCGTTGTGTCGGTGACGGTTGAACGCGCTCTCTACCTGCCGTTTGGGTTGCGTGGAGTGGGGCTACCGGAAGTGGTCCAGGCAAGCTCGCAGGCTGGGCGACTCAGTCCGCCTTGAAGGCTGCCGGTGTGGTTGCTGAGGTGAGGTGAACTAGCCGACCAACAACGCCAGTAGTCGGGCGGCGCCGGCCTTATCTAGTGGCTGATTTCCGTTGCCACACTTGGGTGAAATCACGCAAGCCGGGCAGCCGTCCAGACAAGGGCAGGTGCGCAGTCGCTCCAAAGCAGCAGTGAGCCAGGGTTCAATCTGGGCGTAGCCGCGCTCGGCGAAGCCGGCCCCGCCGGGGGCACCGTCGTGAACGAAGACCGTCAGCTTGCCGGTGTCGGGATGTAATGCGGTAGATAGGCCACCAATATCCCAGCGGTCACAGGGTGCGAAAGCAGGTAACAGCCCGATTGCGGTGTGCTCGGCGCCGTGAGCGGCGCCGGGAAGCTCTTTGGTGGTGAAACCGGTCAAGGCCGCGGCGTCCAAGGTGTACCAGACCGCTTGGGTTTGCAGGAGCCGTCGGGGTAGTTCAAGCGGAGTGGTGTCCCAGACTTTTCCCGTGCGATCATCGCGACGAAGGTAACCGACCACCTGCCCAGACAATTCCACCGCGCCAAAACTCACTTCGCCCGAACCCAGCATCCGGCTGGCCGTTTGCTCAAGAATCCGCACCTGGTTGTCAGTCAGTGCCTGGGTGAAGTAGCCATCCCGACCACGCCGTGCCAGAGCAGTGTGGTCTTCGGGCTGATAGTCGGTCACTAGCCACTGCTCGCCTTGATGTAGATACACCGCCCCCACATGGACGCTACGGTCAGCGGCCCCGGGATCAACTTGCCCGATCACCCGCCCGGTGTCGGCCTCGACGACTTCAACACTGCGGCCCCCAGCTGACCGCAGGTCAATCGAATCCACCGCCCGATCCGGACGGGTCCAATACCAACCGTTAGACCGGCGGCGTAGATAGCCAGCTTTGGTAAGCCGCTCTAGTACCGCAGGCAAAGTCTGCCCGAACCAGGCCGAATCAGTTTCGGCGAGTGGCAGTTCTTGGGCCGCAGCGGCAACGTGCACTGCCAAGACTTGAGGATTTTCAGGGTGCAGAACCGTGCGTTCCACCGGTGCCTCAAAAATCAGTTCAGGATGGCTGCAGAGGAAGGCGTCCAATGGATCAGGACGGGCGATCAGCACCGCGAGCGCGTCGGCTCCGCTGCGGCCAGCGCGCCCGACCTGTTGCCAAAGGGCGGCCAAAGTCCCGGGGAAACCGCAGCTGATCACGGCGTCCACTCCAGCGATATCCACGCCCAGTTCGAGAGCATTTGTACACGCCACACCGCGAAGTTCACCTGATTGCAGACCCGCCTCGAGCTGGCGACGGTCCTCGGCAAGGTAGCCACCTCGATACGAGCGGACCGGCGGTTTTGGCCCCAGCAGGTTCTGGGCGCCCAGCGCGACCAGCTCGGCCTGCACCCGAGAGGTGGTGAAGGTCAGCGTCTGGCGGCCCTCCGCGACCAGTTTGGCCATCAAATCGGCAGCTTCGGTGTGTGGATCTGCCTCTGATTGCCACAACATGAAATCCAATGCCGGGCGGGCAGAGGCGTCGACAGTGACCTCGGTAACGTCGTCGACCCCAGCCAGTCGGGACAACAGTTCTCCGGATTGGCTGACGGTGGCCGAAGCGCTGATAAACACCGGATCAGAGCCGTAGTGGTGGGCAATTCGGCGCAATCGTCGAAGCACTTGGGCGGTGTGCGCGCCGAACACGCCGCGATAGCGATGAGCCTCGTCGATGACCACATACCGCAGCGTCGACAGCAGCCTGCTCCAGCGCTGATGGGACGGCAACAGCGAGTAGTGCAGCAGATCGGGATTGGTCAGCACGAACTGTCCAAAGTCTCGGACGAATTGCCGCTCGGAATCGGTCGAATCTCCATCAAGGGCAACCGGACGCCAGCGGTCCACACCCAATTCACGGCAGGCCCGGAGCTGGTCATGGGCCAGCGCCTTGGTTGGTGCCAGATATAGCGCGCTGTGGCCGCGATCCAGTCCCAATGGCCCGCGATCCACCTCAAAGCCGACCCGTCCACTGGCGCCCGCGGTGATCACCGGCAACAGATAGGCGGCGCTCTTGCCGGAGGCGGTCGGAGTCGCCATCGCCACATGATGGCCGCGAAAGGCTGCCTCAGCGGCGATGGCTTGGTGCTGCCACAGCCGCTCGATGCCAGCTCGGGTAAAAGCAGCGCGCAGCGGTTGGTCAACCCATTGCGGAAACTCGGTGGTCGTTCCGGCCTGGGCGTCACGGTGAAAGCGATGTCGAACCCGTTCGTCGCCGCTCAGCCAATCCGGTACTGCCATTTGCTCAGCCTGCCACGCTCAAGCGAGGTGGCCATATTCCTCAGCTGGTAGCCGCAGGCGTAGCGATGTCGACGGCTAACCCCAAGTCGGCCAGGTCGGCCAGGAACTGGGTTGGTGCGACCAGTTGTGCTTGCAGGTGCAAGCCAGGCCGTCGGCCGGAACCGTGCAGTACCTGCCGCAACCCAGCTACCACCGGAGCGGCGGTGAGGAGATAGCCATCAGTGCCACTCACCGACACCTCCGCGGTGCATCGACGCCCGGCCTGGCGTCCCTGGGCCTGGAGTCTCAGCACCAGCCGATGCGGGGGTGGTGAGCTGGCCAGTCGGGCCATCGACCAGCGAGTCAGTCGAGCTGCTGGTCGATGCAGTCTTGGCACCTTCAGCATGCCCATCAACACTGGCAACACCAGGTAGTCCATCGCTGGTCCGAACCCGCAAATGTAGAAGCCGCAGCGCCGCAGGCTCGGATAGGTCTGCGGTAGTGCATCCATTTCGGCCAGTGGCATCGGCACCACCAGTTTGCGTCCGATTGGTTCGCCGAAGTCAATCGTGGGGCATTGCGACCACTTCAGCTGCTGCCGGCGTCCATCGACCCAGGTCATCAGGTCAAAGCTGGTCATCTCGTCGAGCATCTCTTCGATGGTCGAATCAGCCAAGGTCTCGGTCTTCCAATCGATCCGCAGGCCAGCCAGCACATCGGCTTCAACCAGATCATCAACCTGCTCGGCAGCCCAGCGCACCAATGCCGCCGGGACGCCGGGATGAAAACCGCCGTCGGTCACGAAACAACATCCGGCTGCTTCGATCTGTGGCGCCAACTCACGCAAGGCGTTCAACTTGGTTGGCCCCGACAACAATGTGTCGTACCAATCTGCGCCAGCCTCTAGCACGGTACGGGCCAGCGTGCCGACTAAGTCTGGGCGGCTCACGGTGACGATCACCAGGTCGGCGCCAGCCACCGCAGCAGCGACCGCCTCGGTATCTTCGGCGTCCACGAGGTTGGTGCTCACCTGCGCTTCGCCGGTGACCACCTCGGCAGTTCGCGCTAGCCGCTCGGCGCTGCGTCCGGCCAGCACCAATTGGTCGGTGGCTGCCAATTCCGGGCCCAGGAGCCTGGTCACCTCGCGTCCGGCATTTCCTGAGGCACCTAGCACTACGATCCGCATTCCCAGCCTCCTTTGGATGGATCTGCTCAGTGTTTCATCGGTCAACCGGTATCCCGATGCGCTCGCCGGAATTGGATGGACTCAGGCATGACAGGCTTGGGCGTGTGAACGACCGAACTAGACCTTTGGACGCGGCTGGCATCGCCGGACTCCGCGCAGACCTGATCGCCGCCGACTACACCCTGGACGCAGTCAGCGCTCGGTTGGGTGCAGCGGGGCTGGGCGGATTGGCCCGCAACAGCAGCATGGCCGCTCAGGTGGTGCTGGCCAATGCCCAAGATCTGCAGGCCGATCTGATTCGGCTTTGGTTGCTTGCTCAACCGGTGCCTGAGGCGAGAGTGCGGGCTGCGCTCAGCCAGACTGACGAGCTGGTCGCGGCGGGTCTGCTGGTTGCCGAAGGTGAGGCAATTCGGGCCGAGGTTGAGCTCAAGCCCTACGGCGACGAGCTACTTTCGGCCTGGATCTGCGCAGACCAAACCCCGTTGGATGGACGCTCCCCGCGTCCGCGCACCGATTTCGTGTTGGGCGCCTCCCCGGCGTCCACGACCTTGGCGCAGCTGATTCCTCGCGCCAAGGTGGGACGAGTGCTTGATCTGGGCACAGGCTGCGGGATTCAGGCGCTGCATTTGGCCAGCCATGCCGACCAGATTGTGGTCACCGATCTCAATCCACGCGCACTTGAGTTGGCCCGAATCACCTTGGGCCTGGCTGGGGTCAGCGCCGATTTTCGGCTGGGGTCGCTTTACGAACCCGTGTCTGGTGAAGGCTTCGATCTGATCGTGACCAACCCGCCTTATGTGATTTCGCCGCCGCAGCGCAGCGAATTGGTTTACCGGGAGGGCACTGAAACCTCCGACGGACTGATGCGACGGGTGGTCGCTGAGGCTGGGCCGCGGTTGAATCCGGGCGGCACGCTGATCGTGTTGGGTAACTGGGCGATCACCGATCAGCCGTGGGCTGAGCGCCTGGCCGGTTGGGTACCGTCCGGGGCTGACGCGCTGGTGCTGCAACGCGAGGTTCTCGATGTTTACGAATACATCGAGTTGTGGCTGGCCGATGCTGGCTTGGCTGGCGGCAGCGAATACGCCCAGCGCTATGCGGAGTGGTTGGACTATTTCGCGGCCTGTGGCATCAAGCAGGTTGGCATGGGGTGGTTTGCCCTCCACAACGGTGGGCGGCGGCGGCCGGAGGTTCGGTTCGAGGATTGGCCACATGCGGTACATCAGCCGGTGGGGGCGGCCTTCGCCGATTTCTTTGCCGCCATCGAGCCAGCCCGACTGTTCGATGATCAACTCCTCGCCACCTGCTGGCAGATTCATCCCGAGCTGATCCAAGAGACTTTTGCCGCTCCTGGTGCGGCCGATCCGGAGCATCTGATCCTGCGTCAGCACTATGGTTTCGGACGCGCCACTGAACCGGGGACTGCGCTGGCGGCCGTAGTGGGGGCGTGTGATGGTGACTTGCCGTTAGGGGTGTTGATCGCGGCAGTGGCAGACCTCCTTGGTGTTGATTCGCTCGCTCTGCAAGGTGAACTCCTGCCACAAGTGCGGACGCTGGTGGCTCAGGGCTATCTGCAACCGACCAGCTGAGTGTGGACCGAAGAATTGGCTGAATAGCTACGAATTCTCGGATTACCAGGGAACCTGGGGTTGTTGGATTGCTGCGTAGGCTCGGAGTGGGTGGTAGTCGGTACCGTTCACCCATTACTCACAGGATGACGACAGCTAGGGCATTGATATGCCGCCTTCACTGGTAGCGGAGGAAGGAGCGAAGATGGCCGAGGAAGGCACTCAGTACCCAGGTGCGGCCAGCGGCGGCGAACCGACCCGTCCGCTTTCTGTGCCATCGGGTGAGGACTGGTCAACGGCACCGTTGCCGACTTCGCCTTGGGCGCGAGCACCGCAACCCGAAATGCCTAGCGATGGTTGGAGCGACGCCGCTTCGGGCTCGGAGCTTGGCGCGAACAATCTGACCAGGCCGGTTCCGGGCCCGCTGAATTCGACGGTCCCGCTACCTCAGCCCACTTCGACGCAACAGTCCGGGACGGAGCAGCCGTCCGGCTGGAGTTATCCCGATGTCAACGCTGGTGTCGAACGCGCTGCCGCGGGCCTTTCGGGAGGCGGCGGTTCGGGCTATTCGCCGCCCACCTATTACTCATTGCAGGGGTATCCGGCGCTGCCGCCGATCGCCCCAAAACCGAAGCGCCGCTGGCCATCGGTATTGGTGGCGTCCGCCCTCGCCTTCTTACTTGGAGTTGCTGGCTTTAGTCTGGCCAGTGGTGACTTGAGTGCGTTGGTCCAGCCGCAAACCTCGACCCAACCCAGCATTGCCCAGCCAAGTAGCACCACGGCGACCAACGGAGCCACTGCCACCAGCACAAAGGTGACCGCGGCTCAATCCAAAGGGGTGGTGCTGATTACCGCCACCACTTCGGCAGGCGAAGCGGCAGGCACCGGCATGGTCTTGTCGTCGACTGGGCTGGTGCTCACCAACTACCACGTGGTTGCTGGCTCGACCGAGTTGTCGGTCAAAGTTGTCGATTCCAAAGACTCCTATGTGGCTACCGTGCTCGGTTTCGACCAAGCCAAGGATGTTGCCGTATTGCGGTTGAAGAACGCCAGCGGGTTGGACACGGTGACCACCAATACTGACCAGCTCAGCGTCGGCAACGGTGTTTCCGCGGTGGGTAACGCCGAAGGCGGCGGGAAGCTGGTTCGAGCCAACGGCAAAGTCACTGCTTTGGACCAGGCCCTGACTGTTTCCTCGGATTCACCGTGGGGGAGTAGCGAGGACCTTTCGGGACTGATCGCAACGACTGCAGCAGCCGTCCCGGGCGACTCGGGTGGGCCAATGTTTAACGCTAATGCGCAGGTGATTGGGATGACCACGGCCGGTTCGACCAAGGACGGCACCAGCTACGCGGTGCCGATTGCGACCGCTTTGGCAGTAGTTGAACAGATCAAGGCTGGCCAGGATGCTGGGACGGTGCGGGTCGGTCCGGCTGGCTACTTGGGAGTGCGAGTCGCCGATTCCAGTTCCAACGGTTCGAGCAGCTCCACGGTGACCGGAGTGGTGTCTGGTAGTCCTGCGGCCAAGGCGGGCATCACAGTGGGCAGCCAAATCACCAAAGTCGGCAGCACCACCGTCACTGCAGACACCAATGTGGCCGCTGCTATCCGGGCAGTGGAACCTGGTGCCAAGGTGAAGATCGAGTGGACGACAGCCACCGGCAAGACCAAATCTGCAACGGTGACTATGGGATCAAGCCCGGTCAATTGAGAGTGGCCCGACCGGTTCGAAACCCATCTGGTCGGGGCCATCAGTGCTAGAGGATTACCATTCCGGTGACTTGGGCGAGCTAAAGTGAGCGCGCGAAGCCCCAAGATGTAGCGGAGAGGTAGTCAGTGGCCACAGGAGATAAACGCCGGCTCGTGATTGTCGAGTCGCCGACTAAAGCCGTAAGTCTGGCCAAATTCCTGGGCGCTGGTTACATCGTCGAATCCAGCCGCGGGCACATCCGCGACCTGCCGACCGGTGCCTCCGAGGTGCCAGCCAAGTACAAAGGTGAGAAGTGGGCGCGCACCGGTGTGAACATCGAAGCCGACTTTGAGCCGCTGTACGTGGTGGCGGCCGAGAAGAAAGCCACCATTCGTGACCTGAAGGCCAAACTCAAGGAAGTTGATGAGCTCTACCTCGCAACTGACGAGGACCGGGAGGGTGAAGCGATCGCCTGGCATTTGCTGGAGGAGCTGAAGCCCAAGATCCCGGTGAAGCGGATGGTCTTCCATGAGATCACCCCTGAGGCGATCCGGGCCGCAGTTGACGCCACGCGGGATCTTGACACCGATTTGGTCGACGCTCAGGAAACCCGCCGGATTCTCGACCGCCTCTACGGCTATGAGGTCTCTCCGGTGCTGTGGAAGAAGGTCATGCCGAAGCTTTCGGCGGGCCGAGTGCAGTCGGTGGCCACTCGGTTGATCGTGGATCGGGAGCGGGATCGAATCGCCTTCACCGCAGCCGCCTATGCCGACATCACCG
This sequence comes from Propionibacteriaceae bacterium UBA5174, assembly GCA_002413345.1. Classification (GTDB taxonomy): domain Bacteria; phylum Actinomycetota; class Actinomycetes; order Propionibacteriales; family Propionibacteriaceae; genus Propionicimonas. The sequence continues at coordinate 484 of DHWU01000052.1, read as the reverse complement.
CGTTACTGGACGCCGGTGAGGACGCAACTCCGCGTACCTTCACGGCGAAGCTGACCACTTTCGACTCCCGTCGGATTGCGGCTGGACGCGATTTCGACGCTTCCGGCAAGTTGGCGGGTAGCGGGTTGCTACAGCTCACCGAAGAAACCGCACAGGCGTTGGCGACGGCCTTGGAGTCGGCCAGCTACGCCGTTTCCAGCGTTGAGGCTAAGGCCTACACTCGCCGTCCCTACCCGCCGTTCCGCACCACCACCTTGCAGCAGGAAGCTGGCCGCAAACTTGGTTTCTCCGCTCAGCGGACGATGAGTGTGGCCCAGGAACTCTACGAGCGCGGCTTCATCACCTATATGCGTACCGATTCGGTCACCTTGTCGACCACCGCGGTGACTGCGGCCCGGGAACAGGTCAAACAACTGTTTGGTGCCAAATACTTGCCCGCTCAGCCGCGCACCTACACCTCGAAGGTGAAGAACGCCCAGGAGGC
>DHWU01000048.1:18866-21655 GCA_002413345.1 Propionibacteriaceae bacterium UBA5174 | reverse complement strand
CGCGCTTGCCGCATTGGGTCTGGCTAACCGGCTGGTTGCTGAGATTGGTCTGTTCGCGCTTAGTCTTTCCCGACGTTCACTGCCAGCCTTGCTGATCTGGCTGGGATTGGTGCCTAGATCCGCGCAACCCGCCTTTGGTTGAAAACCCGGTCTCGCAATCTCGAATCGCACACTGCCGACCCTGGTGAAGTTCGCAAAATGCGCGGTATTGGATGAAGTGTAAGCCATGATGCACATTCCTCTTTGAGTTGCCTGTGACTAGCCACAGCATTGGCGGAACATTGTTCACTCAATGCTGATCTGTAGTGGCGGATGTGCCGAAGTTGAGCGCTGTAGAAAAGTACCTAGATGGAGCGCTTGCAGCAAATAGCGTGAACGGCGTGCACGGTTCAAGTGATGGCTCAGTCGCAGAATAGTGAGCGGTTGACATTTGCCTGCATTTCGGGCCGTTGCTTGCGATTAGTACCAATTGGTATATGCTGCAATAACGCATTGGGGAGCCAAATAGCTACCGCCCCCCTGGTAGCCAAATGAAAGGAACAACATGGCCAAGCGAGTTCAGGTCATCCACACTGACGACCTTGACGGAAGCGCGGCAGACGAGACTATCTCGTTCGCGCTGGACGGCATCGCCTATTCGATCGATCTGTCTTCAGCAAACGCCGCTAAACTGCGCGACGCATTCGCGCCTTACATTGCTGCTGGTGAACGTGATCGTTCTGCCCGCCGCTCGGGTTCGGGCCGACGCAAGTCCGGTGGTACCGCAGCTACCGAGATTCGTGCCTGGGCCATCGCCCAGGGCATGCAGGTCTCCAGCCGTGGCCGCGTTTCGGCCGAGGTTCGTGAGGCCTACGAAGGCGCGCATAGCTGAGCTTTCCCTCGCCCCCGGCTCGACAAGATTGAGCCGGGGGCGAACACGGGACTTCGACTTGTCGAGTTGGCGTTTACTAAGCTGATAGCACCCGCTGTGTAGTCCGTGGTGGTCCACCCATCATCGGGGGCGTCACGGCTCGACTAAGGAGTTTCAAGCATGTTCGATCGGTTCACGGACCGCGCTCGTCGAGTGATAGTGCTCGCCCAGGACGAGGCGCGCATGCTCAATCACAACTACATCGGCACCGAGCATCTGTTGCTCGGGCTGATTCATGAGGGTGAGGGTGTTGCCGCCAAGGCTCTGGAGTCCATGGGGATTTCACTGGAAGCGGTACGCGAACAAGTCGAGGAGATCATCGGTCAGGGCCAGCAGGCTCCCACCGGTCACATCCCGTTCACGCCTCGTGCCAAGAAGGTGCTCGAGTTCTCGATGCGTGAGGCACTGCAGATCAACCATCCGTACATCGGCACCGAGCACATTCTTCTCGGCTTGATTCGTGAAGGTGAGGGCGTCGCCGCCCAGGTGTTGATAAAGCTTGGTGCTGATCTGAACCGGGTTCGTAGCACGGTGTTGCAGCTGCTGTCTGGATATCAAGGCAAAGAGGCTGCGACCTCTGGTGCGCCGGACGCCGGCCCCGCGGCTTCTGCTGCGACCATCTTGGATCAGTTCGGCCGGAACCTCACCCAAGCCGCGCGGGAGAACAAGCTTGACCCAGTGATTGGGCGCGAAAAAGAGATTGAGCGCGTGATGACCGTGCTCTCCCGGCGTACCAAGAACAACCCCGTGCTGATCGGTGAGCCAGGCGTGGGCAAGACAGCTGTAGTCGAGGGCTTGAGCCAGGCAATCGTCCGCGGTGACGTTCCGGAAACCTTGCGTGACAAGCAGATTTACACTCTAGACCTGGGTGCTCTCGTGGCTGGGTCTCGCTATCGCGGCGATTTTGAAGAGCGCCTAAAGAAGGTGCTCAAAGAGATCAAGACGCGTGGCGATGTAGTGCTGTTCATCGATGAGATCCACACCCTGGTGGGGGCCGGTGCCGCTGAAGGTGCGATCGATGCGGCATCCATTCTCAAACCGATGCTTGCTCGCGGAGAGTTGCAGACCATTGGTGCTACCACCTTGGATGAGTACCGCAAGCACATTGAGAAAGATGCGGCGCTGGAGCGTAGGTTCCAGCCAATTCAGGTGGCCGAGCCTTCGATCGCTTTGACCATTGACATTCTTCGTGGGCTTCGCGATCGCTACGAGGCACATCACCGGATCACCATCACTGACAGTGCACTGACAGCGGCCGCGCAGATGGCTTCGCGTTACATCTCTGATCGCTTCCTGCCGGACAAGGCGATTGACTTGATCGACGAGGCAGGCGCCCGACTTCGGATTCGCCGAATGACTGCTCCGCCGGATCTGCGCGAATTTGACGAAAAGATCGCTGCAGTCCGGCTGGAAAAAGAAGCCGCTATCGATGCCCAGGATTTCGAGGTGGCAGCACGTTTGCGTGACGACGAGCGCAAGCTGACTGAGGCCCGCGCTGAGAAGGAAGAAGCGTGGAAGTCCGGAGACCAGGACGTTCCGGCCGAGGTTGACGAAGAAACGATCGCTGAGGTGCTTTCGAGTGCTACCGGGATTCCGGTCTTCAAGCTGACCGAAGAGGAGTCTTCCAGGCTGTTGAAGATGGAAGAGGAGATTGGCAAGCGCTACATCGGCCAACACGATGCGGTGAAAGCGCTGTCTCGTTCCATTCGCCGTACTCGGGCAGGGCTGAAGGACCCCAAACGACCCAGCGGGTCATTCATCTTCGCGGGACCATCCGGTGTCGGCAAGACCGAACTCACCAAAGCACTGACTGAGTTTCTCTTTGGTGATGAGGATGCTCTGATCACTTTGGATATGAGCGAGTACTCCGAGAAGCACA
>DHWU01000048.1:11788-18612 GCA_002413345.1 Propionibacteriaceae bacterium UBA5174 | reverse complement strand
AGAAGCACACGGCCTCGCGGATGTTTGGTTCACCGCCCGGCTACGTGGGTTACGAAGAGGGTGGGCAGCTTACCGAGAAGGTGCGACGTAAGCCGTTCAGCGTGGTGCTCTTCGACGAGATTGAAAAGGCGCATCCCGATATCTTCAACTCGTTGTTGCAGATTCTGGACGAGGGCCGGCTCACCGATGCTCAAGGCCGGGTGGTCGACTTTAAGAACACCGTGATCGTGATGACGACGAACCTCGGTACCCGTGACATTTCGAAGTCGGTGAACCTGGGCTTTAGTCAAAGCTCCGATGAGGCCAGCAGCTACGAGAAGATGAAAGCCAAGGTATCCGACGAGTTGAAGCAGCACTTCCGTCCTGAGTTCCTCAACCGGGTGGACGAAATCGTGGTCTTCCATCAGCTCACCAACGAAGATATTGAGCGCATCGTCGATCTGATGGTTGCCGAGATTGAGGTGCGGTTGCGGGATCGGGATATGGGGATTGAACTCACCACGGCGGCGAAGGCGTTGATTGCCAAGCGCGGTTTCGATCCGGTGCTCGGTGCGCGTCCGTTGCGGAGGGCCATTCAGCGCGATATTGAAGATCTGTTGGCCGAGAAGATTCTCTTTGGCGAGGTCGGATCTGGCGAAATCGTCGTGGTTGATGTCGCTGAGGAGGGCTCTGAGCAGGTCTTCAGCTTCACCGGCCAGCCGAAATCGACTGTGCCTGATTCACCGACGGCCGAGTTGGGGCAGAGTTCCTGATTCGACGAAGACGAGCAAAGTGGCCGGACCTGTTTGGGTCCGGCCACTTTGCTGTTTAGACGCTGCTTACGATGGCGATGACTATCACCAAGACGAACCAGATGATCCCAAGCGCCCACAAAAGAGTGCCGATAATCCCAAGGACGTAGCCAGCGGTGATCGATCCGCCTGGTCTCCATCGACCGGGATTGGCCGCGATCTCTCTGCGTCCCTTTGCGCCCAGGTACCACGCGGCCGGAGAGAGGCCAGGTACGGCGAGGAACAGCCCGGCAATGCCAAGAACTAGAGAGGCGGTCGCAGACGGGTGCTCAGGATTCATCGGGCTGAACTGAGAATAGGCGTACTGATGAGGCTGGATACCGGTTGGGGTCGGGTAAGGCTGGTACTGCGCGTATTGCTGGGTGGGCGAGTAAGGGGCGGGCGAATAAGGGGCGGGCGAGTAAGGCGCTGGTGCTGGTTGGTCAGCCCACTGGCGCGGGCCCGCACCTTCGGAGTGCGGCCTGGGTGCTGGGTGTGGTTGGGTTCGGACGACGGGGACCTCAACGACGGGTGCCGCTGCGACGGTGTCAGCAGGCTTTACTGGTTCGATCAGCGAAGGTTGGTCGTAGCTGAAGTCTGGGTAGTCATTGCTGTCGGGCAGATCGAAAAAGGACCCGGAAATGCGAGTTTCAGGTTGGGTGAGGTCACTCTCAGTTCCCAATGGCACCGTCGGGTCGCCGCTCAGGTTCGAGTCGGCAGGGCTGGTCTCGTAGGTCATGGGGGCCTCAAATGGTTTGTTGGTAGCGCCAAACTTACCTCGTCGGCGTGAGCCGCCGCGATCGGGTAAGTCTGAACCGAGCGGCGTGGTGTTCCCTACTGAAAGTCGGGCCCGCCTAGCCTGAGCCCATGAGTTCGTTGCTACATCCCACGGGCTCGGAACCCACATCGGTCTACTGGCGGCGCCGAATCTTGGTGGTGGCGTTGGTGCTGGTGTTGGTGATCGGGCTGGTCTGGCTGGTTTGGCCCAAGGGCGCTCCGCAGACTCAATCTCCGCAGACTCAACTGACTGGTTCAGCCGCTACCGCAGTATCGGTCGCCACTGAACCTGCGAACTCAGCGCCCAGTGCAGCAGCAAGTAGTTCGGTGTCGGTGGCGCCCACTCAGTGCCCAGTCGAGCAGATTCAGGTGGCCTTGTCGGGATATGAAAAGCTGGCTGTGGGCGCAGCTCAGCCGTTCAAGGCATCGTTCACCAATGCCAGCGCTGACAGCTGCGTTCTTGCTGTGTCTGCGACGAACTTCACTCTCACTGTTGTGAGCGGAAACGACCGCATCTGGAGCACCAGCGATTGCGCAAAATGGGTGCCGTCGAAGACGATTACCCTGAAACCGCAGGAGGGCACCGAGCTGGATATCACCTGGACCGGAGTCCGTTCCAAAGCCACTTGTGGTGCAGCCAAGGACGCGCTTGGAGCGGGCACCTATGTGGCCAAAGCGGCATTGACTGGGGCACAGCCGGCCACCCTGGTGATGCAAATCAGCAAAGCAGCTTGACCGCACCGAGATCACCTTGCCCGGCAATGGCGCAATCGCGATCGTTGCCACAGAAGAGAATCAACCAGCCTCGGCCACGCTCAGCCGCACTTTTCGCTGTTCAGACTTGGCACGGTGCAGCCCGAGGGCTTGCAGCGCTTCGGCCACGGTTGCCACCTCAAGTACCCGCAGTCCCGGTGGTGCCACTAAGCCAACTGCCGGAGGTACTAAAGCCAGTTTGAAGCCCAGCCTTGCGGCCTCACTGAGCCGGCGACCCAGCGCTGGAATCGCCCTCAACTCTCCTGAAAGGCCCACTTCGCCCAAGGCGATCACTTGATCGCTGGTCGGCTGGTCCAAAGCGGCTGAGGCGACAGCGACTGCAGTCGCGAGATCGGTGGCCGGGTCGTTGACTCGAACTCCACCAACGGTGGAGGTGTAAACCTCCTTGGTGTGTAACCGGACGCCAGCTCTGCGCTGCAACACCGCCAGGATCATTGAAACGCGTCCTGAGTCCAGGCCGTGAGTGATGCGACGGGGAACTGGCGCGGAGCTGGGCGCAACAAGAGCCTGTACCTCGGTCAATAGTGGTCGCCGCCCCGCCAGCGAAATGCTTAAACATGTGCCCGCAGTGGTGCCCGCGCGAGGGGAGGTGAAGAGCCCGCTGGGGTCGGTGATTTCGGTGATTCCGGATTCGGTGAGTTCAAAACAGCCGACTTCATCGGCTGGACCGAAACGGTTCTTGGTTGCTCGCAGCATCCGAAATCCACTGTGGTTCTCGCCTTCAAAGGTCAGCACTACATCAACCAGATGTTCCAGGGTTCGCGGGCCAGCCACGGTGCCTTCCTTAGTGACATGGCCGATCAACATCACCGGCAAGGCCCGCTGTTTGGCCACTCTCACCAAGGCTGCAGTGACTTCCTTCACCTGCGCCACTCCGCCAGGAACGCCATCAGTGCCGGGCACTTGCACGGTCTGGACCGAGTCGAGCACCAACAACTCAGGCGTGATCTGCTCGATCTGGCCAAGCACGGTGGCTAAATCAGATTCGGCCGCAAAGTAGAGCAGGTGATGTAAGGCGCCGGTCCGCTCGGCGCGAAGCCGCACTTGGGCAGCAGATTCCTCAGCACTGACATAGAGGGTGCGCCGACCTGCTTTGGCCCACTCGGCCGCGACTTCTAGGAGCAGAGTTGACTTGCCAACGCCGGGTTCACCGGCCAACAACACCACCGCACCAGGGGTCAGCCCATGGCCCAATACGCGGTCGAGTTCGCCGAGCCCGGTGGGGATAGCCCGAGCCTCGTCCGCCGGAATCTCGCTGATCGGCAAGGCTGGCCGCGTCGGAGGTGCCGACTTGACTCCAGTCTTTGGGGCCGAGGTGGCTGCCACGCTGCCCCACGCCTGGCATTGGCCGCAGCGGCCAACCCAACGTGGGGTCGTCCACCCGCATTCGCAGCACTGGTACTGGTCGTGGTTCTTTGCCATGCCAGTAACGCTAGGGGCTAGGTCTGACACCTCAGCGCCAAGCTGGGCACCTCAGACTCGAACTGGTCCTGACTTGGTTTCGAAGACTGCTGCTTCGATGCCCGGCTGGCCGTGCGGTGAGGTGAACTTGATCTGGACGTTATCGAATACTTCGTCAAGATCGATGCCCAGCCACTCTTCGACGCGATCCCGGGTGCCAGCGATTTCGAGCTCGGTAAGCCTGATATTGCCGGGCAGTGCCTTCGGGAGCACCGACGGGTCAGAACCCCACTTGATGAAGTAGGGAAGCTGCGGGTCAGCCAGTAGCCCACGAACGCCAATCTGCTCCCACTCGAGCAGTCTGCCGTCGGGGAAGTGCCGCGAGCCATGAACCGCTTCGCGGTTCAAACGCTTTTCGAAGGGGCTCAGATCGTCTACGGAGACAACCCAGCCCATCCAGCCTCCGCCTAGTTCGGAACGCGCGCGTACGGCCTGTCCGAAGGCTGCTTTGTCTGCGGCGGGGTGTTCCAGTACCTCGACTACTTCGAGGTAGCGACCATCAGCTAACGGCAAGATCCGATTCTGGGTGCCGAAGCGGGGGTGGAAACCACCGTTGATGAACTCCTCGCCGAGCAGTTCGCCGAGTCTTTTTGCCTCTGCTTTGAGTCCTTTGGGGCCTACTGCGAAGGTCAGATGGTCGACATGCATGAGGCCATTGTTGCCATAGCCTGCCCCGTCCGCGAAATCGAGCCTGATTCACGGCTCTCTGGGACGCGTTGCTGAGCGCAATCCCTCGCCTACCATGGTGGTTGTGACCAACACCGAAGGCGATGTCGCGAAGGTGGTTTTGTCGTCGTCTTCGGTCTATCCGGAATCGACCGCAGCAGCGTTCGCACTAGGTTCACGGTTGGGCTACGACGGCCTCGAAATCATGGTCGGAATCGATGATGCATCGGCCGATCTCGACACCTTGGTTGAGCTCAGTGATTACCACCGCTTGCCGGTGACCGCAGTGCACGCGCCAACGCTGCTGATCACCCAAGCCGTCTGGGGCACTGATCCGTGGGGAAAGCTTGAGCGGGCCGGACGCACTGCCCAACGACTGGGTGCCGCTGTGGTGGTGGTGCACCCTCCATTCAGGTGGCAACGAAGCTATGCCGACGGATTCACCACTGGGATTCGGCAACTGGCGGCACAGACCGGACTGATCTTCGCCGTGGAAAATATGTATCCCTGGCGTGGCCCCGGCGGCGGTGAAGTGCGGGCCTACGCACCGAGTTGGGACTGCGCCCTACTTGACTGTGACCACCTCACCCTGGATCTGTCGCATGCGGCAATCGCTCGCCAGCGTTCGCTGGACTTGGTGCATTGCTGGGGGGAACGCCTCAGTCATGTTCACCTGACTGATGGCACCAACTCGGCCACTGACGACCACCTGTTTCCGGGCCAAGGAGATCAAGACCCGGCTGCAGTCTTGGCCGAGTTGGCTCGATCTGGATTTGCCGGGCAGGTCTCGGTTGAAGTCAGCACTCGCGGAGTGTCTGCCCAAGAGCGCACTGACGTGCTGGCTAAAGCGCTCGCCTTTGCCCGCGAACATCTTGGTCAGGGAGCAGGCAATGAGTGAGCTTTCGGTCACGGGCACATTGGACCAACCCCGTCCTCGCTATCTTCCCGGAATTGAACTGATGTTGATTCTGGGGCTCTCGCTAGGGAAATCGGCGGTGTATTCGGCGCTATCTCTGATCGACAAGCTCACCAAAGAGATTCCGCTGGGGCAGCAGACCACCAGTCTGAACAACTCGTACACCCCAGATCGGCCCTGGCTCGACTTGGCCTACCAAGCGGCTGGCTTGCTGTTTCCGTTGGTGCCGGTCGTGCTAGCGCTGTACCTGTTGCGACTCAGTGGGGATGCTGGCCGAATTGGATTCGATTTGCGGCGTCCAAGATTCGATCTGGTCGCAGGACTTGCGATGGCCGCGATCATTGGGATCCCCGGGCTCGGGTTCTATTTTCTGGCTCGACAGCTGGGAATCAACACCAATGTGGTGCCAGCCAATCTGAGCGACCAATGGTGGACGGTGCCGGTACTGGTCGGGGCTGCAGTGACTGCGGCCGTGCTGGAAGAAGTGATCATGCTCGGCTTCTGGTTCGTCCGAGCCGGGCAGCTGAACTGGCCGATCTGGGTGATCGTGGCCTCTAGCGCGGTGGTGCGCGGCAGCTATCACCTCTACCAGGGCTTTGGCGGTTTCCTCGGCAACCTGGTGATGGGACTGGTCTTCGGACTGGCCTATCTGAAGTTCAAGCGGGTCGGCCCGCTGGTGGTGGCCCACTTCTTGCTCGATCTGTTCGCCTTTGTGGGGTACTCGCTGCTGGCACCCTTGGTGGACTGGCTCTGACTTCGCGGGTTGGCATTCCCCACTCCAGCATTGGACGCCGCTTACCCCCTCCTTGGGACGGGGCTGACGGCTGAGGCAGCGGCAGCCATGGGAAGGCGCGCAGGTAGGCTGTACCCATGCATGTAGGTGTTTTTGGAGCAACCGGTCAGGTTGGCGGGGTCATGCGAACCTTGCTGGCTGAGCGGGGTTTTCCCATCGATCAGATCAGATTCTTCTCTTCTGCCCGCTCGGCCGGGCAGAAGCTCCCTTGGCAAGGTGGCGAGATTGTGGTCGAAGACACCGCTACCGCCGATTTTGCCGGACTGGACCTGGCGCTGTTCTCGGCCGGGGCCAGCACTTCGCGAGAGTTCGCGCCCAGAGTGGTTGCTGCTGGTGGCATCGTGGTCGACAACTCTTCGGCTTGGCGCAAGGACCCCGCGGTGCCGCTGGTGGTCAGCGAGGTGAACCCCGAAGACGCGCTGAACCCGGCCAAGGGGATCATCGCCAACCCGAATTGCACCACGATGGCGGCCATGCCGGTGCTCAAACCGCTGCATGACGAAGCCGGGCTGTTGCGGCTCAAAGTGGCCACCTACCAGGCGGTGTCCGGCTCGGGGCTGACTGGGGTGCGGGCGTTGTCTGACCAAATCGCAGCCGCCGGTGATGCTCGTGGTCTGACCCTGGACGGCGCTGCTGTCGCTGCTGGCGACCCGTCCCCATATGTGCG
>DHWU01000048.1:7651-11492 GCA_002413345.1 Propionibacteriaceae bacterium UBA5174 | reverse complement strand
GGCTCCATCGTCGAAGACGGCTGGTTGGAAACTGACGAGGAACAAAAGCTGCGAAATGAGTCCAGAAGGATTCTGCATGCCCCCGACCTATTAGTGGCAGGCACCTGCGTGCGAGTTCCGGTTTTCACCGGGCATTCGCTGAGCATCCACGCTGAGTTCGCCTCCGAGATTGGTGTCGAGCGGGCCACCGAACTGCTGTCGGCCGCTGCTGGAGTGCAACTGGCCGAGGTCCCTACTCCCCGCGAGGGTGCTGGCCAAGACGCCTGCCTGGCTGGCCGGATTCGGGTCGACCAGTCAGTACCGGGCGGCAAAGGCTTAGTGCTGTTCGTGGTGGGAGACAACTTACGCAAGGGGGCCGCGCTGAACGCGGTGCAGATCGCCGAAGTGGTGGCCAACCGATGACGAAGATTGCCGTAATCGGTACCGGAGTGATGGGGGAGACCCTGATCTCGGGGCTACTGGGGTCTGGGTGGCAGCCGGCTCAGATCACCGCGGTAGATCGCTACGCTCCGAAGCTCGCCGAAATCGCCGACAAATACGGTGTTGGCAGTGCTGAATTGGCCGAGGCGGTGGCAGATGCCGATGCAGTACTGGTCGTGACTAAGCCTCAGGACGTCGCCGCGGTGTTGCCACAGGTGGCCGCTGGACTGCGTTCGGGCGCATTGGTGGTGTCGGTGTGTGCCGGCGTGACCACCGCGCAAATCGAGTCTTACCTGACCCCTGGCACTGCCGTAGTGCGGGTGATGCCGAATACTCCGGCCCAGGTCGGGGAGGGCATGGCCGCAATCTCAGCCGGTGCTTGGGCTGCCGAATCCGACCTTGAGTTCGCCACCGGGCTGCTGAAGGCGGTCGGCAAGGTGGTCACCGTGCCGGAGAAGTATCAAGATGCTGTGACCGCAGTATCCGGATCTGGCCCGGCGTACGTCTTCTATGTGGTTGAGGCCATGATTGACGCGGGAGTTCTACTCGGGCTACCGCGCGATATTGCCACCACCTTGGCGGTGCAAACCGTGTATGGCTCGGCCAAACTGCTGGTTGAATCCGGGGCCCATCCCACTCAACTTCGCGAACGGGTCACCTCACCAGGTGGCACCACTGCAGCCGCGCTGCGCGAGTTGGACGACAACCGGGTGAAAGCGGCATTCATGGCCGCGATCGAAGCTGCCCGCGACCGCAGCGAGGAGCTTTCCGAAGACTGATCTGTCCGGGTGTTGGATTCTTGGTGTTCTTCCAATGATCTCTCACCCAACCGGTGCTGAGTGCCGCTATCGTTTGTCAGGTGGTCACCATGGCGGTGATCAGTTGGAGAAAGCAGCCCGCGATGAGCGATCCGGTCACCAATCTCGGAAACGTGAGATTTTTGAAGGTTTCAGAGGTGGCCGATGCACTGCGGGTCTCTCGGATGTCGGTCTACCGGTTGATTCATTCCGGTGATCTGGAAGCAGTTCGGTTCGGTCGAAACTTCCGCGTCCCGGCGCCTGCGGTGGATGCGTATCTGCGCGGGTCTTACTACCAGGCTGGCTGATTTCAGCCCTACCGGTTCGGTGAAGTAAGATCGTGCGTCGGCTGGATTGACCAGCCGTTCCCGGTGAGGCTGTTCAACAGTTCTTGCCCAGCAACTTGCCACTCCAATGCGGGGTGGAATCGAAAGAGGTCCTGCCAGTGGGTTCGGTCATCAAGAAGCGCCGTAAGCGGATGGCGAAGAAGAAGCATCGCAAGCTGCTCAAGAAGACGCGCATTCAGCGTCGCCGCGCAGGCAAGTAGGACCATCCGCTACCGGCATTCAGTTGACCCCCGGTAGCGCCGTGAGTGACCGACGTCCCGGTTTCACCCCCGGGACGTCGTCGCGTACCGCGGCTAACCACAGTTTCGCGTCGGTCGCGGCTGGTTGACTCCTTCTGTGTTCAGTGAGCGCGAGATTTCGTGGTCGGCAGACCTTTGGGTCGCCACCGGCACCGATCCGCGGTTGATCCCAGCTGAGTGCTGCGTGGACCTGATTTGGCGCGACGGCCGAGTCTTGTGCGCTTTGGCTAGAGTTGGCCGCGCTACTGCGAAGCGAGGAGATTGATGGAACCCAGAGTTGTGCACTTAGTGCGACACGGACAGGTGCACAACCCCGATGGGGTGTTGTACGGACGCCTGCCGGGTTTCGGACTTTCGGAGTTGGGTCAGCAGATGGCCGCCCGGCTGGGGGAGTACTTCGCCGACGCGCCGCTGGTTCACCTGGTTTCATCGCCACTGCAGCGAGCACAGGAGACCATGGCCCCGATTGCTGCCGGACATCCTGAACTGGCGGTGAACATTGACGACCGGGTGGTAGAGGCGGCCAATGTGTTCGAAGGTCGCAGTTTCGGCAAGTACAACCAGGTGTTGCTGTTGCCCACCAGTTGGTGGGCATTACGCAACCCCTTGCGACCTTCTTGGGGGGAGGCCTACCCCTCGGTTGTGGCCCGAATGCGTGCCGCGTTGGTTGATGCCGCGGCTAAAGCCGAAGGTGGTGAGGCGCTGATCGTGGCCCACGAATTGCCGATCTGGATGGCTAGGAGTTGGGCTGAGGGTCGCTCACTAGTGCACGACCCGCGCAAGCGCGAGACTCGATTGGCCAGTGTGACCACCTTCACCTTTGACGGTTCGGACAAGCCCAAGGTGTCCTACGCCGAGCCAGCTGCCGACCTGGTGCCGCCGAAGAAGAGCCGTTTCCGTCCCGGCGCTTGAGTGGATTGACCTGTTGCGGTGCGGTTAGCGGGCCTTCTCGGGTCAACAACTGTGCAGCGCAGAACCGCTACTCAGTCTTCCACCTTGAGGGCGGCGAGAGTCTGGCGGGCTTCGGGAAGCCGATCCGGGCTGGTATCGGGGACTGAGGCGTAAAACATGCCGTACTGATCGGCCTTCACTTGGACTACCAGCAGTATCGCCCGCTCGCCTTTGGCCTTGAGCCCGCTGACCTCGAAGCTGAGTTGGGCTTCGATAAGCCAACCCGTGTGCCCGTCCACGGAGTGCGCTCCGGCACTGATCTCATTCTTAGTCACGGCGGTGTCGGAGTAGTACTTGCCGAGAACGCATTTTAGGGCGACTTCGGCAGCGATCTTTGAACTGGCGAATCCGTCACCGGAGGCGAGGTCAGCGACCATCACGCTGGACACCCAGCTGTGTCCATTGCCGTCGTAATTGGATTGGTCGGTGGCTGTTTGCTCGATCCCGTAGATCCCGAATGGCACCCGGTTGTCGACCTCTGGGGAGAGCCAAGGAGCCCCGAGTTCAGGGAAGGACAGGTGCCCGCTGGTGACCCATCCGGCCTTTTCTGGACGGGCAGACGCTGAAATTTGGCTGGCGCCCGCAGCGCAGAAATTGGCGGATGCACTGCCGTCAGGTGCCAACGGGTCGACTCCGGTGAGAACTGGAATGACGCGGATCACAGCCCAGACGACTAATCCGACGACCACGACTGCGGCCACAGCCGCGATCCACCAACCGGCGGCCCGGTTGGGCGGGGGCTCACTGTTACTGCCGGCGGGCGCCGGCTGGCCCGGGTCCCGAGTCAGTTCCTCAGACCAGGACGTTCCGTCCCAATATCGAAACTGGCCAGGTCGGCCACCAGGATCTGGGTACCAGCCGTAGGTGCTCACGCCCGCAAGCTTAGTTGGCCGACACTAGTTACCCACCGATCGGACGTTTAGCCGAAGCGCCCGGAAATGTAGTCCTCGGTCGCCTGCACTTCAGGGGTGGAGAAGATCTTGTCGGTCGGCCCGGATTCGATCAGTTTGCCGGGGGCGCCAGTGCCTGCGATGTTGAAGAAAGCCGTTACATCAGAGACTCTCGCCGCCTGCTGCATGTTGTGGGT
>DHWU01000048.1:7245-7397 GCA_002413345.1 Propionibacteriaceae bacterium UBA5174 | reverse complement strand
GGGTCACGATCACGATCGTGTACTGCTCTTTCAGCTCTGCCATCAGATCTTCGATTGCCAGGGTGGAAATCGGATCCAAGGCTGAACAAGGCTCGTCCATCAGTAGTACCTGCGGTTCCATGGCGATCGCCCGCGCGATGCAGAGCCGCTGC
>DHWU01000048.1:1571-6996 GCA_002413345.1 Propionibacteriaceae bacterium UBA5174 | reverse complement strand
CGCGCGATGCAGAGCCGCTGCTGTTGGCCGCCGGAAAGCCCAGAGCCGGGCAGATCGAGCCGGTTCTTGACTTCTTCCCACAGGTTGGCACCTTTGAGGGACTCCTCGACCACCGCGTCCTTGGCCGAAGCGGGCATCCGCCGGTTGTTCAAACTGATGCCCGCCAGCACGTTTTCCTTAATCGACATCGTCGGAAAGGGATTCGGGCGCTGAAAGACCATTCCGACTTGGCGACGCACCCGCACCGGGTCGACGCCGGGGCCGTAAAGGTTTTCTCCGTCCAACAGCACTTCACCTTCGACGCGCGCGCCGGGGATAACCTCATGCATTCGGTTCAGGGTGCGTAGGAAGGTCGACTTGCCACAACCCGACGGACCGATGAACGCGGTCACAGACTTTGGTTCGATCGTCATCGTGACGTCCTCTACGGCGCGAAAACTGCCGTAGTAGACGTTCAGGTCGGTCACTTCGATGCGTTTGCTCATCTGCGGGATTCTCCTTGTCAGCGCCCGGATTTGGGGGCGAAGCGACGTGCGATGAGCCGGCCGATCAGGTTCAGCAGCATCACGATGGCGATTAGGGTCAAAGCGCCCGCCCAGGCCCGATCCCAATATGGCTGGGTGTCGACGCCGGGATTGGCGTAGGAGTCGTAGACAAAGACCGGCAGGGTCATCATCGGGTTGGCCAGCGGGTTGTTGTTCATCGACGCGGTGAAGCCTGCCGCGATCATCAACGGGGCGGTCTCGCCGATCACTCGGGCGATAGCCAAGATGACTCCGGAGACAATGCCAGAGATCGCAGTCGGGATCACGACTCTGGTCACAGTCAGCCATTTGGGCACCCCAAGGGCGTAGGACGCTTCGCGCAGCTCGTTGGGCACTAGGCGCAACAGTTCTTCGCAGGAGCGCACCACGACCGGGATCATCAGCACTGCCAGCGCGATGCTGCCCGACAGACCGAAGACCGCTCTTCCTGGGCCGAAGAGCAGCGTCATCAGCGAGTAGGCGAAGAGGCCAGCCACGATCGAGGGAATGCCGGTCATTACGTCAACAAAGAAGGTGATTGCTTTGGCAAGTTTGCTTCCCGCGCCGTACTCGGCCAGGAAGATGGCGCACAACAGGCCGATCGGCACCGAGATTGCAGTGGCGATTCCGGTTACCCACAAGGTGCCCGCGATGGCGTGAGCGGCGCCGCCACCAGAGCCAACCACGCTACGCATCGACATCGAGAAGAAGTTCAGGTCGAAACGAGGCAGTCCCTTAGCCACCGTCTCCCAGGTGACCGAGATCAAGGGGATTAAGGCCAGCAGAAAAGCGCCAGCGACCAGCGTAGTCGCGCGCCGGTCTGCGGCCTGGCGGGGGCCCTCGACCACTCGGGCCGCAATTTCCATGATCAGTAGGTACAGGCCAAATGACCCGACGGCTGTGACTGCGGTATTGCCGCCAGTAAGCAGTTCCGACAACGCGAAACTCAGCAAGATGGAGGACGCCGCCAAAGCTGGTGCAGTCGCTTTCGGGAGCCGCCCCGAAGTCAGTTGGTCGCCAGCCAAGTTCTGGCTGAGAGTGGTCATCAGTTAGCTCCTGAGTATTCGGCCCGGCGGGCCACGATCGCTCGCGCAATCATGTTCACCACCAAAGTGATCAAGAACAGCACCAGGCCAGCGGCGATCAGCTGGTTGGTCTTCAGCCCGTATGCCTCTGGGAAGCCCTGGGCGATCGCTGCCGCGATGGTGTTGGGGTTCTCACTGGTCAGTACCTGGAAGGTGATATTCGCACCCCCGGAAAGCACCATGGATACCGCCATCGTTTCGCCGAGGGCCCGTCCCAAGCCCAGCATCACTGCCGCGACGATCCCCGGACGAGCGAATGGGAGCACGGCCATCTTGATCATTTCCCAGCGGGTAGCGCCCAAAGCCAAAGCGGCCTCCTCATGCAGCTTGGGGGCTTGGAGGAACACCTCGCGGCACAGGCTGGTGATAATCGGAAGCACCATGGTGGCCAGCACGATGGCGGCGGTCAGAATCGTCCGACCAGTGCCTGAAAGGTTGCCGGAGAACAGCGGAATGAAACCCAGATGAGTATTGAGCCAGTCATAGAACGGGCGTACGGCAGGGGCCAGCACGATGGACCCCCACAGGCCAAAGACCACTGAGGGCACTGCAGCCAGTAGGTCGATCAGATACCCCAGCGGCTGGGCAAGTTTCCGGGATGCATAGTGCGAGATGAACAAAGCGATACCGATCGCCACCGGTACCGCCATCGCCAATGCCAAGAGAGCGGCCCAGACGGTTCCAAAAGCGTAGGGGGCCACCCAAGAGGCAAATTCACCGTAACCCTTGGTGGCCAGATCGGTCGGATTGGCAAATAGTGCCGGGGCACCCTCAACTACCAAGAAGCTGGCAACCAGCGCCAGGATCAACAAGATAAAGATCCCCGAGCCAGCAGCCAAACCGGCGAATACCCGGTCGCCGTGTCGTTTTGGATCTGGGGTGGGATTCGGCGCGGCCGAGGGCTTGGTAGCCGTTGGCGACGTGATCTTCATCAAGGGTCCTGATCTGTTGGTGGATGAGGTTCAGGCTAGGCGAGTGGCGGCGCCGGAGGGGGATCCCCACCGGCGCCGCCTCGATTCACAGTGTCACTTGATGGTGCTGATCGCGGCAGCGACCTTTGTCTGGATGGCCGACGAAAGTGGCGCTGAGCCCGCTGCGGTGGCGGCGGCCTGCTGGCCCTCGGTCGAGGTGACATAGGTCAGGTAGCTCTTGACCAAGCCACCCTGAGTTGGGTTTGCGTAGGTCTGGCAAACGATCGCGTACGAGACCAGAACGGCCGGGTAAGCGTTCCCGGTGCGGTTCAGCTTGTAGGCCAGATCATTGGTGGCGCGTCCGGCAATCTGGCTGGACTGTTCCAGGATCTGAGCGGCCGCGCTGGCGTCCGGGCTGAGGGTTTGACCGTTGACCGACAGCTTGGCGATGCTGACGTTCTTTGCGGCCGAGACGTCGGCGTAGCCGATGGTGCCGGTGCCGCTCGAAACGGCCTGAACCACACCCGAGGTGCCCTTGGCGGCTTCGCCACCGAGAGCGGCTGGCCAATCATCGGAGGCTTTGTCGGCCCAGATGGTTGGCGCGATCTGGTTCAGGGTGTCGGTGAAGTTGTTGGTGGTGCCCGAGCCGTCGCTGCGGTGCACCGCAGTGATGTTCAGCGCTGGCAGCTTCGCTGTGGGGTTCGTGGCCGCGATCGCTGCGTCATTCCACTTGGTGATCTTGCCGGTGAAGATGCTGGCCACGGTGTTGGCATCCAAGGTCAGGTTGTCGACGCCATCGAGCTTGTAGATCACGGCGATCGGCGAAACGTAGACCGGGATGTTCAATGCATTGGAGTCGGCGGCGCAAGTCTTGAACTTGCCCGCACCCATCTCCTCGTCTTTCAAGGGACGGTCAGACCCGGCAAAATCAACGGCGCCGGCGGCAAAGGCTTCCCGGCCTGCGCTGGAGCCGTCGGGGGAGTAGTTGACCGTTACGCCAGCATTCTTCGCCTGGTAGTCAGCAACCCACTTCTCCTGAGCCGCCTTCATCGAAGAGGCGCCTTTACCGGAGAGAGTTCCGGTGGCTGCGGTGGTGGACTCGTTGGTCGCGCACCCGGAGAAGGTAAGTGCGGAAGCCGCGGCCAAGACGGCAACGGTAATCAGCTTGGTTTTCACGCTTTTCCTTCGGATTCGTAAGCTCGTGGAGCGAGCTGCTCGCCATCACCGTAGGGAACCGGTGTAAGCAGCCAGGGGGAGTCAGGTGAACACCGGGTGAACTTGCGGTAAGGATTGAACTGAGGCTTGCGGGGTACTCACTGCAACGGATCGTGGGTTTCGAGGGCCACAACCTCGCCGTCGATGCCCAGATGGACGATCAATACGGCGGCTGGCGACAACGCCTGCTCCGGCACGCCGATGGCTCGCAGAATCGTTGGCAGTACCGGACGGTGACTACACACCACCGTCGGAGTGCCAGCTTCGGCGGTGTAAGTGGCAAGTTGTCGGGCCAGCTTGGTGACTGTCGCCGGGTCAGCTTCGGCGCCTTCTTCACTCAACGCCGACCAACTTTCCACGCCAAGATCCTTCGCGTGAGCGAAGGGCTGCACAGTCTCGGTGCAACGCACCGAAGTGGACGACACCACTCTGGCGGTGCCGTAGGCGGCCAGGAGTGGGATGAGTGCCTCGGCTTGCTGGCGTCCGCGGGCATCCAGGGGACGCTTTGAATCGCTTTTGGTCCAGTTCGATCGGGACTTGGCCTTGGCATGGCGCAAGATGATTAATGGGGTAGTGGCTGGCAAGTTCACGGCTTTGCGAATCACCTCCCGGTCGTCGGGATAGGTGGCCTGACGCAGCGCCTTAGTGATCGAAAACCACTTGACCAGATCCACCTCACTGTCGGGTGTGTGTTCGCTGACCCTCACCGGTCGGCCGATCCAATAGACGACTACCTTCAGCCCGGTGCTAATCGGATAGGTGATCTCGGCCACCGGGCAACCCAAATCACTGAGGATCGAGGATTCCTCCAGAGTCTCCCGCACTGCGCAGACCGGCAATTGCTCGTCGGTTTCGAGCTTGCCTTTCGGAATCGTCCAGTCATCCAGGTTCGGGCGATGCACCAGCAGTACTTCGGTGGCGCCGTTCTCGCTGCGGCGCAGGGTTACCGTGCCAGCAGCGAGGACTCGCTTAATCGGGCGTCCCATCGGCTCAGCGCTCGACCGCGCGTCGCTGACCCATCTGGGTGATCAAATGATCCTGAAGATCCATTAGCGGCTCGCCGTCGGAATCCAGGGTGTGTTGGTTCCAGCCAGTGGAGTTCAGCCACCAGGAGGCGGTGCCAGGGGCGAAAGCCAAGTCGAAAAAATGCTCGATCTGGGCGATATGTGCCGGGTGTGTCAAGCCGACGATCGTCTCTACCCGGCGGTCCAGGTTGCGGTGCATCAGGTCGGCGGAACCGATCCCAACCTGAGGCGAACCGGCATTGGCAAACCAATACAGCCGACTGTGTTCTAAGAAGCGTCCCAGAATGCTGCGCACTCGGATGTTCTCGCTCAAGTCCGGCACGCCTGGACGTACCGCACAGATACCTCGCACCCACAGGTCAACCCGTACCCCGGCTTGGGACGCGCGGTAAAGCGCATCGATGATCGCCTCATCCACGATCGAGTTGACCTTGATTCGGATGCCGGAGGACAGGCCAGCTTGGTGATTGGCGATTTCGCGGTGGATCGATGAAATCAGCCCGGTGCGGATTGAGTGTGGGGCCACCAATAGTCGCCGATAGTTGGTCTCCTGGGACATGCCGGACAGGTGATTGAACAGTTTGGCAACGTCTTCGGTGATCACTGCATTCGAGGTGAGTAGGCCGACGTCCTCATACATCCGGGCGGTCTTGGGGTTGTAGTTG
>DHWU01000048.1:0-1312 GCA_002413345.1 Propionibacteriaceae bacterium UBA5174 | reverse complement strand
TAGTTGCCGGTGCCGATGTGGCAGTAGCGACGCAAGCCGGTGGGTTCTTCGCGGACTACAAGGGAAAGCTTGCAATGGGTCTTCAACCCCAAAACCCCGTACACCACATGGCAGCCGGCCTTCTCTAGCTTGCGGGCCCAGGCGATGTTGGCACGCTCATCGAAACGTGCCTTGATTTCGACTAGGGCCAGCACCTGTTTGCCCGCTTGGGCCGCTTCAACCAAGGCGTCAATGATTGGTGAATCGCCGCTAGTGCGGTAGAGCGTCTGCTTGATCGCGAGCACGGCAGGGTCGGCTGCGGCCTGTTCGATGAAGCGCTGCACGCTGGTGGCAAAGGAGTCATAGGGGTGGTGCAGAAGCACATCACGGCTTTTCAAAGCCGCGAACATGTCGGCTGGTTGGGCGGTCTCAACCGTGGCCAACTCGGGATGGGTCTTGGGGAGGAAAGAAGGGTATTTCAGCGAATCGCGGTCCAGGTCGGCCAGCGAGAATAGCCCGCGAAGGTCCAGCGGGCTGGGCAGTTTGAAGACCTCGGACTGGTCAATATCCAACTCGCTGGTGAGGAGTTCAAGCATCCCCTCGTCGATGTCTTCCTCGACCTCCAGTCGTACCGGTGGACGCCCGGTCTTGCGGCGCAGCAGTTCCTTCTCCAAGGCGAACAGCAGGTTCTCCGCATCGTCCTCCTCAACCTCAACGTCCTCGTTGCGGGTAACCCGGAAGGTGCTATGGGCAACAATTTCCATGCCCGAAAAGAGCTGGCCGAGATGCTCTGCGATCACCTCTTCCAGGGGCACAAAGCGTCCATCGCCCAAGGGGAGGAAGCGGCTGAGAATGGTCGGTACCTTCACTCGGGCGAACTGCTGCAACTCGGTGGTGGGGTTCTTCACTAGTACCGCCAGGTTGACGCTCAGCCCAGAAATGTAGGGGAAGGGGTGGGAGGGGTCGACGGCGAGGGGGGTGAGCACTGGAAAGATGCGGTTCTCAAACAGCTCGGTCATCCGGGCGCGTTCATCAGCATTTAGTTCGTGCCAGGCCAGGATCCGGATCCCGTGTTCGGCAAGTGCTGGTCGGATTTCCTCGCTAAACACCCTGGTCACCTCAGTGACCAGCTCGCGGCTGCGGTTCACGATCGTGTCCATCAACTCGCGCGGCATCAGTCCAGAGTTTGAGGGCACCGCCACCCCAGCGGCCATCCGTCGTTTGAGCCCGGCAACCCGCACCATGAAGAACTCGTCAAGATTGCTGCAGAAGATCGCCAAGAACCGGGCGCGTTCCAGCAAGGGGACTCGCTTGGTGTCGCGGGCGAGGTCGA
>DHWU01000060.1 GCA_002413345.1 Propionibacteriaceae bacterium UBA5174 | reverse complement strand
TAGTCGTAGCCCCACACGTCGGCCAGTAGGTGCTCCCGGCTGAATACCCGTCCAGGATGCTGTACCAGGTACTTCAACAGCTCAAACTCGGTGTAGGTCAGGTCGAGCGGTTCGCCCTCCATCAGCACCGAATAGGCGGCGTCATCAATCACGATGCCACCAGCGGAGATCAGACCGTCATTGGTGGCCGAGGTGGCCAGCATTCTGATCCGGGCCTCAATCTCGGCCGGACCGGCCGTATCCAGAACCACGTCAGACAATCCCCAGTCGGCTGCCACGGCTGCCAGCCCGCTCTCGGTTAGCACCAGCAGCAGCGGCACGGTTGAACCAGATGACTGGAAGAGCCGCGCCATCATTCGAGCGCCAGCCAGATCTGCACGCCCGTCGAGCACGACTACGTCACAACGAGCTGACTCAGTCAGTGCCTGGGTGTCGGCGGCAACGCCGCGAATGTCATGGGAGAGCAGTGCCAAGACAGGCAGTGAACGCTCAGCAGGCACCCCATTGGCGACCTCATTGCTGACTAGCAGCAGTTGCGCCATCAGCCCTCCTCCATTAGCCGTGCAGGCCTAACTTTAGTGACACCCAAGCCGGTCTTGGTGCAAAGTCCCGCGGATGGGCGTTCAATCATCGGTATCGATGAGGATGGTTAGGGGTCCGTGGTTGACCAATTCGACCTCCATTGCGGCGCCGAATCGCCCGGTTTGGACCCGTGCGCCGAGGGCGGACAAGGCGCTGGTGAAAGCTTCCACTAGCGGTTCGCTAACTGCCGCTGGGGCCGCTTTAGACCAAGAAGGACGCCGGCCCTTGCTGAGATCGGCGAACAGAGTGAACTGGCTCACCACCAGGATGGGGGCCGAGTTATCGGCACAAGAGACTTCCCCTTCGAGGATCCGAAGTTGCCAGATCTTGGTCGCCAACGAAGCGGCAATCTCGGTGGTGTCGGTGTGAGTCGCTCCCACCAACACCAGAAGTCCAGGTTCATCGATGCGGCCAACGACCTCGCCGGAAACGCGCACGCTCGCCCGGTTGACTCGCTGCACTACCGCTCGCACGTGGCAATCAAATCACCTGAGACCAGCCAAACCCGGTTTTCAAGGGTTATCCGCACCCGGCGCGCCCTCGTAGCAAGCCGACTGCGCAGTTTCCTGGCTTCTGCGGGCTTGATTGGCTTCTGAAAGCCAGGAATATCGGGGGGCGCCGAGAGGCCTCCCGCTTGCCTTGACCGGAAAGTCAGGAAACTCGGGTTTCAGCCGCCCAGAGCTCGGGCCACTCGTGCCACAACAGCATCGGGTCTGGTCATGATCTCCTTCGCCTGCCAACGCACCATGCCGAAACCCAGATCGCGCAGAATCTGCTCACGTTCCTTCTCTCGGGCATAGGCGTGTTGGTCGATGTATTTCACCGTGCCGTCGCACTCTCCGATGAGTTGTCCTTCGTTCCAAAGGCAGTCGGGAAAGAATGTTCCTTGGGGGGTTCGAATCGGGCTCTGGAAACTTGGGGTGGGGAGGCCGCCAAGCTGGAAATACCCAGCAGACAGCGACTCTGCGGCAGATTCCCTGCTGGCTTCGGCCAGGCTGATCATAGGGAGTAGCCCCGATCTTCGGCGGCTAATGGCGACCGCAGTCAGTTCAGCGCGGGCGGCGGACGCCAATCCGGCGTTTGCGTAGTCGTGGCGCTTGGGGTGGGACACAAAACCAGCACAGAGCCGACGGGCAGCGGCATCAAGCAACACCAAAGCTTGGGGTAGCGCCAAACCCTCGGCTAGGTCCACTGCAGTCCTGGCCACGCTGGTGGCGGGGTAGCCACCGGGGTCGCGGCCTAGTTGGGCCTTTGGCAGATTGGCCACATGATGCACTGCGAGGCCATGGCTTGATCGAAAATTGCGTCCAGCGGGCAGGGTTACGGAGGGCGGCAACTCGTGCCAGGGAACAAACCCGGGGGTTGGTAGTTGCCAGACCAGCGCGGCGGACTGATGGCTTAAGACGGCTTCGGGGTTTGCTGCAATCTCGGCCCGACCCAACATCAGGTGCTGATCGGCCGGGTCGGCCGGCCAAGATGCCTGGGCTAAGTAGACACCCTGACGCAGACGAAGCAAGGCTTGTCTGCGTACCTGAGTGGCAAGCATCGACTCACTGACGCCACCGGCGGCGAGGGCGGCTGTACTGGCTGGCTGATCGGGCAGCGTCCAGGGCTGGGGAGTGCGCATGACTTCACTATCGGCTCAGTCCTGGCGCAATAAACCGTCGGGCCGCGAAATTGTGGACAGTGCTTCTAGCTGAACCGATCAGCAGGGCGAAGAGCTTTTCTGCCGTCACCGGGGACGCCGGTTATGCTTCAAGGGTGTCCAGCCTCATCCCGTTATCAGTGACCGGAGTGGTGTTGTTCACCGCTTGCTCGGCAATCGCGTTACTGGCGGTGGTGGGCATCGTTGTGATCTGGCGCGGCAAACGAGGAGAGTAGATGGCTTTCGAGATCCCGGCTGATCTGAACCCGGCACTGATCGGGCTGGCCTGGCTGCGTGGACGCTGGGAAGGCACCGGCTACCGGCAATGGCCCGGGGAAGCCAAGATCGGCTACGCGATCCAGGTCGATTTCGCTGACAACGGCGGCGACTTTCTGCATTATCTGGCGCAAGCCTTCGAAACCGATACCGAGGGCAAACCAGCATCGCCGCTGTTCATGGAGACAGGCTTCTGGCGGCCCCTGGCGGACGGCACTGTCGACGTGATGATGACCTCGCCGGACGGTTTCGCTGAGATTTGGTTCGGCAAGTTGCAGCCTGGCCGGATCGATTTGGTCACCGACGCCGTTGCCCGGACTCGGGACGCCAAGGTTGCCTACACCGCTGGTCGGCGCCTGTACGG
Source organism: Propionibacteriaceae bacterium UBA5174 (assembly GCA_002413345.1). GTDB lineage: Bacteria > Actinomycetota > Actinomycetes > Propionibacteriales > Propionibacteriaceae > Propionicimonas. The sequence goes on along the minus strand of DHWU01000060.1, from coordinate 6,529 downwards.
CACGGTCGAGGGAAAACTGATGTTCTCCTTCGACCGAGCCACCGAGACTGAGGAATTGCAGCCCTATCTGTGGGCAACCATGGAACGGCGATGAGCGTCCTGGTCGAGGCCGGCGTCGATGCTGGCGCGATCTGGCATTACGGAGATCCATACAGTGAGCAGAAGGCCTTGCTTTCGGGTTTGGCCGGGGTGGACCTGTCCCATCGGCCGGTATTCAGCATCGCTGGTCCCGACCGGCTCAGCTGGCTAAACGCCATCACGACTGCAGATTTCAAGTCGCTGGCGCCTGGGCTGCCGATCGACGCATTCGTGCTCAACCCGCAAGGTCACCTAAATCACGCATTCGCCGCAACTGATGATGGCCTCAGCCTGACCTGTCACACCGAGCCTGGCCAGGCTGAGGCGCTGATCGGCTGGCTGCAGAAGATGGTCTTTGCGGCAAAGGTCAGAATTAGTGAGGTGTTAGTCGACTCCGCGGTGGCCATCGCGCCCGGCGGAACACCAATGGTCGTGGCCCGAGATGAGTTGGACGCCACCTTGGGTGACGTGCGCGCCGGCATCTGGGCGGTTGAGGCGCTGCGGATCGCCGCCGGTTCCCCGCGGCCCTTCCTCGACACCGATGAACGGACCATTCCCAACGAACTGGCCAATCCAGAGGCTAATCGGCTCGGCTCAGCAGTACACCTCAAGAAGGGTTGTTACCCCGGTCAAGAGGTTGTCGCACGCACCTACAACTTGGGCCGTCCGCCACGTCGGCTGACGCTACTGCACTTGGACGGCAGCGCTGACGAGTTGCCGCCGGTTGGTGCCGACGTGCTCGCTGCCGGCGAGGTGGTCGGCCGAATGGGGACTAGCGAGCGTCACTACGAACTTGGCCCGATCGGATTGGCCCTATTGAAGCGCCAACTGCCGCTGGCTACACCGTTGGTGGTAGCCGGAATAGCTGCCGCCCAAGAAGTATTGGTTGACCCCGAGGTGGGGCTGCACTTTCGCCCGCCGTCGCGCTGAGCGGGCGCTTCCCTTTTCATTACCGCTAGGTGACCAGCATCGTGTCGGCCTAGTCATAGCGGGCAAGACGCCGGATGATTCACCCATGACAGATCTGGATTTCACCAGCTTCGCCGAGCAGGCGCGGCTAGTGGCAGCTGACAAGGTGACCTCCGTTGAACTGGTTGAACATGCCTTGGGGCGGATTCGTCGGTTCGACCAGCAGCTGAACGCCTTCGCCTATGTGCTTGACGATGCTGCTCGCGTAGAGGCAGCCGAGCGGGATGCCACGCCTGCCACACAGCGGGGTCCGCTGCATGGCGTCCCGATCGCGATCAAGGACGAGAACGACGTCGCTGGCCTGCCCACCGCCTATGGTGGTGCGGCATTCAGCACTCCTGCGAAGGCCGATGGTGAAGTTGTGCGTCGGCTGCGAGAAGCCGGGGCCGTGATCATCGGCAAGACTCGAATGCCGGAATTTGGGATCTGGCCATGGACTGAGACCAGTGCCAATGGCTACACCCGCAACCCCTGGAATCTGCTGCGCTCAGTGGCCGGTTCTTCGGGCGGGTCGGCTGCTGCGGTGGCCTCGGGCATGGTGGCCGCAGCGATTGGGGGTGATGGTGGCGGTTCGATCCGACTGCCCGCCTCATTCTGCGGCGTCTATGGCTTGAAGTGTCAGCGAGGGCGCACCAGTGCCGCGCCGAATGGGCATCTTTGGCGTTCGCTTGGGGTGATCGGTCCGCTAACCCGGACGGTGGAAGACAGCGCGTTGATCTACGACGCGATTACTGGATCATTGCCCTCCGACGTTTGGCAAGCCGACCCTTTGTCGATGACGCTGAGTCAGGCCTACCACACCGAACCCGGACGCCTCCGAATCGGAGTGGCGGCCAGGCTTGGCTCTACTGAGGCCGATCCGGAAACCACCGCGGCGTTGGTTGCCACCGCGGATGCTCTGCGTGAACTTGGACACACTGTGATCCGGGTGAAGCCAGCCTTCCCAGACGTGGCACTGCCATTCCTGATTCAGACCTCTGCTGGGGTATCGGAGGAGGCCACCCGCGCCGAGCATCCTGAGCTGCTGGAACAGCGCACCCGGAATCTACTGAAGCTCACCGCGCCGCTACGTGGTCGTGTTGAGTGGGCCGAGCGGGCCGGGTTGGCTGCCGGTGAAGCTTTCGCGGGTTCCTTCTTTGGTGACTTCGACTTGCTGCTGATGCCGACCACACCAACTCCGGCAGTGTCGATCGGGCAGTTGGACGGCCTCGGCGCGGTGGCCGCCTCGGCAAAAGCGACCAAGGCTTCGTCGCTGACCTCGCTGTGGAATGTGTTGGGTAACCCGGCTGCTGCGCTGCCGTCCGGCTTCTCTGCTGACGGACTGCCGTTGAGTGTGCAGTTGGTTGGCCCGCCGAATGGCGAACCAGTAGTGATCCAGGTTTCGGCACAGCTGGAACGGGTGCGGCCTTGGGTCAAGGTCCGTCCGATCGTGGGCTGAGACCCAGCTCAGGAGACCGCTTCGGAGATCAGCTGGCCGATCACGGCGATCTCCGCCTTGAGTCGGACCGAAATCTCCTCCGGTGAGGTATCGCCGCCGGGGTGGCACATCGCGGCCTTGGTTGCCATGGCCACCAGGCTGAAAGCGAGTTCTGCGGTGTGTCGATCTGTGGTCCGTTCCTCAATCAGGTCAATCACCGGCTGGCGGCGAGCCCCCATCTGCTTCCAGAAGAAAAGAGCCAATTCCGGGCGTTCCTGCATCAGCCGTTTGAGCTTGGGATAGTCGGCGGGAATGCTGACGCTTCGCGCTACCAGGTCGCAGACGTCCGACACCAGAGCCTTCTTGCTGGTCAAGAACTGTTCGCGGGAGTCGAGGCTAATCTCGGAAACCAACAGGTCGAAAGCCGCCGCAATTTTGGTGGGGTAGTAGTTGAAGAAGGTCCGCTGGGAGACATCTGCGGCAGCACAGACTTCCTCAACCGTAAATCCATCTGGCCCCTGCTCGCTCACTAGCCGGATGGCGACTTCGTGGATTGCCTTGCGGGTGGCTGCCTTCTTGCGTTCCCGCAGCGAAACGGGGACGTTGTCGCTGGTGTCCTCGGTCATGCCGCCTCCTCTTCCTGCTCATTCTGACGCAGGTCAGCCTTTTCTTCGAGAGCTGAGCGGCTGCGCAGTGGAGGTACCCGGAAGAACCAGGTGAGTACGAAGGCGGTCAGCATCGCAGCCAGGCCGACCCAGTAGACCTGGACCACCGAAGCGTTGAAGCCGAGCAGGAACGGCTTAGTGAGTCGGGGGTCTGCGCCAGTGAGGAAGGAGGTGTCGGAGCTGTTGGTATTCACCTCGGTCTGGTTTGCGTCGTGGTTGTTGATCGAATCGATCAATTTGGGCACCAACTGGTCCACGATCGCTCGCCGTTGTACGGAGTTGGTGTAGTCAACGGCCAACTTGCCGTCGATCACGCTGAGGTTCTGGTCCTCAGCCACCTTCTTCAGGGCTTCTTGTTGTGCGTCGGGGGTCAGCTCGGCGACCTTTTCGTTGATCACCTTCTCGATCTTGGAGAGCTGTCGCGCACCGCTGCCCAGCTTCTCGCTTCCGCTGGCCGCCGAGGTTGCTCCGTTGGCCAACAGCCCTCCCTTGCTGGCCGCAGTGGACGCGCCTGCTGCCAACTTCGTGGCACCGCTGGCGAGTTGCTGCAAGGCGCGAGTCACCTGAGATGACCCGGTGGCCAGTGAGCTGGAGCCGTTGGCCAGATTGACCAAAGCGTCCGCTAGACCAGTCTTGCTGGAGGTTCCATTGAGATAGGTGTTCGTGGTGTCGACGCTGGTGCCCAGAGTATTCATGGCCGCTTCGAGGGCGTCCTGATCGGCGCTTTGCGCAGCGCAGGCCGCTGCATCGCCGTGGTCGCAAGCCTGAGTGTCGGCAGTGAGCGTGGTCAGCGCCGCCTCGGCCGAGGCGTAATCGGTGGCTGACTGCTTTGCCTGTTTGGCAGCGCCGGTGGCCGCGCTAGAGGCTTGGCCTAATCCAGCCGATAGTTTTTCGGTGCCGGTGGTGAGTTGTTCGCTGGCGTCAGCGATCTTGCTGGTGCCGGTGGCCAGACTTCCAGCGCCAGCGCCGATTGCAGACACCCCGCCAGCAAAGGCCGTGGTGCCGATGCTGAGTTTGTCCAGGCCCAGGCTCAGTGCCGAGATGCCATCGGCGAGCTTGCCGGTGCCCTTGGCCGCGTTGGCATGAGCGGCGGCGGAGACCTTCTCGCGCACCTTGGCCGCCACTTCGGTGTTGACCTTGTCAGTGGCCTCATTGAGGTTGTCATTGATCTGCGTGCGGACCTTGTCGAGTACCGGCGTCCACATTTGGTCCATCACTGCACGATTGTTGGCCGCGTTGGCGACCGTCGGGTCGAGGGCTGCGTCCAAAGCATCGGTGACGGTAGCGGAGTCGGTGAGCGAGGCCGTGATGTTGCCGGGCAGCGCGCCGAAAAGCACCGAGATCAGCACTGCGGTACCGATGGTGCCGCCGATCTGGCGGAAGAAGGCAGCAGCGCTGGTGGCCACACCGATATCGCGGGCTGGGGCAGCGGCTTGGGCGGCCATGGTCAGGGTTTGCATGAGCTGGCCTAGGCCGAAGCCGATGGTGAACATGGCCACCATCAAGTACCAGAACGGCTTGTCGATGGTGATGAAAGTCAGAATCGCGAAGCCAAGGCTGGTGAAAGCGGTGCCGGAGATTGGAAAGACCTGATATTTGCCCGTGCGGGCGACAATCTGACCGGTGCCGATGCTGGCGATCATGATGCCAAGCATCATTGGCAGTGTGGCCAGACCTGATTGGGTGGGAGTGAGCCCGTCCACGATCTGCAGGTAAAGCGGAATGGTCATCATCGAACCGAACATGCCAAAGCCCACCAGAACGCTCAGGATGGAAGTCATCGAGAACTTCTCATTGAAGAGCTTCAGCGGCAGGATCGCGTCTGCACCCATCGCCTTTTCCACCAGGATGAAAGCGACCAGGCTCGCTGCGCCGATCCCATAACAAGTGAAGGACGCCAGCGACGTCCAGCCCCAATCTCGGCCTTGCTCGGCGACCAACAAGATTGGCGCGAGGGTCGCTACCACCAGGCCAGCTCCCCACCAGTCGATCCTCGGGTGCCCGTGTGAGATATGCGGCAGGTGCATGAAGATGATCACCATGCCCAGTGCGATGAACCCAATTGGCACATTGACTAAGAAGACCCACCGCCAGCCGGCGATCCACAGGATGCTTGGCGTGCTGGCAAAGACACCGCCGATCAACGGTCCGAAGACTGCTGCGATGCCGAAAGTGGCCAAGAAGTAGCCCTGGTACTTGGCGCGTTCTCGCGGTGCAAGCATGTCGCCGATGATCGCCAGCGGTAGCGCCATCAGCCCGCCAGCGCCCAAGCCTTGGAAGGCCCGGAAGGCGGCCAGCATCAGCATTGAAGTGGCAAAGCTGGAAAGCAGTGAGCCAGCGATAAAGATCGTGATGCTAGCGATGAACAGCGGTCGGCGCCCGAACAGGTCGCTCAGTTTGCCGTACAGCGGGGTGGTGATGGTGGCGGTGATCATGTAGGCGGTGGTCACCCAGGCCTGCTGGTCGAGCCCTTGCAGATCGTCGCCGATGGTGCGGATCGCGGTGCTGACGATGGTCTGATCCAGTGAGCTGAGGAACATGCCAGCCATCAGCCCGTAGATCACGAATTTGATCTGCCGGTGGCTCATCACTGGTGCGGAATTGGCTTCAATCGCCGCTCGGCGCTGGGTTGTTGCTGCAGCAGCTGTCATGGGGTACCTCCGGAAACCACAAACGTCGCTGAGTGCAGCGACGCAAAGTTATAGTACTGCAACTTTGTAGGGGCTGCAAAATGGCTCTGGGTGGGTTTGGGGCACTGACCAGCGCAGCAGTGCGCGAACGGCGGAGCAGAACGGGAAACGGGGACGGTTCCCCACCGCGCCAGAAGTGGCGCTGACAGGAACCGTCCCCGCGGTGGCAGTCGGTCAGGACTTCTTGGCCCGAGTTCGGACTTTGGCTCGATCGTTGGCATTGAGGACCACCTTGCGGATCCTGACGTTCTTGGGGGTGACCTCAAGGCACTCATCGCCGCGACAGAACTCCAGGGCCTGCTCCAAGCTGAGCTGGCGCGGTGGGATCAGTCGCTCCAATTCATCACCGGTGGCCGAGCGCACGTTGGTGAGTTTCTTTTCCTTGGTGGGGTTGACGTCCATATCGTCGGGACGCGCATTCTCACCGACGATCATGCCTTCATAGACATCCTCGGTGGGTGAAACGAACAGGGTGCCGCGTTCCTGCAGGTTGAACAGCGCGAAGCTCGTCACAACTCCAGTGCGGTCAGCAACCAACGAGCCCGACAGCCGGGTCTTGATCTCGCCAGCCCAGGGCTCGTAGCCCTCGAAGACGTGATTCATGATCCCGGTGCCGCGAGTCTCGGTAAGGAACTCGGTGCGGAAGCCGATCAAGCCGCGGGCTGGAATCACGTACTCCACCCGCACCCACCCGGTGCCGTGGTTGACCA
>DHWU01000014.1:7670-31637 GCA_002413345.1 Propionibacteriaceae bacterium UBA5174 | reverse complement strand
GATGGTGGCTAGTCAGGTTGGGCGTCCGCTGACGGCTGGTTCGGCATTGGCACCGAAGTCCGGTGAATCGCCGCGCCTTGATGACAAGGGGCGATCAAGCTGCCGGGCCGTTCAGCGGCGGCGCATTCGCGCGCGCAGACCAGCCATCATGGCGGTCATTGGAGCGGCGAACATGAATAAAGGCTAGCAGGCCGGGTCGATGCCACCGGGGCCACCAACCGAGCCGTCCTTTCGGTAAGACCGCGCACATCGGCCACGAAGTGCGGGACGACGTGCCTGGCTGGGCCCGGTTTAGACCGCTGTCTCTGCACCAGAGGTATTGCTGCCAATACCCCCGCGAGCCGCAGCGTTTTCGACCCGTTAACGGCTCCGGTGTGCTGAAATAGCTTGCGTACCGAACTGCTGATCGGCTGCGGGGAGCCGGTTTTCGTTTTCCTAGGAGAAATACGTGCCTGCCCCCGTCCCCCACCCCTCTTTCGCCGACCGCCTGATTCCACTCTTGATTTCTGGCGACACCCTTGGCGCCTGGGAACTGTTGACCTATCTGGAACCCGGCGAGCGCACCGAAGCCCGTGCGTGGGTGGAGAAACGACGCGGCCAGCTAAGCCAATTGGAACTGGAATTCGCCGGTAGCGACGACAAACAGTTCGCCACTCGGCACGAGGCCTATTGGATCCTGGCGCTGTGCGCGATCAAGCTACTCCCACCGGTGGCCGCGTCCCGACTAGTGCCATGGCCAGACCTTTGGGCCAGCTGGTCGTGGTCAGGCGAAGCGATCTTCGTCCAGGAGTTGTGGGACGCCGACCCAGCGTGGGTAGCCCCCTTTGTGGAGGCGACTAGCAAACTCAAATTTCGGGGCTGGAGAGCAAACGGGCTCGGCACGCTCACCCGCGTGTTGCGGGTGGTCGTGCTCCATCACCACCTTCCCTGCCCCAGCGGGCAGGCCTATTTGGAAAACTGGCTTTCGGGTACACCGGGCGAAACCATCGCCGAGTGCCTCACCGACAACCCCCTAATGCCGGATCTGCTGCTGTACTTCATGGCTTTGGGAGACTCAGGGTCTTATCCGAGCCTGCCCGAAGACATCGCCACTTTGGTGGCGACCGGCCAACTTGATCGGGCACTGATTCTCAACCAAGTGTTGACTCTGCTCACCACCTCGCAGCGTCCGTCCAGTCAACGGGTGCTGACCCGAATCACTGAACAACTGGAACTGGCACCGGAGGAGATTCCCGGTGGGCTGAACTATCTGCTTGGAGTCTTGGCTACTGGCCACGGCAATGCAATCGGGTTTCTCTTTCCCCACGCGATCGCCCTGCTGGCCGAACCCAGCGAGTTGAACGAGCTGGCCACATTGATCGCCGCCCGCCCGGAGCAGAAACCGAAGCAGGTGCTGCTGCGGGCGCTCCCCGAACTGAGCGATCGTTTGGGCAGTGAAGCGGCAATCCAGGCTGCCGAACTAATCGGTGCCACCGACGACACTGCATTGGCCGAGCGAGCAAACAAGATGATCGCTCGATTGGGTGGCACCGTCGCCGCGGCAGCGGCACCCACCGCGACCGGGCTGTGGGATCTGGCCCCCCTCGCGCCAACCACCCGCCACCAGTTGACCGACTGGGAAAAGTCGGATTGGTTGACCGTCTTCGATGCTTGGGCACAGTTCGGCGTCGTCAGCGATGCTGCGTTCGCGGACGCGATTGATCGGACCCTGATCGAGATGGCTCAGGGGCGGTTCACCGGAGCCGACATGGTCGACGCAGCCACTCGGCTACAGGACGATTCCCACCTAGCCATCAACCAGATCGCGCGCGCTTTCACCGAAATCTTCTTGGCAGGCGGCTTGCGCCAAGGCTGGCCGGTGGCTCTAAACGAGATCGCCGAGCTGTGTTGCGCGGGCTCCTCGCGTCCGCCCACTTTGGCGAATCTGTTACGTACCTTGAATTCCTTCGCCGCCGAAGTCCCCCCACAAACGCTGCCACCGAATCTGCGCGGGCTGGCCGCAGCCGAAGGCAAAACCAAGATGCAGCTTGAGGCTCGAGCCCTAGGTGCCCAACTTGCTGGGCTTCCCGTCGATGATTACTTGGCCACCCTTCACGCTGAGCCACCGGCACCGCCCAAGCCGCGTCCCACCCCGCGGGGCCTTTGGCAGGTCACCGTCGAGGTGCCGCCGCTGCCTGGCGAGGTTCGCGTGGCCAAGCCGCTGGTACCCCTTGCCGAGTTAGCCGAGGCACTCAGTGGTGATTTCAACTACTCCAGCCAGGACGACAGCGACTGCTGGGTGCTGCGCACTGGCTACCAACGGATTCGTAGCGACGGGAATCTAACCAAACCCGACCAGCTCCTTGCGGCCACCGTGGCCGCAATTCATCGCCATGGCCCACATGTAACCCGTAAGGCACTGGCTGACATCAACCGGCTGTTGCCATCGCAGTGGCAGGGGTTTCCAGAACCCCGCCTGATTAGGCCACTCAGTATTGTGCTGGCCATCGATCTTTGGACTGCGCAACAGCTGTGCGTGCGCAACTTGGGCGAAGTGGCCCACCACAGCGTCCCAAGCCGAGCCCACACCAGCGCCTTGTGGAGGCAAGCCCGACAAGATTCCGCTGAGACCACCTGGGACGACATCTACGCTTTGGTCGAGGCAACCAGACCAACTTTGACCAACCAGCAGGTGGCCAGTGACGAGCTGCCGCTGGTGCTGCCCCCTGAGCTAGACAGCGGCCCGGCCGTCCTCTGTTTTCTGCGCGCCGCCGAATCCTTGCTGCTGGCTGAGGCCAATCCGGTGGTGCTGTGTCCACCAACTTGGGGGGACGGCACCCTGGATTTCGACGACTTACTTCCCCGGCTTCAAGCCGCCAATGGTTTGATGACCAGCACTCTTGATCTGGTGCAAGCCTTGTGGCGGTTGCGCGATTGCGATCGGTCCAGAGTTTCCGACCTGGACGGCCTATCGCTGCCGCTGGCCTCGGGCTACACCTGGCCAGATGGGACCAAAGCCCACGATGGGATCGAGCTGGTGCGCCATTGGATCGATGCTGGCGGGTTACCACCCCTGGAGATAATCGAGGTCGACAGTCACTGGACCACTCCAACCAAGGCTCCGGTGCCTTGGGAAGGCGCTGAGTTACTGCCCACCGCACTGCGCGAGGATCCGTGGCATTGGACCTGGGGAGTGGATCTACTGCGGGTGATGCCGCGCTGGCCAGATCGGATGATCGCTCATCGCGACGACACCTATTGGAATGGCGACACTCCGGTGAAAACAGCTGGCCCGCTGGGGCTGGCCATCCACAGCCGAATTTCATCGATGGATTCCTATGTAGACATCACCCGTCGACACCGGATGAATCCTGAGCTGATGGCCATCGACGCGGTAAACCGACACCGCACCCAGTCACTTCACCTTGGCGATACCACCGGGTGGTTGCGCAAGCTATTTGAGATCCCAGGATGTCTCGCGAGCAGCTGGGATTGGGCACTGAGCGTGGCGGACGCACTGTCGGCCGAAGACCGGATTCCGTCAGAGCTGGTGCAACTCCTGCGTCTCCTCAACGAATACGCCCACGAGGTGCCCCAACCGAGAGTGCCTGAACAATTGGCCCGCTTCGCCGCGGGTAAGGGCACCACCAAGGCCCGGCTTGAGGCCCGCAGACTAGTGGAGGCGTTGTCGCTATGAGCACTTATCTGGGTGAATCGCTACTCACCAGCGAAGCCGATGGCACCCACCTGGCGTTGGCCACTGCTACTGGGCTGGCTCCTGGCGGGCTGGTAGTGGAAAACCCACTCTTCTTTTCCGGCTTTGTCGCCAAACCCCAGATCACTGGGCCAGGCATTTTGGCCGTAGCCGACGTAGCCGCCTCCCGATACGCCGACCTAGGCGTGGCCGCCAAGCTGGCCAGCATCGATCCGGTGGTGACCGCTGGCGGAGACCGGCTGCGGTTCGAATCATTCTCGGCCTGCAACGGGGTCTACGCCCGACTCGATTTACTACCAGCCGCATTGGGCCAGTCCGAAGTTGGTTTTGGCACCACCAATGTCGACATCAACCTGCCACTGCGCACCGCACTAGCTCGGGTTAATCAAGCCGATCCACTTCATCTGAGCGTTGGGGCAGCAGAGTTGCGGGTGTCATCGCCGTCCCAGACTTTCGTAGAACGAAAAGTGAAGCTGCCTGAACGCTGGATCCGCGGCTTGGCCGAAGTGCCTGGTCTGTGCGCAGAAATGGAGCAGGTGTGCTCACTGTCCGGCGCCGAAATCGGCATCCTGCTGGCTCGGCTGCCCCGCACCCAGCCGCCTGGTGAAAACCTTTTCCTTAAGCGGATGGGCCGAACCTGGCAGCTTTCGCAGCGCGACCTTCCTGGCGCGATCCCGCTGCCCGGCTCGGCGCGAATCCGGGGAAGTGACCGGATCGCCCGGCTGGCCACCAAGCTGACCATCCACCAACACGAAAATGGAGCCACTGCCTGGGTCTTTCACCTCGACGGCGCCCAGTTCACTTTGGCACTCAGCCCCAACCCATTTCGTGGGTTCTCTGGTGAAGGCACTCTGCTCACCTTGCTGACTCGCACCGATGCCGAAAAGACCGGCCGCCACCTCCTGGGCCTGCTGGGCTGGTCGCCCACGGTCGACGCAACCGAATTGGCAACCGAGTCCGGACTCGACCAGGCAACAGTGCGCGCTGGCCTGGCTTGGCTCGCCGCCTCGGGGCGCCTGGGCTATGACCTGGTGGCGGACGCCTGGTTCCATCGGGAGTTACCCATCGACGCCGAGAAGGTGTTGACCCGCAACCCACGCCTAACCGCGGCTCGCCGCCTGGTAGAGGCGGGCAAAGTGCACTCCAGCGCTGAGGGTTGGCTGGTCAACGGCGATCACGACAACTACCGGGTGGGGCTGGATAACACCTGCACCTGCCAATGGGTCGCTGAGCACGGGCATAGCAGGGGCCCGTGCAAACACCTGCTTGCAGTAGCGATTACATTGCGAGAGTCTCAGTAGGCCTCCCTCCATCGGAACGGCCAACTTCACAAAGGTTGCCCGCCCGCGCCGGAATGGCCATCAATCGCACCGATTGGCATCATCGGGTAGAACGAGGTGACGGCCCGTCCCCACCTGGGAACGGGCCGTCACCTCGAGCGCCTAATCGAGCAGGTCGGCGTACAGCGGGGTAGACAGGTAGCGCTCGCCCCAGTCGGGAACGATCACCACGATGGTCTTACCCGCATTGGCTGGATCGGCAGCAAGCTCGGCCGCTGCCCGCAGTGCAGCACCAGCAGAGATTCCCACCAGCAGCCCTTCTTGCTTGGCCGCGCGCCGGGCCCAATCGAGGGCATCGTCGCTAGCCACCTTGATGATGCCGTCAACCACTCCCAGATCGAGCACCTCAGGAATGAAACCTGCGCTGATGCCCTGAATCTTGTGCGGCCCCTTCGGCTCCCCAGACAGCACTGCTGATTCGGCGGCTTCCACCGCAAACAGCTTCACTTCCGGGTTGCGCTCTTTCAACGCTTGCCCGATGCCGGTGATGGTGCCACCGGTGCCAACTCCGGCTACCACGATGTCGACTTTGCCGTCGGTGTCGGTCCAGATCTCCTGAGCGGTGGTGCGCTTGTGAATGTCAGGATTCGCCTGATTGGTGAATTGGCTAGCCAAAACCGCCCCAGGAGTATTTGCCACGATCTCGGCCGCCCGAGCATTAGCACCCGGCACCCCCTCAGCAGCTGGCGTCAGCACCAGTTCGGCGCCAAAAGCCCGCAGCAACGCCCGGCGTTCCTTAGAAAAGGTTTCGGGCAAGGTGATGATCACCTTGTAACCACGGGCCGCGCCAACCCAGGCCAACGCGATGCCGGTGTTACCACTGGTGCCCTCAACGATCGTGCCGCCAGGCTTCAGCGATCCGTCAGCTTCAGCGGCATCAATGATCGCCACGCCGATCCGGTCCTTAACCGAGTTGGCCGGGTTGTAGTACTCCAGCTTGGCCAGCACCGTGGCGGTCGAGTCGCCGTAAAGCCGGTTGATCTTCACCAATGGGGTACGCCCCACTAGCTGGGTCGCATCTTCGTAGTAGCTCATTGCTCTGATTTTCCTTTCAATGGTTGATATTGCTTCAGTGACACTTCAGGCAGCTTGTCGTGGGGCCACCGCCTCAAGGGCGCCGAGTACTTCGGTTTTGCGGGCCGCACCGATAATTCGGTGCCGCACTACTCCAGCTTCGTCCAATAGCAGGACGCTTGGCGTGCGGGTGATGCCAAACTGCGTAACTAGATCCAGGCGAGTTTCGGCATCAATGTCGATGTGAGCCAGCGTCGGGTCATCGGCCACTACCGACGACAGCAGTCGATGCGTAGCGCGGCAGGGTGCGCACACCGTGGCGGAGAACTGAACGAAGGTCGCTTTGGACCCCAGCTCGGCACCCAAAGCCGGCGCCGTCAGTTGCAGCGGCTTCGACTCTTCTTTGGCCCGGCCATCGGTGAGTTTTCGATAGCCACCGAAGATCAACGCCACAGCCAAAGCCCCTAGCACTATCCAGACACCGGTCATCAGTGGCCTCGGTTCGCTTCCACGACCGGCTTGCTGGACAGTCGCCTCACCAGCAAATAGACCTCGCACCCCAAGCAGTAGTTGAAGAGCGCGTTGAGCGCCGCGGCGATGAACGCAAAGGCAACAGCGACGTAGAACAGCGCCGCTAGCTGAAAGATGAGTGCGCCCAACCCAACCAAAGCGAAGGACAGCCCCACCGACTGCGCAAACCGCGGTGGCGCGGCGTCTTCCAGTTCCGTTGGCGGTCCGATCCGGGGTCGCACCACCTTGCGGTAAATCCAGCCATAGGGCTGATACCGCAGTCCCAGAAGCGCTCCGCAGGCAAATGCCAGGGTTTGGGCCGCTAGCAACACGATCGATACCCCAGGAGCTATTGGCCAGGCGATCAGAGTGAGTGCGAGCACCACTGTGGTGATGGCTGCCCCAAACCGAGCACTGCGGGGGTCGATTTGTTCAACTGGGGCGGTTTGGCCTGCGTTCATGAATGGTCCTTGGTCTGTGTCGGCCGGCGTGGTGTTGGTTAGCCATCGCCTCCAGATTCCTGCGGCGGGCTTTGTTGCCTAGGCGTTGGGCCCAGGCAGTTACTCAACGTCAGCGACAACACATTCGAACACGGGGAGCACAGATGTGCTGATTCGTGTATACAGGCGCGGACATAGGAATACTGTAGCAGATCACGTTGGGTACCTAACCACCAGGCGGACGCACCGCCGTTTCCCCACTGTCGCCACTGCCACTCGGCGAGCCAAACCTCAGCCCAGCGCGCGCAAGCGCAGCTGTCGGCTCCGCTCCAGGTGCGCAGTCATTGCCTGACGAGCCTTTTCGGCATCGCCAGCGATGATCGCCTGCATAATCTCGCCGTGCTCACGGTCAGTGATCGCAAGATCATCGGCCGGTGCTGGCGGACCCTGATCGTAAATTCGAAGTTGCGCCGACCAGCGGTTCAAAGTGGCCGCGATGGTGCTGTTGTGGGCTGCCTGCCAAAGCGCCACATGCCAATCCGAATTGCACTCGTGCGCGCCGCGCTCATTGCCACCATGCGCTGCAGCCACGGCCCCCTCATGGGCCGCGCTGAGCCTGGCTTGATCCAACTCGGTGCCGCGTCGCGCCGCGGCCGCAGCCGCTACCGACTCCAGAGCAATTCTGGCCTCATAGATCTCCATGATGTCTTCGGGCGTGCCAGTACGCACCCGGAAGCCGTTGTCCACCCGCTCAATCAGGCCGTCCTGCTGTAAGGCCACCAACGCTTCGCGCACCGGAGTACGGGAGACTTCATATTTGGCGGCCAAGGCAGTTTCGAGCAAGCGCTGCCCATGCGGAAAGACCCCGTTAAGAATGTCGTCACGGATCCGCAAATACTGGTCGGTAGTCAGTGAACCTGACGGCATCCGGTCCGACATCGGTCTCCAATCGTCGAGAATCCTGAAATTGTCCCACAACCCCAACGCCAGCGGTATCCGTGCGAATACATCGCGAATCAACGCCCCGGCGGCTTCGGTGCTGATTCGTTCGATAGCGAAACCACTACTCAACCCGCCCGTAATAATGGGCGTCACTCACAGGCAACCCACCGGGGACGGTTCCTCCGTGCGCAGCACCTAAAGGGGACGGTTCCTCCGTGCGCATCGCCAAAAGGGAACCGTCCCCCTTTACCGGCTGCTCGTGAGGAACCGTCCCCGTTACCTCGCGTTACCTCGCGTTACCTCGTTACTTTTGGTGGTCGTAGTGACCCAGCGCCCAACGGCGCCGCATCAACCAACGGCGCCGCATCAACCACCGCGCCGGAGCACTCCCGGCGGCAACTCCCCCAACTCCGCCAACAGCTCAGCAGCGGTTTGCTCGACGCGGACCCCTTTGGGGAACCGCACCTCTTGCAGCACCACCTTGCCGACTCCCTTGGCCTGCAGCGATCCAACCAGCTCCGCCAGGCCATCGACGGTATGAAACCTCGGATCAACCGTGGTGCGCACCTCGTAGTCGACACCGGCGCCGAGCACTAGATCCAGACCCGCCCAGGCTCGCACCGACGAGCTAGCAACCCCGGTGATCATCGGGTACTCCTGCGGCAGACCCTTAATGTCCAAACCGACCCAATCCAGGCTCGGTAACACTTCAGCCAGTCGTTGGGGATAGGCACCCGAGGTATGGATGCCGACCACATACCCAAGGCTTCGTACCCGCTCAACCGCCGCCCTCAACTGAGCTTGCTGAGTTGGCTCGCCACCAGAGAACACCACGCCATCCAAGAGACCCTGCCGGGCACGAAGATGCGTCCACACCTCACCCCAGGCGACAAGCCCAGGTGCGCGCGGATCAATCAGATCCTGGTTGTGGCAGTAGCCACAACTCCACGGGCACCCCTGCAGAAACACGGTGGCCACCAACCGGCCTGGCCAGTCGCAGACCGAGAGTCTGGCCAGGCCGGCGATGGTCAGCCCGGGGTCGAGTTCCGGGCTGACATCGGGAGTATTCACACCAGGATTCGGGATTCTTCGAAGCTCACGCGTTCGGCGAACTCGCCTTTCTTGCCGATATTGAAGCTCGACATCGGACGGTGGTAACCCATCACCCTGGTCCACACTTCGCAGGCTTGCTCCACACCAGTTTCGGCACAAGTTGGGCAGGTGTGGTGTTCACCAGCCAGATAGCCATGGGATGGGCAGATCGAGAAGGTTGGCGTGATCGTGATGTAGGGCAGACCGAAGTTCGTAAGCGAGCGCTTCACCAGTTGTTTGGCTGCCTCGGCGTCCGAGATCCGCTCGCTCATGTACAGGTGCAATACCGTCCCACCGGTGTATTTGCGCTGCAATTCATCCTGACGAGCCAGAGCTTCAAATGGGTCATCGGTGAACCCCACTGGCAGTTGCGACGAGTTGGTGTAGTAGGGGTTGGTCTCCGTGCCAGCCTGAAGAATGCCGCCAAAGCGCAGCCGGTCTTCCTTGGCAAATCGGTAGGTAGTGCCTTCGGCCGGAGTTGCTTCGAGGTTGTAGAGGTGACCAGTGGCCTCTTGGAACTCAACCATCCTCGCCCGGACGTGATCCAACACCCGCACCGCCATTCCATGGCCACGCTCATCGGTGATGTCGTAGGCATCAGCAGTGAAGTTGCGAATCATCTCGTTCACGCCATTCACCCCAATAGTGGAGAAGTGATTGCGCAGCGTGCCCAGATACCGCTTGGTGTAGGGAAACAGGCCTTCGTCGATGTAGCGCTGAATGACTTTGCGCTTGACCTCCAGAGAGTCCTTAGCCAGCTGAAGAAGTCGGTCCAGGGCCAGCAGCAGCCCGGCCTCATCGCCTGCATGGGTATGGCCCAGCCGAGCCATGTTCACCGTGACCACGCCAAGCGAACCGGTCTGCTCGGCCGAGCCGAATAGCCCATTGCCGCGCTTGAGTAGTTCTCGCAGGTCCAACTGCAGTCGGCAACACATTGAGCGCACCATATTCGGGCTGAGTTCGGAATTTATGAAGTTCTGGAAGTACGGCAAGCCGTACTTGGCGGTCATCTCGAACAACGCCGTGGCGTTCGGCGAATCCCACTCAAAGTCCTTGGTCATGTTGTAAGTCGGGATCGGGAAGGTGAACACCCGACCGGACGCGTCTCCGGCGGTCATCACTTCGATGTATGCGCGGTTGATCACGTCCATCTCCACCTGTAGATCGCCGTAGCTGAAATCGCATTCAACTCCACCGATGATCGGCACTTCTTCACGCAGGTCTTCTGGGCAGACCCAATCGAAGGTGAGGTTGGTGAACGGTGTCTGGGTACCCCACCGGGACGGCACGTTGAGGTTGTAAATCAGCTCCTGAATGCTCTGCTTGACCTCGGCATAAGTCAGCCCGTCCAGCCGCACAAACGGCGCCATGTAAGTGTCAAAAGAGCTAAAGGCTTGCGCACCAGCCCACTCGTTCTGCAGGCAGCCCAGGAAGTTCACGATTTGACCGACCGCGCTTGATAGGTGTTTGGGTGGGGTGGAGTCAACCTTGCCGGGGATGCCGTTGAGCCCCTCCCGTAGCAGCGTCTTCAGCGACCAGCCAGCGCAGTAACCGCTGAGCATGTCCAGGTCGTGAATGTGGAAGTCGCCTTCGCGGTGAGCCGCACCGATCTGTGGGTCGTAGACATGGGAGAGCCAGTAGTTGGCGGTG
Source organism: Propionibacteriaceae bacterium UBA5174 (assembly GCA_002413345.1). Taxonomy (GTDB): domain Bacteria; phylum Actinomycetota; class Actinomycetes; order Propionibacteriales; family Propionibacteriaceae; genus Propionicimonas. The sequence goes on along the minus strand of DHWU01000014.1, from coordinate 20,955 downwards.
ATCTTGCCCGACGTGTTCAGGATCAGCCCACCCAAGGAGTAGCCCTGGTTGGCGTTAGCGTTGATCCGCCAATCAGAACGGTCGAGGTATTCGTTGATCGAGTTGGCTACGTCCACCATGGCGTGCTTGGTGTCACGCAATTTGTGGTGCTGCTCGCGGTAGACGATGTAGGCCCTGGCCGTGGCGGTGTACCCACAATCGAGCAATAGATGCTCCACTGCGTCCTGAATCTCTTCCACATGCGGCGCAGTGCCGCGTCGACCAAGTCGCAGACCAACCTGGCGAGCCAGCAAATGCGCCTCGGCACCGTCGAGTTCACCGGTGGCACCACCGGCTCTGGTGATCGCTGATTGGATCTTGGCCAGATTGAAGTCGGCCTGACTGTGATCTCGTTTGATTATCTGGGTGGGGGTAGTTAGCTCGCTCATTGGCGTTCCTTCGTGATGCCTCTCGCACCCGGCCAGAGCCAATCGAAGGAGAAGAAGCCGAACCCACCTGGTCCGAAGCCAGCCCTCCCACGGGGCTACTCAGCCGGCACTCCGCGGCGCGGAGTGGTAGGGCAGGTCTTCGGACTTATGGGCTGGACGTGGCTATGCCACCTCGGTCCTACTGGCCGTCGCTTCCCAGGATCACTCCCAGTGCTAATGACGGCGGTCGTTCCCACTTACCGCTGCGGGGCAGCTCCGGATTCTCACCGGATTCCCTCTTGCCTCGACTCCCCTGGCTGACGAGCCGAACCACTACAGGGATCACTATATACAGTGCCTTACATTGATGTAACTACCTACATGCTGTGGCTAGCCACGGCAAGAACCGGCGGCAATCTCAATCAGCGACGAATCAGTCTTTGTCGGTCGAGTCGGTCGAGTCGGTGGAATCCTTCGTCGGCTCGTCCTTGCCGTCCTTCTTGATCGCGGCGGTCTCCTCTTTAAACTCCCGGATGGCCTTGCCTGCGTTCTTGCCCACATTGGCGATCTTTGCGCCCCCGAAAACCAAGAGTGCGATGATCGCGAGGATGACCCACTCCGTGCCACCAGGCAGCCCAAACATGAGGATGACCAACTCCCCAGCACCAGTACTTGGCATGGCATTCTCCTTCTTGTTCGCTTGGTTGCAGCACGACCTGATGGCGTGGCCTACAACCCGGGGTAAACGGTAGCGCTGATCGTGGGATCAACCGAAGCGCAACCGAAAGTTGGGGCGTTTCGGCCGTTTTGCCCACCTGTCCCCCAAAAGGGGGGTAATTTATACCATCGGGGGTACCGAGAGGACCTGAGATGACCGCCACGCTGCCGAGAGCAGCCCAGTTCGCAGCAATGGAGCTGTGCGATGACCGGTGAACGAGTTCACGATTTCCAACGGGTGGAAGTGATCCCTCCTGTCTCGAGCGCGCCGACTGGTGGCTGGAGATCACTTTGGCAGCTTCGCCACACCATCGCTTCGATGGCCGTACTCCCTGGGCTAATCGCGCTCAACTGGTTGATCGCTCAAGGCGATATGTCCGTTGCTGCCATCGGCTTAGTGTTCGCCGTTTCCCTGGCGCAGGCACTAGTCGTGGCGAGCTTCGTCCCCCAACGCGAGAGCAATGTCGGAATTGTCGTCTGTGGAGCGATCCCGCCCGCAACCATGTTTGCCGCCAGTATCTTGCTCAGCGAGTTGCCCACTGACCTCACCTTCGGCTTCCTCGCGGTAGCCCTAGCCGGCACCGGCGTCGCGTTTAGGTTCTTCGCGACTACCTGTAATACCTGACCACTCCGGCGGCATCCACCGTCTCGATGGTGAATCTAACTGCGGCCAGATCGGCGTCCAGCCGTGCCGTGGCACCTCGGTTACGCCAGGTGACGACCAACCTATTCAATGCCGTCACACCCACTTCACACTCGGCGTCGAAACCAAAAGCCGCGAAGCTATTTCGCAACCGCAGTAATTCCAACTGCGCCTTCACTACCGGACGCTCCAGTCCGGCAGCCACCTCCTCAGCACTCAAGTTGGTGCGGTTAATCTCCTTGTGGCCACCTTCGCCAGCGCGGGCAACGGCGCCGTGATCGTTGATTCCAGCAAACAAATCGAGGTACCAAACCTGCGGCTTGCCCGGAACAAAGAGCTGAATGGCACGGGCCAACAACAGCTTGGCCTCCGACTCACCGAGTGCACTGAAGTACGTGGCATTGACCTGGTAGTACACGTCGGTGGCACCATGCAGGTCCTTCACTTTCCCGCCGCGACCCACGATGGTTCGACTCAGTGAGTCAATCCGCTCCTCAGGCAGGAATCCGCGCAGGTCAAGCAGTGGAATGCCGTCATGGCAGCCGAGCATGTTCACCGTGGCCAACTTCTGCTCCGAAAGTTCACAGATCCAGCGCTTCAAAGTGGTGGCGTCAGCCGACTCCAGGGCGTCCAACAGCAGCCCAGGTAAGAAGAAGTCGTAGGTCAGGAACCCAAGATCACTCAGCTTGCGATGGACACCTTCGGCGTAACTGGAGTGAATTTCGGGCAGCAGGATCAACCCACGGACGTCGGCCATCCGCTTGACTTTGGCCAGCAACTCCCAGGTTCCCGGCTCGTTGAGAAAGTTGCGGGCACCAGGCCGTTTGTCGACATAGGCGAATGCATCCAAGCGCACGATCCGAGCGCCGTAACCAGCCAGGAGATCCAGCGTCTGGGCGTAGTAGTCCCAAACCAGCTCAGAATCGACGTTGAGATCCACCTGCCCCAGATAGCGCGGCGCACCATCACGGTCGATTACCTCTTGGTAGAAGGTATTCCAGTAGGGCCGCTGGGTGCCGTCGGCAAAGCTCACCATTAGCAGCGGTAGGCCCGGCTTGCGGAAGAACATCTGCTGAATCATGGGCGCATCAGGCTGGATGTAGCCAGCCTCAGTTAGTTGCCCGTGGCCATCCCAGAACTCGTTCCAGTCAATGAAAAAGTCGCGAAAGCTCGAGTTCTGACCGTTAGCGAGCAGATCACGAAACTGCGGCGACTGCATCGAGGCATGATTCAGCACGAAGTCGAGCTTCAGGTCCAGCCCAGCAGCCCCTAGGCGCGTCAGATCGTCAGCCTTGACCAGTTCAGCGTTGAGGTCGTAGTCGACTACCGAAAACCCGCGATCCAGATCGCTGTTGAACACCGTGGGCAGCAAATACACCGATTCAAAGGCCCCCGCCACTTCCGGGTGCTCCACGAAGTTCGCCACCTGCGCCAAGTCAACCCCCAGGCTGTCCGGGTAGAGGTTGAGCATGGGGCCCGCACCAGGTAGCTCGGCAACAAAATCGGCCGGGTTCAACAACTCACCATGGTTGGCCACCACCAGAGCGGCCCGCCGAGCGGCGTCTAGCAGTTGCCCCTGCTCCAACTCCAACACCATCGCGGTGAAGGCCGAGTCAACGCCGGTGTCTCGGGCCCGCGACCGCCGATGCTCCAGGGTTTCCGAAGGCGTGCTGTACAGCAGGATCGGCACGTCAACTCCCTGCAAGAATGCCGAGTTGCCGTGAGTCCATTCCAGGACGATCACTTGGGTTGCGGTCACGTCCACGCGGTCGCGCCAGAGTTGGTCTGGAGTGCGCCCCATTCGTTTCAGCAGCAGAGTCGCCGCACCCGCATGGAAGTCCGCCAAGATGTTATTGAGTTCGTCGAAATCGATCTCGGCCTCACCACCCAGATACGACGCCAACGCCCGCCGTCCGTAGTCCTGGTACCTCCTCAGCCAGGGCAAAGCTTCAGCCTGCTGAGGATCAGCATCAACGCCACTGGCCTGCAAACCGGGCAACTCTGATGGAATGGCCGCGCCACTCAGGCCGCGTAACCCACCAGCGCGAAAGACCCGCAGCCGCTCAGCATCATTGACTTGCGGAATCCGATGCGGATAGTTGTCCCCGGAGAGCACGTAGGCACCGATGCCACTGGCATTGAGCCCGTACGCCAACAGTGCGCCGACTTCCGACTTACCCACTCCCGACCCACCAAACACCGACACGACAGCACGGCTCTGCTTGGCCAAGATTGGAGCCACCAGCTGCATTAACTCAGGGAAGATGATCCGGGCCTTCGCCAGATGCTCCACACCGATCCGGATTTGATCTCCAGGGAGGTCACCCACCGGCAGCCCAGCCAAGTCGACCGGCTCAGGAAACCGCTGCATCCGCGCACCTCCTCGACCTGGTTGCGTCGAATTCTAGTGCCCCACGTCGCCGGCACTCAGAACCTGGTGCCCGCCCGAAAAGCCACCATTTGCGGAAGTCCTAGCTCAGCAGCTTTGCCTAGCCACTGGCTGCACGATGATGCCGACTGACCTGGTTGGCCACCTCTGGACCGAAGAACGCGACTTGGGCCCCATCGACCAGAGCAACCAAGCGTGTCCGCGACTCCCCTAGTAAAAGCCACAATTCTGGCGAAAAAGTAAACGGTCCCTGCCCGGGGGGATGGGGCAGGGACCTGCTAATCATTGTAAAACGACCCGTCCTAGGTGTCACCCCCGCGGGTGACCGCCTCAGGACTCAGAGATTTGTGACTTGACCTGTTCCATGTCGAGTTCCTTGACCTTGGTCACCAGTGACTCGAAGGCGGACTTGTTCAGCGCACCTGGCTGCCGGAAGACCAGGTAGCCGTCCCGGAAGGCCATCAGAGTCGGGATTGAACTGATCTCCAAACTGCCAGCCAGATTCTGCTCTGCGTCGGTGTCGACCTTGGCAAACACCGCGTCCGGATGCGATTCCGAGGCAGCCTCAAACACGGGGCCAAAAGCGCGGCAGGGACCGCACCAGGCGGCCCAAAAGTCTACGAAGACGATTCCGTTGTTCTTGACGGTGTCGCCAAAGTTGTCTGCTGTCACAGCGATGGTTGCCATTGGGGTTCCTAACGTTTTGGTTATGCCAGCACGAACGTCAGCAACGATACGGGTTATTCCAGTCGGAATTGCGGAGGTGTCACGGCACCGGCCCTGCCAGGCGGTGCCGCGTAGCTGTGCTACTCCACCAGCACGAAGATCTGATCAGCCAGCACCAATGGCACCGCGGCCTCACCGATCAACAACTTTGCGCCACGAATCGACGCCTTAACGGGACGGCCCGGCATCATCCCAACGCCAGCCATCACCTTCAGTACCTCTGGTTCGGCTTGGATCGCTTCGCTCAGTCGAGCCACTACTACCTCGTGGATCTCACCATCGGCAAGGCGCGTCGAGAGCATCTCTGCCCCGTCGAGGAATTCCTCGACCGACCCAGTCACGCCGAGTTCAGCCAAGCTGGGAATCGGATTTCCATAAGGAGAGGTAGTCGGACCGCCCAGCACGTCCACTAACCGCCGTTCAACGTCGGTGGAAATCACATGTTCCCAGCGGCAGGCCTCTTGATGCACCTGATGCCATTCGAGACCGATCACATCGGTCAATAGCCGCTCAGCCAATCGGTGTCGCCGCATCACTCGAGCGGCACTAGCCCGGCCGTCCTCGCTGAGTACCAGGTGTCGATCTGGGTGGACCGCGACCAGCCCGTCCCGTTCCATTCGGGACACCGTCTGCGACACCGTGGGGCCACTTTGCTTCAGCCGTTCGGCAATTCGGGCACGCAGGGGCGGCACTCCCTCTTCGACGAGTTCGTAGATGGTTCGCAGGTACATCTCAGTGGTGTCAATCAGTTCGCCCATGACCCTCCTGTCGAGGTCACCCTATAGGTCAGCGGCGAATCATCACTATGGCGCCAGCAACCGCTGCCAGCAGCCCCGCACCGCCGAGGAACCAGATCACCCAGTTGTCACCAGTGTCGTCATTGGCTGGCGTTGCGGTTTCAGTTTCGGTGGCGCTGGCTTCGGCAGAAGGCGTGCCAGTCGTCTTCGAAGTTGCGCTCGTCTTCGAGCTTGCGCTCGTCTTCGAAGTCACTTTGGTCGTCGCTTTGGAAGTCGCCGTCGTCTTCGAAGTGGCGGAAGTTGTCACCGTCGAACTGGGCGTGGCAGCCAAGGCAGTCACCGCCAAGGGGCCAACCATCATTGCCGTAACAATCGCCAACGCAGCCAACAGTCGCCGCAACACCAGAACCATGGGGCAGAGCCTACCCATCCAAACCAATCAGAACGCTCAGCACTGGCCCACCGAGACCGACCAGCAGAATCAGACATCCTTGGTGCGCCCCAAAACAGCCGATATGCCAGTAGGTTGACCTCATGAGCACGCTGCAGCTCTGGGCAATCGGGATCGATGAAGTGCGTGGCATTTTCAGCGCCGAGCCAGAGAACGCTGACCGGCTGCGCACAGCGGCCACCCAACGTTTTGGCGCCTCAGCGATTCCACAACCAGGATTGCTGGGCAAACTCGGCCCACTACTGCGCGGCAATCACGACCCAGCGGCGCCCCGCCCGGGAGCACCTAGCCCACAAGATATTGAGGACTTGCTAGCCGGGCACTTCGTCCCACCGGACCGGCTGGTGCCTGCTTGGAATCTGTTGGAGTTCTGGATCGAGCACCTAGCTCTTAGCTCTGCCAGATGGCAGCTAAGCGAAGCCGGTCTCAACGAACTCGACTTCGCTTTGGCTAAAGCGCAGGTACCTTCCTGGTACGGCCTGAGTGACCTGTTCAAAGCAAACCTCGGCATCAGCCTGACTCGCTGCGCTGGTTTGGCGGACGGGTTCGTCCGGGGCGAGCATGCCCGAGCCATGGCCACAGCTTGGGCCAGCGGCCTTGCCGAACTCGACCCGAGCCAACAAGAACTCGCCGGAGCCATCATCGAATTCTTGAGTGGATTCACCGAATGGGCCAGCGAGGCCCGCACTGCTGGACACCCCGAGCCAGATCTGGTGGCCATTTTCCGCAGCACTGATTGAGATCAAGACCTCATCGACAGGCTCAGCCAGTACTCAATCTGGCTGAGCCTGTCGATGTCTAGTTAGGCGGTCAAAGGCTGGCCGCCCAGGTGATCACGCCCTGGGCGAAGTAGACCAGGAAGGCCGCTGCCACCAGGTACAGCAGTGGATGCACTTCTTTGGCCTTGCCCCGCACGATCTTGATCAGCGCATACGCGATGAAGCCAGCACCGATTCCCGTGGTGATCGAGTAGGTGAATGGCATCAACACGATGGTGACAAAGGCCGGGAAACCCTCTTCGGGGTCTTCCCAATCAACCTGCACCACCTGGGCCATCATCAAGAAGCCCACAAAGAACAGCGCAGGAGCGGCCGCCTCGGAGGGCACCAGATTTACCAACGGCGCCAGGAACAGGCTGAGCAGGAAGGCGGTGCCGGTAACGATCGAGGCGATTCCGGTGCGCGCCCCATCACCAACGCCGGACGCTGATTCGATGTAGGAGGTGTTGGACGAAACCGAACCCAGGCCACCGGCGATGGCGGCAACCGAGTCCACAATCAGAATCTCCTGAGTACGCGGGGGGTTGCCGTCCTCAGCCAGCATGCCGCCCTCAGCGCCGACCGCCACGATCGTGCCCATGGTGTCGAAGAAGTCACTGAGCAGCAGTGCAAAGACCAACAGCAGCAAGCCCAGGACCGCCGACGGCCCAGACGCGCCAGTGAAGCCGCCAATCAAGTCAACCCGTCCGAGCAGGCTCAGATCAGGTGCACTGAAAGATGACATCGCGGGCACATTGAGCATCCACCCGATCGGGTTGGCTTCAGTCTTGCTGCCGAGCTTGAGGAATGACTCAACCACCACTGCTACCGCGGTAGCGCCACCGATGGCGATCAGCATCGCACCCTTGACCTTGCGAACGTAGAGCACCACCAAGATCAGCAGCCCAATCCCGAAAATCGCCATCGGCCAACCAACCAAGCCGACCAGATGCAGCTGTGGAGCGGACACTCCCAGTTGCACTGGGGTGCCGGCGCCTTGGCGAACGATGCCGGAATCGACCAACCCAATGAAGGCGATGAACAACCCGATACCCACCGAAATAGCCGCCCGTAACGCCCGCGGCACCGCATTGAAGACTGCCTTTCTGAAACCGGTTAGCACCAGAATCAGGATCAAGACGCCTTCCCAGACCACCAAGCCCATGGCCTGAGGCCACGTCATCTGGGGAGCCACGGTGTAAGCCAGCAAGGCGTTCAGGCCCAAACCGGTGGCGAGGGCCGATCGGGAAGCGTCCGTAGACGCCCATGATGATCGTCATGATGCCTGCGATCAGTGCAGTGGCAGCGGCCACCGCTGCGATCGAGGCGCCCACATTGGCGGTGATGGCATGCATCTGATCTGCGGTCAGGGTGGGATTCCAGTCAGAATACTTGGGCTGCCCGGTGACCAGATTGCCATTGACATCGTTGGCGGTGCCAATGATCAGTGGGTTAAGCACGATGATGTAAGCCATCGTGAAGAAGGTGACGAACCCGCCCCGGACTTCGCGTCCGAGAGTGGAGCCACGTTTGGTGAGCTCGAACCAGGAATCCAGAGCTTTGTTTGCGGGAGAGGACGGATCAGCCGTCGAGGTGTCAGCGCTAGCCATGCCCAGAATGCTAGGACTAACCGACACCAACTAAGGTGACTGTCCGTGGCGCAAAATACTTCGCGATACCGCCAGATACTCAAACAGGCCCCGGTGCGCGCTCTGGACCCTGATGGATTGGCCGTGGTCAGCGCGGGGACCGCCAGCTTCGCGGTGAGTGCAATTGTGTGCTGGTTCGCCAGGGATTACCTAGCCGCCGCCGGCAACCTCTGGTACCTGTACGTGGCAATCACTGGGAGCGCATTAGGTGCCCTCGGCTTGGCCGTGAGCCTTACTCGGCGCCACCGCAGACAACCTGGTCAAGCCTCAGTCGAAGAGCCCCTCATCGACACTGATCGTGTCCCAGATCGGAGCTGACAGATCCACACCGTGGCTTGGCTCAGCAACATCTGAGTGACCGCCACAACCATGGTCCAGACTCACCACCGCACCATCAGCGGCAGACAACTCGTTAGCGCAGACGCCGAAGATCCGCCCAAGGCTTCCCGACACGCGAATCAGGAATCCGCAGGTGGCACACTCGGCTGGCGCCTGCGATGCCATCTGAGTGTCCGGCCCACCGGGCCCAGATAACCAGCGTTCGGCGGCCTGGTCACGTCCGATCGGCGAAAGGACACGCTCCCGACCCAGCCCGAGTTCGGCAACAACTGCGCGGATTTGGCTGGCCTCAGCAGGATCGGCGTCAGCCGCCGCTTCGCCACCGGTGTAGCCAGGTTCCAGGCGAGCGTCATTCGCTGCGGTCGGTGCGATCACTCCAGGGGTAAGGTCCTTGGCTTCAACCCGCTCAGCCCAGGGCAACCAGGCTGGTGCCAGCAACGCACCTTCGCCAGGGATCAAAGTGACTTCCGACACGGTCACTACTCGCGCTCGGGCTGCGCGGACTACCGTCACCGACCAGCGCCAGCCTGGATAGCCAGGGTGCACGCAAGCGAACAGGTGGGTGGCCACCCTGGCGTCGTCCGCAGCTACCCCGAGGTACTCGCCGACTTCCAGGACGCCGGCACGACCTACCGCCGCAGACCGGGCCTGTTCGACGGCCTCAGCACAAGCGGGATCCAACTCAGCGATGCTGGTAGTCAAGGTCACAGCTCCAATTCGTCGGCAACAGCCCGCAAGACCGCGGCAGTCTTTCCTGCAACTTTGGAATCGGGGTAGCGCCCACGCCGGTACCCGTTGCCAAGACCGTCGAGCATCTTGATCACATCCTCGACGATGATCGCCATCTGCTCAGCCGACTTGCGTGACGCCTTTGAAAGCGACGGCGGTGCGTCCAAAAGCCGCACCGAAAGGGCCTGTTCGCCTTTACGGCCCTCAACGACGCCGAATTCGACCTTCTGCCCACGTCGCAGAGTGGTCACGCCTTCAGGCAGCGCGGCAGCGCGGACGTAGACGTCTTCGCCTCCATCGTCTTTAGAGAGGAAGCCAAAGCCTTTCTCCGCGTCGTAGTAACGCACCTTGCCCACAGGCATGATTCTCACTCCTGAGCTGTTTTCACCGGTAGCCGTCAGCTTATCGGCAATGCCAGCGAGGGGCACACCCGATTAGCCGCGTACCATTCAGTCATGGCCGATTGGACCGACGGACCCGAGTACGCGCCGACCCAGCGCCCGACGGCCTTTGTCGCACCCGCGGCTGAGGAACTCGCCGCAGCAGCACCAGTTCCGGTGCTCGAGTCGGGCGTTGTCGGCGAAGAACCCAGCTTCACACCACCGGCACAAGCCACCCCCGACCTGCGCACTCTGACCCCAGCAACAGCCCCTGAGCGCAACCCGAAGCTGCCCTTCGAGTCAGCGACCACGGCACTCACCACCATTACGGCTTCGGCAACTGATCGCAGCCCCGAAGAACCGTTCGCCGCGCCTAGCCCTGCCCTGACTGGGTATCTGCCAGTCGAACCTGTGATAGACCCGTCCGCACAATTGAACCCAGCTGGATTTCCCTCAGCCCCGCTTTGGGTCGGCCCAAACCCAAACCAGCCGCCCGCCCCCACCCAGTCTTCGACAACCATTGGTGAAGCCCTCCAAGAAACCACTGCGTGGGTGCTAGTCCCCTTAGTGATTGGGATGTTCGCCTGGCCGATCTCGCCACTCGCATTTGTCGTGGCGTGGGTCGCCTCGGCTCAGATCAGATACCGACGAGTGGCCGTACGCAGGGGGTTCCTGATCGCAGCGATGCTGATCGCTGGGGTCTGGTTGATCAGCGTTGTGGCAGATGCGAGCCTTGGCCTTTGGGATACCTTCGCGACCGTTTCCCTGATCGGCTGTTGGAGCCTCACCCTGATCACACCACTGATTGTGTGGAACGCCCTGCGCAATCAGGAACCTCCCCAGCAACGATGAGTGACCCGACCGTGCCGACCCAGCCTTTTCGCCGCCGCACCTTCACCCCCGTGGCACCGGCAGAGCGACCCCGCAAGCACCGCTGCGCGGCGCGGGTCGTCATCGTCTGTGCCGAAACGGTGCTCTTGCTGGCCGACACTGATCCCGGGATTCCCAATAGTCGCTGGTGGATGACTCCCGGAGGCGGAATTGACCCCGGAGAGAACGCCGCCGAAGCCGCTGTGCGGGAGGTTCTGGAAGAAACCGGATTGCAGATCGGGGCTGAGCAACTACTCGGACCAGTGGCGGTCCGGGAAGTGATCCATGGGTTCTCCGACCAGATCCTCACTCAGCGTGAAGACTTCTTCGTCCTGCACCTCGAGAACCGATTTGACCCAACCCAGGACGGGCTCACTGAAGACGAGCAAATCACTTTGGACGGCTGGTCGTGGCTACCCCTGGCATCACTGAGTGCCGAACCGATCCCGGTCTGGCCGCACAACCTGTTTCAGTTGGCGGAATTGGTCTCTCAGCCCCTGATCTGGCCGCTCGACCTTGGCGTAATCGAGGAGTCCACCCTCCCGGTAGAATGACTTGGTGCAATCTTCAGCAGCCACTGCCGACCATTCGACACAAAGCCGGTATCTAGAACGGTTCTTGTGGCTTTCGATTATCACCGCGATCCTCACCGTGACCATCAAGGGATCCGCTGCAGTCATCACCAACTCGGTGGGTCTGTGGTCCGACGCCTTGGAATCAACGGTGAACCTAGTCGCTGCGATTGTGGCGATGTGGGCTATGCGGCTATCCGCCAAGCCTGCAGACAAGAACCATGATTTCGGTCATGGAAAGGCTGAATACGTTTCGGCAGCAGTCGAGGGCACCCTGATCTTCGTCGCCGCTGGCGGCATCATCTACGGCGCCGTCCTGCGCCTAATGAACCCGGTGGTTCCTGAACAGTTGGGGCTAGGCCTGGCGCTCTCGCTGGTGGCCAGCCTGCTGAACCTCGGCACCGGAGTGTTGTTGATCCGTGCAGGCAAGCAGCACCGCTCAATCACCTTGGAGGCCGACGGCAAACACCTACTGACCGATGTTTGGACCTCAGTGGGAGTGTTGGTAGCCATCGGTTTGGTGCTCCTCACCGGCTGGACGATTCTGGATCCAATCATCGCGATTCTGGTCGGGATCAATATTCTGTTCACCGGATTCACTCTCGTGCGCCGCTCAGTGGTTGGGCTGCTCGACAGTGCCTTGCCTGACGACGAGCAGGCTTTGGTCTCCGCCGTTGTCGCTGCCGCCTGCGACGACGATCGTGCCGAGATCAGCCAGCTTCGAACCCGCGAATCCGGCCGGCAGCGGTTCGTATACGTGACCGTGGCAGTGCCTGGCGAATGGACGGTGCGCCGCTCCCACGACGTGGCTGACGCCATCGAGACTGCAGTCGATGAAGCCCTGCCCGGTGCAACGACTTTTGTCCATGTGGAGCCAAGCACCGAGAGCGTTCGCGCAGAATCCTGAGCTTGGATCACGAAGCCCGGTGGCGGGTCTCCTCATCGATTAGATTGCGCCACGAGCGCACCAGGCCTGAATCCACATAAGCCTTGAAAGTGCCATCGGGACGGGCTGCGGTTCCGATCTGGAAAGATCGCACCCCCGCCCGGGCCAGCCACGGCACATGCTCTGGCTTCAGGCCACCACCTGCCATGATCGTGGCGGCCGCCCAAGGATCTGTCTTGGCTCGCGCGATCAGGTCACCCAAACCGTATTCCACTCCCCTGGCCGAACCTGCCGTGAGCACCTGATCCAACCGAGGTAGCCGTTGAAGTGCCGACCAGGCGCGATCCGTCTCCAAACAGGAATCAACTGCTCGATGGAAGGTCCACGGCCACTGTTCCTCGCCCAATAGCTCAGTGAGTAGCGAGACATCCACCTCACCCAAAGCATTGAGGAATCCAAGCACCATTCCGTCCGCGCCAGCTTCGAGATAGCTGGCCATCAAACCTCGCAGCCGGACAGCCTCGCCGCCGTCGGTGGTGAAGCCGTCTCTGAGCCGCACCAATACCCGAATCTCGAGTGACGTGACCCGGCGGACGTCAGACACCATCATCGGCGTCGGCGACAACCCGCCAGATTCCATGGTTCCGCAGACTTGCACCCGGTCTGCACCACCGGCCTCGGCCCGCTCAGCGTCGGCAGGATGCAAGGCGATCACCTCAAGCAGGCCGCTCATGGATCAATGATCAGCCAGTGCACCCGACACAATGCATCGACACGCTGAGTCAAACCCGCCAGCTCCCCTGAATCGAGAAACAAAACGGGCCGGCCACCCTAAGGTGACCGGCCCGGCTTAGTTGTTGGAGCGCGAGGCTCAGAAGCCCATGCCGCCCATTCCGCCCATACCGTCATCGCCAGCCGGCATGGCCGAAGCCTTCTCCGGCTTGTCAGCGATGACCGCTTCGGTAGTCAGGAACAGCGCCGCAATCGAAGCCGCATTCTGTAGCGCGGAGCGGGTGACCTTGGCCGGATCGA
>DHWU01000014.1:7150-7417 GCA_002413345.1 Propionibacteriaceae bacterium UBA5174 | reverse complement strand
TGGCCGGATCGATGATGCCAGCCTCAACCATCTTCACGTATTCGCCCGTGGCCGCATTCAGACCTTCACCGGCGGGCAGGTTGGAAACCTTCTCAGCAACCACGCCACCTTCGAGCCCGGCGTTGATTGCGATCTGCTTCAGCGGGGCAGAGCAAGCCGTGAACACGATCTGCGCACCGGTTGCCTCGTCACCGACAAGACCTTCGACGCCGGCAACCGTGGCCGCAGCCTGCAGCAGCGCCACGCCACCACCGGGGACGATGCCCT
>DHWU01000014.1:0-6911 GCA_002413345.1 Propionibacteriaceae bacterium UBA5174 | reverse complement strand
CGCCACCACCGGGGACGATGCCCTCTTCGACCGCAGCCTTAGCATTACGGACGGCGTCCTCAATGCGGTGCTTGCGCTCTTTCAGTTCGACCTCGGTGGCCGCGCCGACCTTGATTACTGCAACGCCGCCAGCCAGCTTGGCCAGTCGCTCCTGCAGCTTCTCGCGGTCATAATCGGAATCGGAATTCTCGATCTCGCGACGGATCTGCGCGACTCGACCAGCGATCTGCTCAGCATCACCTGCACCATCAACGATGGTGGTCTCGTCCTTGGTCACGGTGACCGAACGCGCCCGGCCCAATAGTTCCAGAGTGACCGCATCCAGCTTCAGCCCGACCTCTTCGCTGACTACCTGACCACCGGTGAGGATGGCAATGTCAGCGAGCATGGCTTTGCGTCGGTCACCAAAGCCGGGGGCCTTGACCGCCACCGACTTGAAAGTGCCCTTGATCTTGTTGACGATCAGGCCAGCGAGCGCTTCGCCGTCGGTGTCCTCAGCGATTACCAACAGTGGCTTGCCCGACTGTGCGACCTTCTCCAACACTGGCAGCAGCTCACGCAGGCTAGAAACCTTGGCGTTGGCGATCAAGATGTAGGGGTCGTCTAGAACGGCTTCCATTGTCTCGGCGTCGGTCACGAAGTACGGCGAGATGAAACCCTTGTCGAAGCGCATCCCCTCGGTGAGTTCCAACTCGAGTCCGAAGGTGTTCGACTCCTCGACGGTGATCACACCCTCTTTGCCGACCTTGTCCATCGCCTCAGCGATGATCTCGCCGACGGTGGTGTCTGCAGCGGAGATTGAAGCCGTGGCAGCAACCTGCTCGCGGGTCTCAATTTCGATCGCCTGCACGCCAAGCTCAGCAACGATCGCGGCCACGGCCTTCTCGATGCCCTTCTTCAAGCTCATCGGGTTGGCACCAGCGGTGACATTGCGCAAACCTTCGCGCACCATCGCCTGTGCGATGACGGTTGCCGTGGTGGTGCCGTCGCCAGCGACATCGTCGGTCTTCTTGGCGACCTCTTTGACCAGCTCAGCGCCGATCTTTTCGTAGGGGTCCTCCAACTCGATCTCCTTGGCGATGGACACGCCATCGTTGGTGATCGTGGGGGCGCCCCACTTCTTCTCCAAGACCACATTCCGACCCTTCGGGCCGAGGGTCACTCGCACGGCATCAGCGAGGGTATTCATTCCCCGCTCCAGGCCGCGGCGGGCTTCAGTGTTGAACTCAATCAGTTTCGCCATGTCTGTTCGGCAATCCTTTGGCGTCTCTGGGGGCCGCGGCCCCGCGGTGAACTATGAAGTCTTAGATTGATGACCGATCTCGGCACGATCCGCGAAGATCTCATCGAATCAGACAATGGCACTCTCACGTCGAGAGTGCTAGCCCCATTTTTAGCACTCGCACACCGAGAGTGCAAACGTCTAGGACCCGGCTTGGCACCCATCAACCCCGGATTTGGCACGACTCTCACGAGCTCGGGAGAAGACGCAAAAGACGCCCTCGGAATTCCGAGAGCGTCTAGGTGGCAGGCACGGTCTGGGCGGACACTTTCGGTCGCGCTCAACCGCCCAGTTGCACCCCAAGCCGGCGCGCCGTGCGTTCTCGCTGCCTGGTGCTGCGCTGCCGAAGTAGCCGCTTCACCAAGAGCGGGTCGTGCTGAAGGGCCTCAGGGGAATCGATCAACGAGTTCAACAACTGGTAATACCGGGTCGGTGAAAGGTCGAACCGCTCCCGGATCTCGGATTCCTTCGAGCCAGCCAGTGACCACCAGTTCTTCTCGAAATCAAGAATTGCGGCCTGCTCGTGACTCAGACCGGTATCGACGATCGGCGCAGCAGATGACATGGCCTCAGATTACCCCCGAAACGACATCTATGTCATTTGCTCACCAAACACAGGCGCCGCCCCAGACCAAGACCGATTCTGGACACAAGGCGATAGACTCCTCGTTGGCCTTCGGGCGACCAGCTGCCGATCAGTGAGGATTATCAGAATGCTGCGATTGCAGGGGGCGGCTCAGCACTACGCCTGGGGCACGACCAACGCGATCCCTGAGCTGTTGGGCTCGCCGGCCACCAGCACTCCCTTCGCTGAGTATTGGTTGGGGGCGCATCCTTCAGCACCAGCCAATGCGGCTGGAACCGACTTGGATGACCTAATCAGCGAGCATCCCGAGGTTCTCGGCGACGCCAGCCGCGCCAACTTCGGCGACCAGCTGCCCTATCTATTGAAAGTGTTGTCAGCTCGGCACGCATTGAGCCTGCAAGCACATCCATCCAGGGCCCAGGCGGAAGCGGGATTTGAACGCGAGCAAGCCGCCAAGGTTGCCCTCGACGCGCCAGAGCGGACTTACCGGGACAGTTGGCCAAAGCCCGAAATCCTGATTGCGCTGGACGAGTTCCACACGCTGTCCGGCTTTCGCGATCCCCGCCAAACCGTGGCCCTGTTCACCGGACTCGGGGTTGCCGATGAGCTGACCTCGGTGATCGGACCGCTCTCGGAACGTCGGGGCGCGGCTGCCGTAGAGCAGGTATTCCTCGACGTCCTCAGCCTCACCGGAGAACGCGCTCAGCTGTCCGAACTGGTCTGTGCGGCAGCGGTCACGCACAAGGATGATTCTGGAGCGGTCGGCGAATTCGCGCGTACCGTGATCGAACTGGACGAAGTATTCCCCGCCGACCCCGGGATCTTGGCCGCGCTCCTGATGAACCGCGTCGTCTTGCAGCCTGGCGAAGCAGTGTTCGTGCCTGCTGGGCATATGCACGCCCACCTGCGTGGCACCGGCGTTGAGGTGATGGCGAATTCGGACAACGTGATCCGAGGCGGTCTGACGCCAAAACACGTCGACGTGTGTGAGCTGATCAAGGTGGTCAACTTTGATCCCATTGACCCCGAAATCACTCACCCCGAACAGATCAGCGAAGGCGTGCAGCGCTATCCCGCCGACTGTCCAGAGTTTGCGGTTTGGCGGCTGGACCCAGCTGGGCGTTCAGTTCCTCTGCCGGGAGCTGGATCTGCGCGAGTGCTGCTGACGATCTCCGGCTCACTCACGCTTTCCGACGCTGGTGACGCCTTGGATCTGACTCATGGCCAGGCCAGCTTCTTGGCCGCCGGTGAAACCGCTGAGCTCACTGGCGACGGGGTAGCTTTTCTCGCCGCTGTGGGAACCCGATGAGGTTTTCCGCGACGCTCAAGTATCGCTGAGCGCCGGAATCGCCGGGCACACTCAACAGTGGTCTGCGCACCCTGGTGACTTTTGGCACAATGGTGCCTCGGGGCAAACGCCCCATTGCCTCCGTAGCTCAGTTGGTAGAGCTCCCGCCTTGTAAGCGGACGGTCGCGGGTTCGATTCCTGTCGGAGGCTCCAGCTGTTCGCCCAACCGAGGACCACAGCTCAAAGCGACTACTTCACCCTCACCTTCATGGCCTTCGCCGTCCCGCGGTAACTTGCGTTGCCGCTGAAGGCGAGCGTCAGGGTGTGTTTGCCCTTCTTCAGCGAACTGAACTTCACCGTCACAGTCCCCTTGTGCTTGGTCAAGAGTGTTGCAGTGCCCAGCCGCCGGGATCCTTCAGCAACCGTGATCGTTCCAGTAGGTCGCGAACCGGCCTTGATCGTCACTTTGACCGAACCCTTCTTGCCCTTCTTCAACTTGGCAAACTTCGCCCCAGCGACCTTCGAGGATCCCCGATCCTCGGGCACCGACCTGGCCAACTCAACTGCCCCGGTTACGAAACCACTGCGGCCAGCTGTCTGGCGTAGCCTCAGCTCCTTGCCTAAATCACCCAACTGCACCTTGTAGGTGGCCGCAGTCGAACGCAGTTGACCGTTGACGCTCCATTGGTAGCCCAGCGATACCGCAGGATTCGGATAGCCGTGAAGATCCCAGGTTCCAGGATTTGCAGTCAGAACGGCGCCGAACTTCGGAGTGCCTATGATCGCCGCGCCCGAGTTGGTCGCCGCAGGCCCCTCTGCGGTCCGAATGGCCAGACCAGTCAGACCGCCAGCAGGCACCACCAAGCCGGGGATCTTTTTCACCGTTTCCGGATAGCTGTGGTCACCCTCGCCCCGGGCGTAGACCCAAAGGTCGTAGCTTCCGGCCAGGACCTCGGCCGAAAACACTCCGGCAGCATTTCCATTCAGCTCATAACTTGAGTTCTGCTCAGTGCACGCGACAGCTACCTCGCACAGACGGGCGTAGGCCCGAATGCCTCCGGTATCAGTGGCTGGCAGGACGGAACCATCTGCCAGCAAGAACTTCCCACTGACCCTTGCGGTCTTCGCCACGGTCAGAGTTCCGACATCGAGGTCTTGCCCACCCAGGGTGACCGTGCCAGAGTTCGACGAAGTCGGCGCCCCCGGCGCAGTCGCACCAGTTAAGTACCACACCGGGGAGTAGCCGCCGTCCCAGCAGACGGCCTTGACGGTGAAGCTGTCGCCTTTGCTCAACCGTGCGGAGGAGATTGAGAAGACCCCATCAGAAGCGGACAGCCCACTAGACGAATTCGTAACGAAGCCCCAGCCAGTCGACTCGCTGTATTTCTGGAGGTAGACACGGCCGTTGTCGCAGCGGCCGCCATCATCGGATCGCGCAACCTTTCCAGTGATCACCAACGACTCCCCCGCCGACACCGAGATTGGCTCGAAGTTGTAGCTGGTTTCGGTGCTGGTGATGGTTTTCGAGTTTTCGCTGGTCGGCACGCTGGTCTCGGTCGCTGCGCCGTACCAGACCCAGTCGCCATTCACATCTGCGTCGGCACACTCAACACTCAACGTAATCGCGGTTCCCGGTTCGAGGTTTTTGGTGATCTCGAAGGTACCCGTAGCTGAGCCCTGCCAGGCGGCCTCGCCCTCGTTCTGCCAGTGTTGACCAGTCACGTCGTAGAAATACAGGTCGGCCGTACCATCGCTGCACACCGAACCATTTGGCTTCAGTACCGAGCCAGTGGCGGTGATCTCGATCCAGCCATCGGCTTGGGCACAGGTTGCCGGCAATCCCAGCACCAGCAACGCCAGTAACGCCAGCCCAAAGCCCCAAGTACGCGCCGCAGCCCGCATGGTGCGCATCCCCCTCGCTGAAGCCGCCAGACTTCCGCGAACACCGTACCCAGTTGACCAACAATGTGGAATATCTAACTGGGCGAAGATCGCCCAGCCACTACCCAGCTACGGTGACCACCACTGCGATCACGCCAAGCAGGATGCCCAACAAACCCAATGCTGACCACAAACCTGGCGGGGCCTTCTTCACGAGTGGAGTCTGCTTGGCGATGATCGCCACCAAGATGGCTATCGAGACGTACCAAAGGTATTTGCCGTAAAGGGCCATGGCATCAACCGCCGGCTCGCCGATCCAGAAGCCAACTGCCAGGTAGCACCCAGTGGTGATGAAGGAGGTGATCACTGAAACCGTAAGGAACTTCTTCAAGCTGGTGCCAGCCTCGCCGAGAACCACCAGGATCACCGCTCTGGGCAGTGGAATCGGCAAGAAGTTGACCACGATGGCCAATGTCTCAAACCGCCGGGCAAACTTCTCGGCTTGGGCATTGATCCGACGGGCACGCTCCGAGCGTCCCGACCACACCTCGATCAGGTCGCGGCCCCAAAGCCTTCCGGCCCACCAGTAGATCCAGTCGAACTTCAAGAAACCCAAAGTGGCCAAAATCCAGACCGGCGCCCAACCAACTTCGCCGGTTCGGGCCAAGGCTCCGGTGAGGATCACGCCACTCCAAGAACCCTGAGCGGCAAGCACCATGGGCGCCGACGCCAGCAGTCCCGGCCGCAACACCGACATCACGATCCCGTAGACCGCAGCGGCACTCAACCAGCCGAAACATGCCAAGTCCGCACGGGTCGGCTGATGGTTCCAGGGGATGGAGGGATCCTGCCACCACTCAGCCGGGCCGGCCTCTCCGAGTTCACTGCCCAGTTTGGATTGCGCCCGGGATTGTCTTGATGTGACCGCAACAATCGTCGAAGCCTGCGCTTCACTCAGCTCCGATTCGGGCTGGCCAGCGGGTTGTTGCTTGGCATCGCTCACTCGCTGAGCCTACTTGACTCCCCTGCGGCCTCCGCCTACCGGGACGCAGCACATCGTTGGACCCCGCGTGCAAGGATGACAACGGACGCATTGCAGCGGCCAATTTTCCACTACGGATCGTCGGGCACGTACCTGCCCGTGGAAAGGATTGTGTGCTCATGCCCGGAGTGACTTTTGAAGATGCAACCCAGGTGTACCCAGGAGCCGATCATCCTGCGGTCGACAAGCTGAACCTCTCGATCGGAGACGGCGAATTCATGGTCTTGGTGGGGCCATCTGGCTGCGGGAAGTCCACCACCTTGCGAATGCTCGCTGGCCTTGAGGAACTCGACAGCGGCAAGATCTTCATCGGCGATCGTGACGTCACTGGACTACGTCCAAAGGACCGCAACATCGCGATGGTCTTTCAGGACTATGCGCTCTATCCGCACCTCAGCGTCGCCGAAAACATGGGTTTTGCCTTGAAGATGGCCGGCATCCCTAAACCCGAACGTGATGAAAGGGTGACCAAGGCGGCCAAACTGTTGGGCCTAGAAGAGTTCCTCACTCGAAAGCCGAAGGCACTTTCTGGCGGTCAGCGACAGCGGGTTGCTATGGGCCGGGCCATCGTTCGCCAACCCCAGGTGTTCTTGATGGACGAACCGCTCAGCAACCTTGATGCCAAGTTGCGGGTGTCTACCCGAGCCCAGATCGCGGCTTTGCAGTCTCGGCTCGACATCACCACCTTGTACGTGACTCATGACCAAGTGGAAGCCATGACCATGGGCCACCGAGTCGCGGTAATGAATAACGGAGTACTGCAGCAGGTAGACACTCCCTTGGCCATCTACGACAAGCCGAGAAACTTGTTCGTGGCTGGCTTCATCGGCTC
>DHWU01000006.1 GCA_002413345.1 Propionibacteriaceae bacterium UBA5174 | reverse complement strand
GTGATCCCCATCGCCTTGTGGTCATAGCCAGCAGATCCACCCGACGCGAACGCGTCACCTAGCCAGAAACCACGTTTCAAGGCGATCTCGTTGGCCTCATCGGAGAAGGTTGCGGTGCCCTTGTCGGCGGCAACCACCAGGTAAGGGTCATCGCCGTCGTAACGCAGTACCTGTTCTGGTGGCACCACCGCACCGTCCACGATGTTGTCGGTGAGGCTAAGCAGCGCATCGATAAACAACCGGTAACAGGCAAGCCCTTCAGCCAGCCAAGCCGCCCGATCAGTGGCTGCGGGCGGCTTCAGTGGCACGAAGCCACCTTTGGCACCCACCGGCACGATCACGGTGTTCTTCACCATCTGCGCTTTAACTAGCCCGAGCACTTCAGTGCGGAAGTCTTCGCGGCGATCCGACCAGCGCAGGCCGCCACGGGCAACCTTGCCGAACCGCAGATGGACGCCGGCCAGCCGGGGTGAGTAGGTGAAGATTTCGAAGGCTGGCCGGGGTTGGGGCAGCAGGTCGAGCTGGTCGGGAAGCAATTTGATCGCCAACACCGGATTGCCGGTGAAGGCATTTGTGCGCACTGCAGCCGTAATCACTGCCTTGATCGCCCGCAAAATCCGATCCTGATCGAGGCTGGCCACTGAGTCCAAACCAGCGTCCAACCGGGCATAGCACTGGGCCAGGGCATCGGCTCGCCCCGCTGCGGTAGCGAAGGCGTCAGGCTTGAACTTGATCTCAAAGGCGGCCACCAGCTCGGCTGCGATCTCCGGGTTAGCGTTGACTGCGGCAGCGATATAGGTCTGCCCAAACGGGACGCCTGCTTGCTGCAGATAGCGCGAGATACAACGCAGATAGTCAACCTGCTGCCAGGTGAGCCCAGCTGGCACGACCAGCCGATTCAAGGTGCCGGCCTCGCAACGCCCGGTCCACGACGCTTCGAAGGCATCGGCGAAACGCTGCCGCGAGCCCGCGTCCCACCTCACCCCGACGGGGAGACGCAGCCCAAAGTCGTAGATCTGCACTCGAGTGCCGCGAAGGTTCCAGGCGTAGGGACGTTCGTCGACCACCTCTGCGCCCAAGACCGACAGGTGCGGCATCACCTTAGTCAGGCTCATTTCCTGCTCAGTGAAGGCCTTCAACCGCAAATCGGCCGGATCCTCGGGATCGCTGACTTCAGTGATCACCAGCCGCAGATCGTGCGGGCCGACCAGCTGATTGACTTCGGTCAGGTCAGCCGCGGCTACGGCCGGGGTGAAGTCAGCCTCGTAGCCTTCGCTGAACTCAACTCCGCGCTGTTCACTTGGCAGGTTGGCCACCAAGTCAGTGAACTGGTCCTCCCAGCTGAGGCATGCCTTAGCCAAAGCCGCACTGATCCCGGCGACATCAGCCTCAGCTGGCGCATCCGGGCCCAGGCGGATCACGAAGAAGAGCCGCGAGAGCACTGATTCGCTCACCAAGGTGGTGTATTCAACCTCCGCGCCGCCGAGCTCGTCCAACAGAATCTGCTGCACCCGCAGGCGAGTGGCAGTGTCGTAGCGGTCGCGCGGAATGAACACCAGGGCGGTAACGAAGCCACTGAAGCGGGTCCGCCGCAGAAACACCCGAACTTGACGACGCTCCTGGATCGCGGTGATCGCGGCTATGGTCGGCGCCAGTTCGGCAACGCTGGCTTCGAACAACTCATCCCGGGGGTAGGTGGCGATCACCTTACGCACCGCGTTCCAACCGTAGGAGTTCGGCTCAAAACCGGTGTCGGCCAGCAATTCGGCGGACTTCTCGGCCAAGACCGGGATCGTCGAAATTGATTCCGAATAGGCGTCGATGGCCAACAACCCCAAAAAGCGGTGCTCACCGATCAGACTGCCGGCTTCGGTGTATCGGCGCACCGCGAGGTGAGTCAGATAGGCCGGGCGGTGAACTGGCGAACGTCGTCGATCTCGAACCAGCACCAGTACGTCGCGATCACCGGCGAACGGCAGGTTGACTCGATCAATCTGGGTCTCAGCGCGCAGAATGCCCAGCCCGCTACCCGGGGTGGGAGTCAAAGCGCTGGTGTCTCCGGTGTAGTGGGCGTAACCAACAAAGACGAAGTTCCCCGCGGCCAACCAGTCCAGCAATTCCACCGCAGTCTTGGCCTGGGCAGAATCGTCACTGCGCAGTTCATCGGCGGCTTGCCGACAGCGATCCAGCATCGGGTGCCAGTCCGCCACGGTCATCGTTAGTTCATTGAGCCGACACTGCAAACCCGAGCTCAATTCCGGTGCCAGCTCTTCGGAGGCGTGACCGAGCGGTGGATAGATTTCCAACACAAGCCAGGCTTCAACCTGCTCACCAGTACCAAATTCGGTCAACTCCCCATGGGCATCTCGGCGCACCGACACCGTGGGGTGATACAGCCCACGCAGACTCCAGCCCTGATTGGTGAGTTCCATCACTGCGGTGTCGACCAGGAACGGCTGATCGTCGCTTATCACTAGGGCAATGGTTGATCCCCGAGCGTCCCATTGCTGCGGGGTGAACACTCGCAGCAGGGTTTCGCCGGGTTTGCGTACCACTCCGAATTCAAGCTGGGCCGCGGCGGTGGCTGCCACGGCAGCCGGATCCACCTGACCCAATTCGGCCTCAGCCAGTTGTGCCAGGTAACAACGCACCAGTTCAAGCTGCGCTGGCGTCACCAGGGGGGAAATTTGGGAAATAAGTGCTTCTAGCGCGCCGGTGGCTCCCGACGATGCCTGGGTGGACAAAACAGCTCCTCAGTCGATTAGACCTGAGCCACCCTACCCAGACAGCATTGAGGTATGCAGATCCACGCCAGCAACGATTTCGCCACTTCCCCAGCTGAGGCATTCGCTATGCTCATCGATCCGGTGTTTTTGGCCGCGGTGTGCCTAGCCACCCATCCCCTGGATCACCAGGTGCGGGTCGAAGGCCTGACCACCTCCTCGCGACGAGTACTCAAGACACCCTCAGCGATTGCCAAACTAGCTGGCCCGAAGCTGGCGATCACCGACCAGATCATCTGGGCTGCTGCCACCGACCAAGCCGATCAGGGTTATCACGGCACCGCGTCCATCACGGTGGAAGGGCTGCCAGCCAAGCTAGTCGGGACGGTCCGCCTGGCGTCCGGCGGGCGGGGCGCGGTGCTGGAATATCGCGGCGAGTTGAGCGTGGATGTGCCCTTGATCGGGCCGAGCTTGGCTAAGCAGGCCGCACCGCAGCTATTGGAAGCCCTGGAACTGCAGCAAATGGTCGGCGACGAATATCTTTCGCAACGCCACCCAGCCCTCTGATTCGGCGCGGCCTCCTCAGCCGTCCAGACGGCCAAAGCTGAGCGTGTGCACCATTAGTTCGCCGGCCTCGTCGCATTCGTCGAGATCGATCTGGGCAGTGATCGACCAATCGTGGTTGCTTTGCGGATCGTCGACGATCTGACGCACCTGCCAAACCCGTTGAGCCTCCTCGATCACCAAGAAACCTGGTCCGCGGGCATCTGGTCCGGTTGGCAACTCATCATGCTCGTCCCAATACTGGCCTAGCGCCTCGTCCCAGTCGGCCCTGGTCATCTCGATCCCAGGTCCGGATTCCAGCGCGGCGAGGGCGTCCACATCGTCAGCGGCGGCCAGTTCGAGCCGTCTGAACATCGCATTACGCACCAACACTTTGAAGGCGCGGGCGTTGCCGGTGACGGTGCGTTCGGGTGGCGGCACCTCACCCAAATCTGCGGCAGTGCCGGAGAGGCTGGTCAGCGCCGACCATTCGTCCAATAGCGAGCTGTCGGTGAGTCGAGTGACCTCACCAAGCCATTCGATTAAGTCGCCCAACTCTTCGCTGCGGGCAGCTTCGGGCACGGTCTGGCGTAGCGCTCGGTAGGCATCAGACAGGTAACGCAGCAACAGCCCTTCACTGCGTTGCAGCTTGTAAAACGCCACATATTCGCCAAAGGTCATGGCCCGCTCAAACTGATCGCGAACCACCGATTTCGGACTGATCGCGGTTTCGGCAAGCCAGGGATGAGTTGCCAATTCGCGCTGGTAGACGTACTCAAGAAGTTCTTGGAGCGGCCGCGGCCAGCTCACCTGCTCCAACAGTTCGGTGCGCTCTTCGTAGTCGTAGCCGTCGGCTTTCAGCTCCGCCACCGCCTCCCCGCGGGCCTTGAACTGTTGGGCAAAGAGGATCACTTTGGGGTCTTCCAAAGTCGCCTCGATCACCGAGACCACATCCAGGCAGTAACTGTCGGACGCCTCGTCGAGCCCAGTGATCGCGGCCAACGAAAGCGCACTCAACGGCTGGTTGAGCGCGAAGTTATCTTGCAGATCAACGGCCAAGGCGCAACGGCGTCCGCCTGCGGTAGGGCTTTCCAACCTGATCACTACCCCGGCCCGGATTAGTGAGCGACCCATCGCTGCGGCTCGGCGAAGCAATCCCTGGCGCACCTTGCGCTCGCCGATACTGGCATCAATCAAGTTCACCAAGGCCGCGCCGGTGTCTTCGTCACGTTGCAGCAAATTCAACAACATGGCGTGGCTGATCCGCATTCGAGGACGCAGCACTTCTGGGGTCGACTCGATCAGTTTGGTGAACGTTGCTTCAGTGAAGTTCACCTGGCCTTCGGGCGGTTTCTTACGCCGCACGCTCTTGAGCTTTTTGGGATCGTCGGCGAATTTGGCCACCACCTTGGTGTTCTCCACCTCATGGTCGGGGGCCTGAGCCACCACATAGCCAACCGTGTCGAAACCTGGACGTCCGGCCCGGCCGGCGATCTGATGAAACTCGCGGCTGCGCAGGATCCGATTCCGGCGCCCATCGAACTTGCTCAGCGCGGCGAACAGCACCGTCCGGATCGGCACATTGATGCCCACTCCGAGGGTGTCGGTGCCACAAATCACGGTCAGTAGGCCCCGCTGGGCCAGGGTTTCGACCAGGCGCCGGTAGCGCGGCAGCATCCCGGCGTGATGCACCGCAATCCCGGCGTGCAGCAGCTTCGACAAGGTCTTGCCGAAGCCTCCGGCAAACCGGAAGCCTTGCATGGCCTCCACCAATTCACGGCGATGGCTCTTGTCGACGATGCCCGAGCTCAGCAGCGCCTGGGCCCGATCAACGGCACCGCCTTGGGTGGCATGCACCACATAGACCGGCGCCTGTTGGGCTTTGATTAGTTCGGCGATAGTCTCGTGGATCGCGGTGATCGCCCAGGAGTACACCAACGGCACTGGACGCACCGCGCCGCCGATGACTGACGATGACCTCCCGGTGCGCTTTTCCAAACCTTTGGCGAGTTCGCTGACCTCCCCGAGAGTGGCCGACATGATCACGAACTGGGCTTGAGGTAGCTCCACCAATGGCACCTGCCAGGCCCAGCCGCGGTCGCGGTCGGCGATGAAATGGAACTCGTCGAAGATCACCTGATCGACTAAGGCGGCACGGCCTTCGCGCAGTGCGATGTTGGCCAAGATTTCGGCGGTGCAGCAAACGATTGGCGCTTCGGCGTTCACCGCGGCATCGCCAGTGACCATACCCACGTTGGCCGCGCCAAAGATCTCACACAGTGCGAAGAACTTCTCGCTGACTAGGGCTTTGATTGGCGCTGTGTAATAGCTGCGACCACCTGCGGCCAGGCTGGCGAAATGCGCCGCTACCGCGATCAGAGACTTGCCTGATCCGGTTGGGGTGGTCACGATCACGTTCGCCCCGGAGAGGATGTCGATGATCGCCTCATCCTGATGCGGATACAGACTGAGGCCATCGACTTGCGCCCACTTCACGAAGCTGGCGTACAGCGCGTCCGGGTCCGGTGATTCGTGGTCAGTGAGTAGCTCGGTAAGTAACATGTCGCAGCCATCGTCTCATTCCGACCGCGCCCCGAGCGCACAGCGCAGCGTCCAGGCGACTAGGGACCGATTAGCTTTGAAACCGCCTACCTACGGCCATTGGGGCCGCCGGGAGCGCTGGCTCGTCGTCAAGATAGGTGCGCAACATTCGAGCCACAAAGCCGTGGCTTTCCAGGTGGGGCAGGCCCGAGACGCAGACCGCTCCGATCACCGTCCCACCGAGAAGCCGGATCGGAATTGCCCCGCCATGAGCGGCGTACACCATCGGGTCACGGCGCGAATCCAGATCGAAATCTTGGCCCAGTTCACGAAACCCCTCGCCCACCGCCAGGGACGCTTCGCCGTAGCAAAGGGCGACTTTGGTCTTTCGTTGCAGCCAGGCGTCGTCATCTGCGCAAGATCCCGGTAGCGCAGCATGAAAGACCTCCTGCTCCCCCACCCTGATCGCAATCGCAATCGGCAATGCCTCCGCCACGGCGACTTCCCGCATCTGGACGCCGAGCAACCAGGCGTCCTCCAAATCGAAGTCAAAAAACCGTAGCTCGGCTGCCTCAGCCACCAATCGCTCACCCAACTCGGCCATCTGGCTCCCCTCCTAGCCGGGGTGAGATTAACCGATAATTGACCCCGCCAATTTCTGGTATCGCCGTGGCCGCCAGCGCGGCTAACCGGCCTAAGTAATCCTGCCGATGCCAAGCCCGGTGAGGGCAGCGATCCCTCAACGCTGGCACCAAACTCCCACCCCACCAGACCGTCCAAGAGACATCTGGGAAATCTGAACCCGTAAGGCCGTGTGACCAGCTACCCTTTGACCGCTCTAGAACCCGATCGACAAAGGATTTTCAATGGCGAAGGTGACCTTCTTCTCTGGCCAACAGCTCCCGCTGGAGATGCACAAGGTGCGGATCATTCAAAAGCTCAACCTGCTTCCGATCGAGGAGCGCCGCAAGGCGATGACCGAAGCTGGCTACAACACCTTCCTGCTGCAGAACGTGGACGTCTTCCTCGACATGCTCACCGACTCTGGGGTGAATGCAATGAGCGACCAGCAGCAGGCCGCGATGCTGATCGCCGATGACGCCTACGCCGGTTCGGCCACCTACACCCGGCTGTACAACAAGCTGGTCGAGTTGTTCGGCATGAGCTACTTCCTGCCCGCACACCAGGGCCGGGCTGCCGAGCACATTCTGGCCAAGTCGCTGGTTAAGCCGGGCACCTTCGTGCCGATGAACTACCACTTCACCACGTCGAAGGCTCACGTCACCGAGATGGGGGCCGAGGTGCTGGAGTTGATCACCGACGCCGGCCTGCAGGTGACTTCCGACGAACTCTTCAAGGGCAACTTCGATATTGCCGCACTCCAGGCCCTGATCACCGAGAAGGGCGCTGAGGCGATCTCCTACGTCCGGATCGAAGCCGGCACCAACTTGATCGGCGGCCAGCCACTCAGCTTGGCCAATATTCGCGACACCACCCAGGTGTGTAAGGACCACGGCATCCTCACCGTGCTGGACGCGTCCTTGCTGGCCGACAACTTGTACTTCAACAAGACCCGCGAGCCGCAGTGCGCCGAAATGAGCATTCCCGAGATCACCCGGGCGATCGCGGACTGCTTCGACATCATCTACTTCTCCGCCCGCAAGCTCGGCTTCGGACGCGGCGGCGGCATCTGCATTCGCGATGAGGCCATCTACAAGCAGATGCGCGCCCTGGTGCCAATGTATGAAGGCTTCCTCACCTACGGCGGCATGTCGGTGCGGGAGATGGAAGCCATTACCGTCGGCCTGGACGAGACCATGGATGAGGACATGATCAACCAGGGTCCGCTGTTCATCGAGCACATGGTCAACGAACTGGACGCCCGGGGCATCCCGGTGATCACTCCGGCTGGTGGCCTTGGGGCGCACGTGGACGCGATGCGTTTCCTACCGCATGTTCCGCAAAACCAGTACCCGGCCGGCGCGCTGGCCTCAGCGCTTTACATCGCTTCGGGGGTTCGCGGCATGGAGCGCGGCACCTTGAGCGAGCAGCGCGAACCTGATGGCACCGAACCGATGGCCAACATGGAACTGGTACGGCTGGCCTTGCCGCGACGGGTATTCACCCTCAGCCAGGTCAACTACGCCATTGACCGGATCGACTGGCTCTACCAAAACCGCGAGCTGATTGGCGGGCTGAAGTTCATTGAAGAGCCCGAGATCCTGCGTTTCTTCTACGGCCGCTTGGAGCCGATCGGTGACTGGGTGGATCAACTGACCGCAGCTTTCCGCCGCGATCTGGGCGACAGCCTGTAGATCTCACCCAGAACTGACCCGGGAGATCAACACGGTCAGCCTTGACTCTGCCACGATGTGAGGGTGTCGAGTGGCGTCATGGACAGCGAAGGACTGCTGCAGATCGGGTTCTTTTCCCGGCTAGCGCGAACCAGTGTGCGGATGTTGCGGCACTACGACGAGCATGGTCTGTTGCACCCGGCTTGGGTGGACCCCCACTCGGGCTACCGTTACTACGGCCCAGACCAGCTCGCCATTGCCGAGCAGATCCACAACCTGCGCGATGCTGGCTTTACCGTGGCCGAGATGGCCCAGTTGTTGCAGTTTTTCGATGATCCTTCACGGCTAGCCGACCACTTCCAAGCCAAACGCCAACACCTCGCCAGGGAACTGACGCAGGCCGGCGAACGGGTGGCCGCGCTGGAACGCCTCATTCATCGACTGAAGGAGCCAAAGATGAAGATCGAAGCCCACCTCACCACCATTCCGGCCATGACGGTGGCCTCCCTGCGCGACGTGATCGACTCCTACGCCAGCGAGGGTGCCCTCTGGCAACGGCTGATGCCCCAACTCATCGCGGCCCAGGTGCCGTTCGGCGGCCTCAGCGGCGCCACTTTTCACGACGAGACCTACACCGAATCCGACGTGGACGTGGAGATCTGGATTCAGGTCGCCCAGACATTCCAGCCCACTGCACCGGTGAGTTGCCGCCAACTCCCCGCTCAGCAGGTGGTCGCCGCCACTCTGCTGGGCAGCTACGACCAGATGCACCAAGTGAACGCAGCCCTGTGCGATTACGTGGCAGAACATGAGTTGCGCACTAAGGGAATGTTCAACATCTACCGGGTCAGCCCGGCCCAAGATCCGAACCCGGCAAATTGGGTGACCGAGGTCTGCCTGCCGATCCTCGAGCCGTGAGCGCAATGGAAAAAATCGACTTTAAGAAGACTCTGCCCAGCTACCGGGCAGCTAGTGGCACCTTCGAGTTGATCGATGTGCCCGCGCTCCAATACCTGATGATCGATGGCCACGGTGATCCGAATACCGCTGGCCCCTTCTCTGAAGCAGTCTCGGCGCTGTTCAGCGTCGGCTACAAGTTGAAGTTCACCAGCAAGAAAGAGCTTGGTCGCGACTACGCAGTGATGCCACTGGAGGGGTTGTGGTCGTCCGCAGACCCTGACAATTTCACCACCGCGTTGGACAAGTCGACCTGGGACTGGACGCTGCTGATGCTGGTGCCCGACTGGATCACCGCTGAACTTTTCGACGCCGCAGTTTCGGCTTCAAGGGCCAAAGCGGTGTCGGCGGCTCTGGACCGACTGCGGTTGGAAACCCTGGAAGAGGGCCGCTGCGTCCAGACCGTGCATCTGGGTTCTTTCGATGCTGAAGCTGAGACGCTCCACCGGCTGCATACCGAGTTCATTCCGGCCAACGGACTTTCGATGCGCGGCCGTCACCACGAGATCTACCTCTCCGACTTCACCAAGACTGCACCGGCGAAGCTGCGCACCATCTTGCGTCAGCCTGTCGCACCCGCCGCCGATCAGGAGTAGCTGACGCGGCAGACTCGACATCCATCGGCGACGCCACCAAGAACGGCAAATCGTCATGCCGCTGGCGCGTCTTCACTAGGGTGAAATCCATGATCACTGTTTACCTCGGCAGTTTCATCACCATGGACGAACGCGCCCCCCGAGTCGAAGCTGTAGCAGTCAACGATTCTCGCATTGCCGCGATTGGCACTTTGGCTGAAGTTGAGGCCCAACTCGGCGACGTCAGCTACCAAGTCGACAGCACGACTTTTGCCAGCGCCACCGTCACCCCCGGGCTGATCGACCAGCATCTGCATCCGATTCTGGGAGCCTCCACCCTCGCCAGCGAAGTGATCGCGATTGAAGACTGGGTGCTGCCTGACCGTACTTTCAAAGCTGCCACGAGCCAAGACCAATACCGCTCCCGGTTAGTTGAAGCTTTGACCAAGCTCGATCAGACCGATCCTGGCAACACTGAGATCTTCTTTTCGTGGGGTTATCACGAGCTTTGGCACGGATCCTTGAATCGGACCTATCTCGACCAGATTGCACCGAAGCGTCCAATCGTTATTTGGCAGCGTTCCTGTCATGAGTGGTATTTGAACACCGCCGCGACCGACTTGATTGGCATCACCGAGGCCCAACAGTCTGGGCACGGTGATGCCAGCGAGATGGTCGATTGGCCCGGTGGCCATTGGTGGGAACAGGGCATGAACCTGCTACTGCCGGCCCTGACCCCGCACCTGCTCACCCCGGAACTGATGATTCGCGGCCTGACCCAGATGGTGAGCTATTTGCATCGCAATGGGGTGACCGCCTACAACGAGCCCGGCGCTCTGTTCACCCCCGACTTGTGGAAGCTCTACCAGGCGATTTTGGGAGCTGATGACACTCCGTTCAACAGCTTCTTCCTGGTGGACGGCCGCGCCCAAGTCGATAACGGTGTGCCACTGGACCAGACCATTGCCGACACCGAGCGCCAGATTGCCCTGGCCCCACCCGGCAGCGGCAAGCTGGAATTCTTCGACCATCAGATCAAGCTCTTCGCCGACGGTGCGATCATCTCTCAACTGATGCAGATGCGTCAGCCCTATCTGGATGTCGACGGCAACCCCGATCCGAAACACGTTGGCGCCTGGCTGATCAGCCCTGAACATCTTCGCCAGCGAGTGTCACTGTTCTGGAAAGCGGGCTACCAGATTCACTGCCATGTCAACGGAGATGCTGGCCTTGATGTGCTTCTGGACGCTCTCGAGGACGCGATGCGAGAGCATCCGCGCACCGATCACCGTTGTGTGATCGTGCATTTCGCCAACTCCACCCCTGAACAGATTCAACGCATTGCTCGGCTCGGCCTGTTGGTAAGCGCGAACCCGTATTACACAACCCAATTCGCCGACATGTACGGCCAGATTGGGCTTGGGCCCGAACGTGCTGACGAAATGGTGCGCAGCGCTTCCGTACTCGCCCAAGGCATTGGGCTCTCGTTCCACTCCGACCTACCAATGGGGCCCAGTTCACCACTGGGATTCATGTGGTGTGCGGTCAACCGAAGCACGGTCTCAGGCCGCGTTGCTGCGCCAGCCGAGCGAATCAGCGTCCATGAAGCGTTGCGGGCAGTCACCATCGAAGCAGCATTTTCGTGGCGTAAAGAAGAAGAACTTGGCAGCATCTGGCCGGGTAAACGAGCGACTTTCACCGCGCTCGCCGAAGATCCTTATTCAGTCAACCCGATGCATTTGCGCGACATCACGGTACTCGGCACCTTCTTCGAAGGACGCTGGTTTCCGCTCACTTCGTGACGCGGCTGCGCTTACTCGCGAAGCTGGCTAGCGC
>DHWU01000057.1:8176-13752 GCA_002413345.1 Propionibacteriaceae bacterium UBA5174 | reverse complement strand
CCACCAGTGGCGGCTCGGGATTCTCCGGCGGCGGTGGTTTCGGTGGCGGTGGCGGCGGTGGCTGGTGACCCATCAGGTGTTGGTTAGAAGGAACCGATGAGCGCTGAGTTCTTGCATGAGGTACCGGTGTGGGGCATGGCTTTGGTCTTGCCAGTGGTGCTGGTGGTGGCCTGGCTGTTTGGGGCAGTTGCACGTTGGATCCTGAGAGGCAGGGCCAAGCTGGGCACTGCGATCAGCATCGTGATTTCGATCCTGGGTACTGCTGCGGGGTTGTTGGTGGCCGGTTTCATCGACCCGCAGGTTCACCTGTGGAGTGTGCTCACCGCGCTATTGGCTTTGGGCTTCTCGATCGCCGGAATCGCGGCCTATGCGGCGGTCGCTGCCCATTTTCAGGCTCACCCCAGCGTCCCGGTAGCCGAGTTGCTCGCGGCTGGAGAGTCTGAGCGGGTGGAGTACAAGTCGACGGCGCGAGTGAACCTGCACACCGGCCAGCGTGACGAGAAGATGGAACAGGTGATCGCCAAGACCATCTGTGCTTTCTTGAATGCGGATGGCGGCACCTTGCTGATTGGTGTGGACGATGCGGGCACGCCGCTGGGTTTGGACGCTGACTTGGCCACCATGAAGGCTCCCGACTTGGACCGCTACGAGCTTTGGCTTCGCGATCTATTGACCACGACGATGGGGCAAAACGCTGCGGCGCTGGTCCGGATCGAGTTCGTCGAGGTGAGTACTGCTGATCAGGTCCGGCCGGTGTGTGTGGTGAGTGCTCGGCCCTCGCCGCGTCCGGTGTATCTGGAGTCTGGCAAGGCTGCCGGTCCAGAGTTCTGGCTGCGTTCAGGTAACTCGACTCGCCAGTTGAAGGTCAATGAGGTCACCGATTACGTGATGCACCGCTGGCCGCTGAATCTGGGATCCACGGTGGCTGCTCAGTTGTTGGCTGCGGTTAGGTTCTCTGAAGGTCGCTGATTCCCGCGGGTTTCTTTCCATCGACTAGGCTGGCCGCGCCCCGCGCCCCTTTCACGACAGGACGTCATGACGCTGATTCCATTGGTCTGGCCGTTCGACTATGAGCAGAACGTGCCGCTGGCAATCGTCATCGTCGTCTTCTCCTCATTCTTGTTTGCGGGGGGAGCCACGATTCAACATCTGGCCATAGCTCGAACCGATCATGGTGACCAGACCAATCCGTCGATGAGCTTGCGGCAGATGTTGGGGTTATTGAAGAACCGCCTGTGGCTTATCGGCTTGGCCACGGTGGTCACCGGGGCGACCTTACATATCGTGGGTGTGGCGTTGGCCCCAGTGACGGTGGTGCAGCCGGTCGGGATTTTGGCGGTGCCATGGTCGGTGCTGTTAGCCGCCAAGATTCACGGATTCCGCCCCACCAAGCTGATCTGGTCGGCAGTGGCGCTGACCATTCTCGGCATTGTGGGGTTCACCTACTTCTCGGCGTCCACTGCGGCCGAAGACACGGTGTTGGACTTCTGGCGAATTGTGATCGGTGTGCCGGTGGTGTTCGCGATTGGCGGCCTGCTGGGCTTCTTGGGTACCAGAGCCAGCAGTTTCCGGCGTTGTCTGCTGCTGGCCTCGGCAGGTTCATTCTTCTTTGGCATGAGCCCGACGATGATCAAGACCCTTCTCGCGATTTTCAAGAGGGGCAACTTCGGGACCGACCCGTTGTTGTATGTAGTGGTCGGCTACCTTCTGGTTTGCTACGCGGCGGGCGCCTGGTTGATTCAACAGGCTTACGCCAACGGTCCGGCCGAGATCGTGGTTGGTTCGATGACCACTACGGATCCGATCGTGGCTGTTACCTTCGCGCTGGTTGCGCTCGGCGAAGGGGCCCGGGTCGATCTCTTCGCTGGCGCCGGCATGCTGGTGGCTGGTGCGATCGCAATCGGTGGCGTGGTGGTGTTGAGCAAATACCATCCCGATGCTTTGGGGCGGGAAAAGGTAAGCGCGCCAGACAGGGTCACCGAACCAGCGAGCTAGCCCTGTGCTGATCCGTCCGGTGATCGGCTCGGGCTCAGGCAGCGACCTCGATGGCCTGTACCTGCGAATTCCCGTTGACGCCGATGAAGACTGTGGTGGGGCTGTGCTCGATCTGGAAATGCATCCAGCCGGTCGCGCTGTCGCCAGCGGTAATAGTGCGGTCAGTTCCAAAATTCGGGGTTTTGGCGGAAACCTTGCTATGGGCGATTTGGTTTCCAGATTGCGACATTGCCATGAAGTTGCAGCGCATGGTGCCTGAACTGAGCCGGACCTGCACTCGAATATCCAGTCCGGTGTCCGACCACTGATGTTCGGTGATCTTCCAGGTGCCCGCAGTACTCGAATTGACGGTGAAAGGGGTGCCATCTCTGGGAGTGGCTGAGGCGGTGACCGACTTGGTCGCGGTCGGTGTTGGCTGCGCCGAAGGCTGCGCTGGGCGATTTGCGGTGTAGACGACCACTCCCGCGATCACGATTCCAGCCAAAGCCACCAAGACAGGGGCCTTCGAGCGTTTTGGCGCAAACTGATTGATTGCGGTGGTCGGCTCCGTTGGAGGCGGTGCCGCGCTGGCAGCGGTTTGGCCAGCGTAGGACGCGTTCCCGGACGAGGACAACGCGGCCGGGGCCCATCCAGGTGGTGGCGCGCCGGTGGCGCCCGCAGGTGGTTGCGGTGGCGTGGGCGGAGGCTGCTCGTTCATTGCTTTTAGGCTACCTGGTTGTTGCGGTCGGTGAGTTTGGGTGGTCTGAAGCCTGGCGTGGTCTGAAGCCTGGCGTGGTGTGAGGCCAGGCGTGGTGTGAGGCCAGTGGTCGGGAATGTGGACAACTACGAAGGCGGACACCTTGCCTGTGGATACCTGAACCTGACCAAGGTAGCTGCCAATAATCGAAGTGCGTGAGCATCTTGGAACCATCGGCCAAGCTGGCCGTGCGAAATATTGATGATTTGGTGGGCCTCGTGCCCTACCTGATCGGCTTCCATCCAGCCGATTCTTTGGTGGTGTTGGTGATTAGTGCAGGCCGGGTCCAGGTGACTGCCCGGGTGGATTTGTCGGCGGCGCGACAACCGGGCGGTGTGGCCGCCTTATTGAGTCGGCTCTGCCAGCGGTTCCCAACGGCCGAATGTTGGTTTGTGGCCTATGCCGATCGGGCCAAGCCAGCTTGGGACGTGCTGGAGGTTTGCGGAGAATCGGTCGGCACTGATCGACTTGGCCGACTGGTGGCGGTGGTGGGGGACAGTTGGCGCTGTGACCACCGGCGCGGTCCAACCTCGGTAGTCAGCACTTCGGCGATGGTGGCCGAAGCTGCGGTTCTTGGTCTGCAGGCCAGATCGTGCAGGCAGGAACTGGCCGGTCAGATCGCCGGTCCTACCGATGCCGAGACCGGCGCCTTGCTGGCCGAGTTTGAAGCAGCGGTCACCGAAATCTCAGAGCTTGATGAATGCCAACGCCGAGCACTGTTGGCTGCTCTGAGTTCCGGTGCGGATACCCCTGGCGATTTCGTGCGACTGGCCGTCTTGGTGGCTGAACCGAATGCGCAGTTGGCGGTGGTTGCCGATCTGAGCGCCGAGGATGCACCGGCTGCAGTAGTGCTCTGGAGCGCGGTGGTGCAGCACTGTCTGGTGCGCTATCTGGTTGGACCGCTGGGGGTGCTCGGGCTGGCGTCCTGGCTTACTGGGGACGGGGCACTGCAGACAATTTGCCTGGAACGCCTGGACCAACTTGAACCACTGGCGCCGGTAGCGGCGTTATTGGATTGGATCAACACTGAGGTGTTGCCGCCAGCGGATTGGCCGCGCTTCCGAAAGGCTTTGGTGACGAGCTTGGCCCAGGGTTTTGAGCTGTTGGGGTGTGAGGTGATTATGCCTAAGTGGTGATCCCTGGCCCGGTCTGGGTGCGGGTCGGGTAGCGCGAATCGGTTAGAATGCGGCGCGTGCGTGGCATTCACCTGCAGCTTCGGTAGCTGCGGCTGCAAAGCAGTCGCAGCGGCCCCTGGTGATCCTGATCGGTGAGCAGGGGTTTTTTCATGTCCATCGCAGGTGAAGCCGTTTAGAAGGAGTGAGTCAGTGACCAGCGAGGCAGTGCGTAGCGGCTACGACGCCGTTGAAGCTCAGGAGAAATGGCAGCAGTTCTGGGAGAGTGACGCCACCTTCGCCCCAGTTGATGACGGAAGCAAGGAACGTCGCTATGTGCTCGACATGTTCCCTTACCCTTCTGGCGATCTGCACATGGGCCACGCTGAAGCCTTCGTGATGGGCGATGTGGTTTCGCGCTACTGGCGGCTTTGCGGCTATGACGTGATGCATCCGATTGGTTGGGACTCTTTCGGGCTGCCTGCCGAAAATGCTGCAATCGCGCGCGACGCACACCCCGCTGACTGGACTTATGCCAACATCGACACCCAGGCGCGTTCTTTTGCCCGTTATGGCCTCAGCTTGGATTGGTCTCGTCGCCTACACACTTCTGACGAGGAGTATTACCGCTGGACCCAATGGCTGTTCCTGCGTTTCTACGAGCGCGGTTTGGCCTACCGCAAAGATTCCTTCGTCAACTGGTGTCCTAAAGACCAGACGGTGTTGGCCAATGAGCAGGTAGTTCAGGGTGAGTGTGACCGTTGCCACTCGGTGGTCACCAAACGCAAGCTCACGCAGTGGTATTTCAAGATCACCGAATACGCCCAGCGGCTGCTCGACGATATGGAGCAGATCGAGGGCAAATGGCCCGATCGAGTGTTGTCGATGCAGCGCAACTGGATCGGCCGCTCTGAGGGTGCCTATGTGGACTTTCAGATCGAAGGCCGCGCCGAACCGGTCCGGGTATTCACCACCCGACCCGACACGCTCTTTGGGGCAACCTTCTTCGTGGTGGCTCCCGAGGCCGAACTGGCCGCTGAGATCGTCACCGCGGCCCAGCGTCCGGCATTCGAAGAGTATTTGGAGGCCACCAAACGGGCCACCGAGATCGAGCGGCAGTCCTCTGAGCGTCCCAAGAGTGGGGTGTTCTTGGGGGTATACGCGATCAACCCGGTCAACAACGAAAAGCTGCCGGTCTATGCAGCTGACTATGTGCTGGCTGATTACGGCACCGGTGCGGTGATGGCCGTACCTGCGCACGATCAGCGTGACCTCGACTTCGCCAAGGCCTTCGATATTCCGGTGCGCGTCGTGGTTGATACCGGCGAACCCGACCCGGCACTAACTGGAGTCGCCACCGCCGGTGACGGCACTTACGTGAACTCTGGGGATTTGAACGGGCTTGGCGACAAGGTTGCTGGCGTGGCGGCGATTACTGCCAAGCTGGCCGCCGAGGGCCGCGGCGAGACTGCGGTCACTTACCGGCTGCGCGATTGGCTGCTCAGTCGCCAGCGTTTCTGGGGCTGCCCGATACCGATCATTCACTGCCCAACTTGCGGCGAAGTGCCGGTGCCTGATGACCAACTGCCAGTCCGGTTACCGGATCTGCGTGGTGCGGCCTTGTCGCCAAAGGGCACCAGCCCGCTGGCTTCAGCCACCGACTGGGTAAACACCACCTGCCCGAAGTGCGGCGGTGCGGCCAAGCGCGACACCGACACCATGGACACCTTCGT
>DHWU01000057.1:0-7936 GCA_002413345.1 Propionibacteriaceae bacterium UBA5174 | reverse complement strand
ACACCATGGACACCTTCGTGGATTCCTCCTGGTACTACTTCCGCTACTGCTCGCCGAACTACACCGAGGGTCCGTTTGACCCAGCGGCCGTGGCGAACTGGATGCCGGTGGCCCAGTATGTCGGCGGCGTCGAACACGCGATTCTGCACCTGTTGTACTCCCGGTTCTTCACTAAGGTCTTGCAGGACATCGGGTTGGTGAAGTTCTCCGAACCGTTCGGTTCCTTGATGAACCAAGGCCAGGTGATCAACCAGGGCAAAGCGATGAGTAAGTCGCTGGGCAATGGGGTGGATTTGGGCAAGCAGATTGACACCTATGGAGTCGATGCGATCCGCACCACCGTGGTCTTCGCCGGACCGCCAGAAGATGACATCGACTGGGCCGATATGTCGCCGGGCTCCTCGCTGAAATTTCTGCAGCGGGCCTACCGGTTGGCCACCGATGTAGCCAGTGAAGTTGGCGCAGATTCTGCCGCCGGTGAGCTGAGTCTGCGCCGGGCCACACACAAGGCCATCGCTGAGGTCACCGAGACCATCGAAGGGCGCCGGTTTAATGTGTCGGTGGCTCGGATGATGGAGTTGGTCAATGCCACTCGAAAGACCATCGACACTGGTGCTGGTGCCGCTGATCCGGCCGTCCGTGAGGCAGCCGAGGCGCTGGCGATCATGTTGAGCACGGTGGCGCCCTATGTCGCCGAGGAGATGTGGGAACTGCTCGGCCATGCCCCGAGCGTGGCTAACGCCACCTGGCCGGTGGCTGACCCGGCGCTGTTGGTCGCCGACGAGGTGACCTGCGTGGTGCAGGTGCAGGGCAAGGTTCGGGCCAAACTGGCGGTGTCGCCGTCCATCAGTGAGGACGAACTAAAGGCACTTGCGCTGGCCGACCCCGGAGTGGTTCGGGCGCTGGACGGACGCGAGGTACGTCAGCTGATCATTCGGGCGCCCAAGCTAGTCAGCATCGTTCCGGCCTAATCGGTTGGGCCTAATCGGTTGGGCCTAATCGGTTGGGCCGAGTTCGGCCAGATTGATTCGGCTTGATTGGT
The DNA here is from genome assembly GCA_002413345.1 of Propionibacteriaceae bacterium UBA5174. Taxonomy (GTDB): domain Bacteria; phylum Actinomycetota; class Actinomycetes; order Propionibacteriales; family Propionibacteriaceae; genus Propionicimonas. The sequence goes on along the minus strand of DHWU01000057.1, from coordinate 6,894 downwards.
TCGGCACAACTGAGGATAAGGAAGTTGAACTCAGTTCAAACCTGGGCCGTTGGGTTCAAACCTGGGCCGTTGTTCTAAGACTGAGCCAGAGCGGCCACGGTCGCCAGATGGTCGGTACCAGCGATTTTGAATCGGCTGATACTGACCGTCCGAAACTGCTCGGAGGCCAGCACGTGGTCGATAGTGATCAGTGGCACCAGCCGGTCGGCTGGATAGGTCGGTTGCCAGCCGCCCACCGACTCGTGCAGGCCGGTAGTGGTCAGCAGATTGCGCAGGGTTACCTGTTCCGGAACCGAATTTAGATCACCGACCAGAACCGTCGGCTGGCCAGCGAAACCGGCAGCGAAATCGGCCAATATCTGGGCTTCGCTAACCCAGCCGTTCACCTTACCGCGGTAGGCGTTCACCGGGTGTGCCCCGATCACTACGAGTCGGTGGCCATTGGCTTCCACGCTGACCGCGATATTGGTCGCTGTCGTGCCCGAAGTTCGACCCAGTTCGGTGATCGGGGTGCGCGACAGCACCTGGGTGCCCGAAGTGTCAGAGTCGAACCGTGGATTTGGGGCCGACCGTCCGGTAGTGCCTAAGTGATAGGGCAGTACCTGTTGCCAGCGGGAGTCAGTCAGTACGGCCTGGGCGCGTTCGGTGAACTCGGTGAGGACTAAGACATCGACATCTTGGCTGGTCACTTCGGCCAGCAGTTGGTCGGTATTGGCCTGCCCATAATGAAGGTTCAGTGCCATCACTCGCAGGGTTGCGGGCGTGCCAGCCGGTGCGGCATAGGTGGGGTTGAAGTACGGGTACAGCACCAAAGAGTTGGCGAGCAGGGCGAGCACTGGGATTAGGGCGACTAGGCGTCCACGTCCGCGGGCGGACACCACCAGGATTGCGGCCGCCGAGACCCAAGCCAACAGGCCATAAGGGATGAACGAGGAGGCCAAAGCGATTCGTTCGGTTGTGGTCTGCCACTGCGGAACCAGATCCAGGGCTATGAAGCCGCTTCCAATTGCTCCGAACCCGATCGCAAAACCCGCGGCCAGGGGGTGTGGAAGGCGGGAGTTGCTCATTTGGCCAAGTCTCTCATCCTCGTTCAAATCGGCGGCGCTGCCGCGTGGGTGTGGACGCAGAATTGAGTTGTCCACAGTTCGCGGTCCAGGTGACATTCGCACCTTGCGGCTGCCAATAGTCATTCATGTGAATGGAGTCTCTTCGACAGCGACCAGTGAGATCGTGCAGGCACGTCTGGCGGAGTTGTTCGCTCAACTTCCACTCGGGCCGTCCGCTGCGCGGGCCGGACCACCCGAGTCGATTGAGGCTGAGTCACGTGAGACTGAGGTGAACCGGTCGGTCGATGAGGAATGGCTGACCCGGCTGAGGGAAGTGCAGGCTGGTCAAGGTAGGCCGGACCTCGCCGAGTCTGCGGCGGCGCCACCGTCCGTGGCTGCGCCGCGGCTACGCCTGATCGCCACTCAAGCGGCGAGCTTCACTCGAGAACACCTGGCCGCAGTGATCGTGGTGTTGCTGGTGGGCGTTGCTTGGACTGCGTACAGCCTGTTTCAGGTCCGGTCGGTACCAGTGGCCGACGCGGTGGCCAAGGTGGAGGCGAGCGTTGCGGCCAGCCCGAGTCCCACTACCCAACTGGTGGTGCACGTGATTGGCGCGGTGAATACGCCGGGGGTAGTGGAGCTTCCGCAGGGGGCCAGAGCAGCTGATGCGATCAGCGCTGCGGGTGGCCTGACTTCTGCTGCGGCAGTGGGTGAACTGAACCTGGCTCAGGTGTTAGTCGACGGCACTCAACTCAAAATTGGCACTCGCAAAGCACCTGGAGCTTGGATCCGAGTGGGTGGGGAGACTGCCAGCGGCGCCACTGGTACTACCGGCACCGCGTCGACCGCCGATTCGGCCAAGGTCTCGCTGAACAGTGCCACTTTGCAGCAACTCGACACCCTGCCAGGAGTCGGACCGGTGACTGCGCAGAAAATCATCGATTGGCGCACCGCTCACGGCAAGTTCGCTTCAGTGGCCGAGTTGCAGGAGGTGGACGGTATTGGCCCCAAGACTTATGCCGACCTTGCCGACCGCGTCCGGCTATGAGGCGAGCGAAGCTGCGGACTGGCGCGGTCCGCTGCTGGCCGTTTCGGCGTGGGTTGGGGCCTGGGTGGGAACCTCTGGTATCACCTGGCTGAGCTGGGTGCTGGCCGCGCTAGCTGTGGTGGGCTTGGTGGCCGGCGCCCTTCACCGACGGCGGCTGGTAGTTGCTGCGGTGGGGGTGGCCGTGGTGCTGCTCGGGCTAGCGGGTGCCCGGACGTGGTTGGCTGGCCAAGGCCCGGTTGCTGATCTGGCTAGTCAGGGGGCGGTGGTCACTGTCGAAGCCACTGCGTCCGGAGGTCGCGTGGTCGACGGCGGTCCAGGCGGCGAAATCTGGTTGGTTCAACTTCAACTTCATCGGATTGACGGGCGCGGAATGGCTTGGCGCAGCGGTGCGACGGTGTTACTCAGCGCTACCGGGGAGCGACTGCAGGCCTGGAGCCGGGTGCCTCCGGGTGCGACTGTGCGGGCGTCGGTGAAGCTGGCTGTTGCCGACGACACGTCGATTAGTGCCTGGGCTTCGGCCCGGGCAGTACCAGAGCTGGTCGCCGGGCCAGGCCCGGTGGACGCAGCAGTGAACGCGGTTCGGGCAGGGCTGCGGGAATCAGTGAATGACCTACCTGAGGGGCCGCGAGCATTGGTGCCCGCACTGGTGGTCGGGGACACCGCGGGTATGCCAGCCGACCTGGTGACCCAATTCAAAGTCACCGGCCTGACTCATCTGACCGCGGTCTCGGGGGCCAATTTGACCCTGATGCTGGCCGCGCTGCTGTGGGTGGCTGGCCGCATCAGGGTGCTGGGATGGTGGCGTCGCGGATTGGCGGTGGTGGGGGTGGCCGGGTTCGTCCTGTTGTGTCGCGGTGAGCCGAGTGTGCTGCGGGCGGCGGCCATGGGGCTGATTGGCCTAGTGGCCTTGGGTTGGTCTGGCCCTCGCCAAGGTCTGCGCTATCTGTCGTGGGGCATGGTCGCGTTGTTGGTGATTGATCCCTGGCTGGGTCGTTCGATCGGGTTCGCACTTTCGGTGCTGGCCAGCGGCGGGATCATCATCTGGGCTAGGCGGTGGAGTCAGGTCTTGGCGCGTTGGCTGCCGAGTTGGTTGGCCGAAGCAGTGACGGTGCCGGTGGCCGCCCAATTGGCTACTCAGCCGGTGGTGACCGCCATCTCTGGGCAAGTGAGTGTGGTGAGTCTGGCGGCGAATCTGGTGGCCGCACCACTGGTTGGTCCGGGCACCGTGTTGGGTTTTGCAGCGGCGTGGTGTTCGGTGCCTTTTCCTCCGTTAGCCAAGGCGCTGGGGTGGGCAGCTGGCGGGTTCGCGCAAGGTCTGTGTTGGATCGCTAACGTCGGTAGTGCCCTGCCTGGAGCGAGCACTGCCTGGCCGGCCAGTTTCGTCGGGATCGCCTTGTTGACGGTGGCCTGTCTTGGAATCGCGGCCGGAATGTCCGCCTTCCTTGCTCGGCCGTGGCTGGTTGGGCTAGCCGTGCTTGCCCTGGTGACGGCTTGTCTGCAGCCGCTATCACCGCCGGGTTGGCCACCAGCTCAGTGGTCAGTGGTGTCCTGTGATGTTGGCCAAGGAGATGCCACCGTGATTCGGGCGGGTCCGGGAGCGGCGATCGTGGTTGATGCTGGCCCGGACGCCCGCGCGGTGGATAAATGCTTGGCCCAACTTGGCATCACTGAGGTGCCGTGGTTGGTGTTCACCCATCCCCATGCCGACCACATTGGGGGAGTCTCCGGAGTAGCCAATGGACGCACGGTCCAGCGGCTGCTGCTGCCTGCCACCAACACTTCAGCGTCCGGGTGGGCGCAGGTGCGTTCGGCAACTTCGGGGGTACCAATCACCATGGGCGGGATTGGCACGGTGGTGTCGGCCGGTTCGGTGCAACTGAAGGTCTTAGCGCTGCACCAGCTCACCACTGCGACAGTGAGTGAGGGGGAGTCCGCCGAAGAGAATGACTCCTCGCTGACATTGTCGGTCCAGATAGCTGGCATGCGGGTGCTTCTAGCCGGAGATCTTCAGGAGAGCGGGCAAGCGGAGGTGGCCGCGACTGCTGATTTGAAGGCTGACGTGTTGCTGGTGCCGCACCACGGATCGGCCAGTCAATCGGCTGAATTCTTGACTGCGGCCAGCCCTTCAGTTGCCTTGATCAGTGTGGGTGCCGACAACGACTACGGGCATCCGGCAGCTCGTACGGTCACCGCGCTTCAGAACGCGAAGGCCCAAGTATTTCGCACCGATCAACACGGCGCGATCGCGGTTGGAACAGTGGCAGGCAGGATTCAAGTAACCACTTCGCGAAATTTGTGAGAGTTTCGGCTCAGCTACTCTCTGCTCTCAGTTTGGGCTACGTTTTGTGCCCAACAGTGCTGGCCGTTGTCAATGAGGGGTGCTTTGCCTTGGCGGTTATCTGGAAAGTCGTGGCGGGGGCCGTGGCCATGGCTGCGGTGCTTACTGTGGCCGGGCGTACCAAGGTGGTTCCAACGGTGTTGGACGCCGATATCTGGCACACCGCTTTGGACCGGATCACCGACACTTGCGGCTTCTCATCAGCGGTGAAGATCCAGGTGTCTGCTGGCGTGGTGTCCGCCCTAGGTGGCGATGAGGAAACGACCTGCAACTACTTTCTGACTCGGGGCACAGCCGAATTCGGCACTGGCCGTGCCGCGGTCCTGGGAGCTGACGCACCTGCGCGCAGCTTGCCGATGTCGCTGTATCGAACGATTGATCCTGCGGTGATCTCGAACGCCTTGTCCGGGGTTGGGGAGGACCCGCTGACCTGGTCGGTCATGCAATTTCAGGGGTGGGACCAGCCCTATGCAGTGAGCGATAGCGCTGGTGCTGGTCGCGCTTTGACCCTGGACGGCGCCGTTTTGCCAGCGCGAACAGTCGATTCTGTTGACCTGGCCACTCAATGGTCGTTGGCTTGCGCCCAGCTGGCTCAGGCGGGCGCGACTGTCTACTCCGCCAGCGCCTATCTGGGATCGGAAGATTCGGTGATCGAGTTCTACGGGATGACCGCTTCCGCAGAAGCCGTGGGCTTTGTGGCCGACGGCAACGGTACGCCGCTGCACCGGATGTCGGATCCAGAATTCGGTTTCGACAACGGCTCCTTTGGACTGGCAGCCGTGAAGCCAGCGCAAGTGTGGGACTCAGTCGAGAAGGTCAAAGGCATGGTCGGAGGCTCAGCCGCGCTGTCCAGTTTCACCCTCAGTAGGGCTTCAGGCCCGATCGAATTGCAGCTGGTTCTAGACAACAACGGAGAGACCGTCATCGCCAACTGCGACGTGGTTACGCAGCACTGTCAGGTATTCGCCTAGTCAGGTGTTCAACCGACCGCCACCAAGAGGGCCAGCCCCTGGATGACAGCTTCATTCCGTGCTGGCCAATGCAGTTGGAGCGCTGCGGTGGCGAATCGTCGGGCTGGCGCTGACCGATGGCGTTGATGTCGGCGCAGCCTGGCATGCTTGGCCTCATGCAGAACCCGAGGCGTTTTGGTGCAGTATTGCTGATCACTGGGCCAGAGTCTTTGCTGGCGTCCCGGGCGGTAGCCGAGTTCATCGAACAGGCAAGTGCTGAGCGCGGCGATGCTGCGGTGACTCGGCTTGAGGCAGGCGATTGTGACGCTGGCACCATAGTTGAAGCCACCGGGGCTTCGCTGTTCGCGGCAGCCACAATTTCGGTCATCAATGATCTGGCTGAACTGCCAGCTGAACTATCCGAACAGATACTCAGCTTGGCCGCCTCCCCAGGCGAAGACCTAGCGTTGGCGCTGGTGCATGGCGGGGGAATGAAAGGCAAGGGCTTGTTGGACAAGCTCATGAAGCTGCGGCCCGAAATCATCGACTGTCCGGCAATCAAACCTTGGGAACTGCCGCAATTCGTGGTGGCAGAGGTGCGGCGCGCCGGTGGCAAGGCCACCCCGGTGGTGGCTGACGCCCTGGTTCGGGCGGTGGGCACCAATACTCGGGCGTTGGCCGGGGCGGTACGCCAACTCTTGGATGATTCGGCTGATCAAGTGCTCACTGTGGAGGCGATTCATCGCTATTTCGCTGGCCGGGCCGAAGTGACCAGTTTTGCAGTGGCTGATGATGCATTGGCCGGTAACGCCGAAGGAGCCTTGGGGAAACTGCGCTGGGCCATGGTCACCGGAGTGGCCCCGGTCTTAGTCACCAGCGCCTTGGCCGCCAATCTGCGCAGTCTCGGCAAGTATCTTGGCGGTCGCGAGGCTCGGCTGCGGGACGCCGATTTGGCGCGCAGCGTCGGCGTCCCGCCATGGAAGTTGAAGGACCTCGCTCGGCTTTCCCGGGATTGGAAGCCTGATGCTGTAGCGACGGCGATCCAGGCGGTCGCGGTCGCTGATGCCCAGATCAAGGGTGCCGGTAGTGATCCAGGGTTCGCTTTGGAGCAGTTGGTACTGCAGGTGATCTCGGCGCGGCGTAGCCCGGTTCGGCGCTGAACCAATCTGAAATGGCGACCCTCTGGCTGTGACTGTCGCCAGTGGCAGCGCTCAGCCTCGGTTGAAGGTCAGCCCGTAGCGCCCCAGCGCGCTTTTGTTCCTAACCCGAATCGTTTCCGGTTCGTCGTGATTGGGGACGATCGGGGACGGTTCCTAATGCGCAGCGCAATAGGAACCGTCCCCGATTTGACCGATTCAGCAATCGTCCGAGGGACGCAGAAACGCCGTCCGGTGAACCGGACGGCGTGAGTGCTTACTGACTAGATCAGAGAGCTGCAGCCTTGCTGGCAATCGAAGACTTGCGATTTGCAGCCTGGTTGGCGTGGATGACGCCCTTGCTGGCGGCCTTGTC
>DHWU01000040.1:15282-19598 GCA_002413345.1 Propionibacteriaceae bacterium UBA5174 | reverse complement strand
TGTTGCCGATCGGGAAGAACAGCTCCGGATCCTCGGTCAAGCAGGCAGCCCGATGGCGCCAATCCATGAAGAAACCACTCCCTGTAGGTCGATGGGGCCGCTTACAAGCGACCTGTGGATGGCCGGCGCGGGCATCGGCACACTCCGTAATCCAGGGTGTCAACTCTAGCTTGCGAGCACAAGGGCTGACAGTCGGTTTACAGCTGTGAAGATGGCCGAGCGCCTAGCGGGCCTGGAGGAGACTACCGGCGAGGACGGTACGGCACAACCCCGCCTCGCCAAATCCAGACCCGCTTTGGCTCGTTTTGGTCAGTCGGAAAGAGCTGCTTGAAGCAGCTCTTCCTCCTGGGCCTGATGGACTTTCACTGATCCAACCGAGGGTGCGGACGCTGCCGGCCTGGTCACCCCGGTGATCTTGAGGGCACGGCCAGGCATTTGGGCTGCGATTGCCTGCGGCAGGTGCAGCTGCAAGAACCACCACGCTCCTTGGTTTTCGGGCTCGTCTTGAACCCAGCGAACATCGGTGACCTGCGGGAACTTCGCGAGTTCGGCGGCCAGCTCTGGGGCGGGAATCGGATAGAGCCGCTCGAGTGACAGAATGGCCACTTGACCGTCCAAGCCTGCTTTGGCGCGGGCCTGCACCAGTTCCCAACGGACCTTGCCAGAGCAGATCAGGATCCGCTTGACTGCGGCGGGATCGGTGATCGTCGGGTCGCCTTGAGCTGGTCGCCAACTGCCCTGAGTGAACTCCTCGACTGGCGAGGCAGCCATCTTGGAGCGCAGCATCGACTTCGGAGTGGCGATGACCACCGGCCGGTGCCAGTTCACATAGGCGTGAGTGCGCAGCAGGTGGAAATAGCTCGCCGGGGTGGAAGGCTGGCTGACTGCCAAAGCGCCTTCTGAGCACAAGGTGAGCCAGCGCTCCAGGCGGGCCGAAGAGTGGTCCGGCCCTTGGCCTTCGTAGCCGTGGGGGAGCAGCAACACCACGCCCGACTTCTGAGTCCATTTGGCGTTGCCTGCCGAGATGAACTCATCAGCAATTGTCTGGGCACCATTGGCAAAGTCGCCGAATTGGGCTTCCCACAAGACCAGAGCGTCGGGTGCCGCGACCGAGTACCCGTATTCGAAGCCCATCCCGGCGTACTCGCTCAGTAGCGAATCGAATACGTGGAAGCTGCCTTGTTCCGCGCTGAGGTGTTTCAGCGGCACATAGGCCTTGGCACTGATCCGATCGACGATCGCCGCGAAGCGCTGGCTGAAAGTGCCTCGGCGGCTGTCTTGGCCAACAAGGCGTACCGGACGTCCCTCCATCAGCAGCGAACCGAAGGCCAACAACTCCGCTGTGGCCCAGTCGATCGGACCGGTGCGAATGCTCTGCGCGCGTCGTTCGAGTTGGTTGAGAACCTTCGGGTGCGGCGTGAAGCCCTCCGGGAAGGTGAGGTGGGCCCGGGCCACAGCCTCCATTTGGGCGGTGCTGATTGCGGTGCCCTTGTCCTCGCCAAGCTTGGCTGGGTAGTACGGCGTCTTGGGTGCCTCGTCCGGCGCGCCAGCAGCGTCACGGACCTCCTTGAAGACGCCTTCGAGGCGTTCCCGGAAGCGGGCCAAGACCTGCTCGGCATCGGCGGTAGTGATGTCGCCACGCCCGATCAGCGACTCGGTGTAGAGCGTCCGGGTGCTGCGCTTTTGCTCGATCAGGTCGTACATCAGTGGCTGGGTGAAGCTTGGATCATCGCCCTCGTTGTGACCGCGGCGCCGGTAGCAGACCACGTCGACAACCACGTCGCGGCTGAACTGCTGACGGTAGTCGAAGGCGATCTGGGCGACCCGGGCTACGGCCTCTGGGTCATCACCATTGACGTGGAAGACCGGGATTTGAAAGCCCTTGGCCACGTCGGTGCAATACGGAGTGGAGCGGGACTCAATCGGGGCGGTCGTGAAGCCAACCTGGTTGTTGACCACCAGGTGAATCGTGCCACCGGTCTTGAATGCCCGCAGTTGGCTCATTTGCAGCGTTTCGAAGACCACGCCCTGGCCGGAGAACGCCGCATCACCGTGCAGCAGCACTGGCATGACTGGCCAGTCTGGGCGCTTGCCGATCTTGTCGATCTTGGCCCGCACGATGCCTTCCACGACCGGATTAACTGCCTCCAGATGGGACGGGTTTGCCGCCACTGAGGTCTTCACAGTGTTTCCGCTGGCAGCTGTGAACTGGCCTTCGGCTCCCAGGTGATACTTGACGTCGCCAGAGCCCTGAAGGAGGCGAGGATCGTAGTTGCCCTGGAACTCGCGGAAGATCTGGGCGTAGGACTTTCCGACAATATTGGCCAGCACATTCAACCGGCCTCGGTGCGGCATTCCAATCACGACTTCTTCGATGTCGCCGTCGGCGGCGCGCTCGCAGACCTCGTCAAGGAACACGATCGTGGATTCGCCGCCTTCTAGCGAGAAGCGTTTCTGGCCAACGAACTTGGTCTGGAGGAAGGTCTCGAACACCTCAGCTTCGTTCAGCTTGTCCAGGATTCGCAGGTGCTCTTCGCGTGGCCATGGCGTAAAGGGCTGTTCAAATCGTTCCTGGATCCAGGCGCGCTGCTCTTCATCGTCAATGTGCATGTATTCCACGCCGACGGTGCGGCAATAGGAATCGCGCAGGATCGCCAAGATATTGCGGAGCGGCAGCTTCTTCCCACCCAGAGCGGACAGGTTCCCAATCGGGAATTCGCGATCCAGATCCCACAAGGTGAGGCCGTGGTGCTCCAGCTCGAGCTGGGGGTGACTGCGCTGGCGGTACTCCAGTGGGTCGATGTCGGCCAGGTAATGGCCGACGGTGCGGTAGGAGTTGATCAGGGAAAACACCCGAGCACTGGGCGGAATGGCGCTCGCGCTTTCATCGGTGGTGTCGCTGGTCCAGCGAATCGGGGCGTACGGAACTCGCAGCGAGTCGAAGATCTGATCGAAGAAGCCATGATGGCCGATAAGCAGTTCGTGAATGTACTTCAGGAATTCGCCCGACTGGGCGCCCTGAATGACTCTGTGGTCATAGGTCGAGGTGAGGGTGGTCACTTTGGACACGCCCATCCGAGTGAGTCGGGACGCACTGGCTCCCTGGAATTCAGGTGGGTAATCGATCGAACCGACTCCCAAGATCACACCTTGTCCGGGCATCAGCCGCGGTACCGAGTGGTTGGTGCCGATTCCGCCCGGGTTGGTTAGCGAGGCAGTCGAGCCAGCGAAATCGGACACTTCGAGCTTGCCGGCACGAGCCTTGGCGATCAGAGTCTCGTAGGCCTGCCAGAACCCGGCAAAATCGAGGTCTTCGCAGTTCTTGATGTTGGGGACGACCAGCTGGCGAGTGCCATCGGGCTTCTTCATGTCGATGGCCAACCCGAGATTGATCGACTGGGGGGTCACCAAGAACGGCTTGCCGTCGACAACTTCGAAGGAGTTGTTCATCGGCGAGACTGCCTTAAGCGCCTGCACCATCGCCCAACCGAGTAGATGGGTGAACGACACCTTGCCGCCGGTGGTGCGGGCGAGGTGGGAGTTGATCACTTGCCGCTGGTCGATGACTAGCTTCATCGGCACCTGTCGGACGCTGGTCGCAGTCGGCATGGCCAACGACGCGTCCATATTCACTACGGTGCGAGCCGGGGCGCCGCGCAACTGGGTCCGGCTAGGCTCGATGGCTGCTTTTACGGCTTGTGGCTGTGGTCGGGGACGGTCGGCCGAAACGCCACTGCCTGAACCCGGGCCTTGGGGGCCGCCTTTGCTGCTGAGCTCGCCCTCTTCGACGGTGGGCTTGGTGGCGGTGGGGGCGACCGTCTGAGGCACTGCGGCACTCGGATTTGTTGGTGCGGGAGCAAGTGGTGCAGAACCAGCCGACTGTTGGAAGAAGGTGACCCAACTGGCATCGACCGAGGTGGGGTCAGCGAGGTACCGCTCCCGCATCTCTTCGATGAGCCAGTCGTTGGCTCCGAACTGGCCAGTTACGTTGCCTGGTTGTGGGGTGTTCTGCGGCTCAGCCACGGTCGTCTTCTCTCCTGCAAATGGCAGTTCGGCGTATTCGTTGGTTTCGATGTTACATATGTGCACCCCTAGATTGCACTTTTGGTGGTAGGAGTTCTGAAAAGCGTTGTCAGGCCATGTTTGTTGACACAAGGCCATGTATTTACAACTTATCAATACTGCCGATTGGGGACACCGCTAGCAGGGTGCAGATTCGGAAGATTGTGCGGGCAATGCCACGAAGAGGGATTGCGAACACTGGGAACATCGGCCTCGGCGCCGTCATGGGCGCCCCCGGCAGGATTCGAACCTGC
>DHWU01000040.1:10668-14995 GCA_002413345.1 Propionibacteriaceae bacterium UBA5174 | reverse complement strand
TCTATCCCCTGAGCTACGGGGGCCGGGCCCGTAATTGGGCCGTAGCGCACTCTAGCAAAGTCTGGAGCGGCATCGGCGCACCATCGCGGACGCCAAGGCCCAGTGACTTCAACGCGTCCGTCCAGAAGCTTGCGGCATTCCACGCCATCGCGGGGGTTCTGGCACAGTTGCCTGCATGACCCATATGCACGTGGCCGGTGAGATCCATGCCGAAGCCACCTCTCCCGCTCCAGTGTGGCTGACTCGACCTGATGATGTGAACGCACTTCCGGCGACGCTGTGGAGTCTGAACACTAAGCGTGACGATGACGGCATGGTCAAGATTGGGGGAGTGCGGCTGGACGCGCTCACCGAACAGGTTGGGACCCCGGTCTACGTTCTTGACGAGCTCGACTTTCGTGCTCGCGCCAAAGCTTGGCGGGAGGCGTTCGACGGTTGGACGGTCTATTACGCGGGCAAAGCCTTCATTAGCGGCACCATTGCCAAGTGGGTGCAGGAAGAGGGCCTAGGCCTCGACGTCTGTTCGTTGGGGGAGCTGACCGTGGCATTGCGGGCTGGCTTTGATCCGGCGCGGATCGGGCACCACGGCAACAACAAATCAGAAGCTGAGCTCAGGCTCGCCTTGACCAGTGGAGTGGGTCGAATCATCGTCGACTCCTCCGATGAGATCACCTTGCTCGAACGTCTGTGCGCCGAGCTCGACACCACAGCCAAGGTGATGGTGCGGGTGACTACCGGGGTGGAAGCACACACCCACGAGTACATCGCCACTGCCCATGAGGACCAGAAGTTCGGCTTCTCGATCGCCGCTGGGCAAGCCTTGGTTGGGCTGTTTCGGTGCCACCACAGTCCTCGCCTGGAGTTGCTGGGCGTCCACTCGCATATCGGATCGCAAATCTTCGACACCCATGGATTCGAAGTGGCTGCTCGGCGCACCTTGAAGCTGTTCGCCCAGTTCAAAGAGGCCACCGGTGAGTCTTTGCCAGAACTCGATCTGGGCGGCGGATTCGGCATTGCCTATGTGAAAGAGGATGACCCATCAACCCCGGAGCAGTTGGCCAGCGGCCTGCGCGACATCGTCGATCATGAATGCCGGGCTTATGGGCTGGTGACACCGCAAATCTCGGTGGAACCTGGTCGGGCCATAGTGGGGCCTAGTGGTACCGCTGTGTACCGCGTCGGCACGGTCAAGCCGGTTGATATCGGCGGTGGTTTGACTCGGCGTTATCTGTCCGTGGACGGCGGGATGAGCGACAATGTGCGCCCGGCCCTCTATGGCGCTGAGTACTCCGCCGCCTTAGCTAATCGCAGCTCGAATGCGGAGCCGGTGGTGTCAAGAGTGGTGGGTCTGCACTGCGAAGGTGGCGACATTTTGGTGCGGGACGCGTTCCTGCCAGGCGACGTCGCGGTCGGAGACTTACTAGCGGTGCCGGCCTCTGGTGGGTACAGCCGGTCGATGGCAAGCAACTACAATCACACTCCTCGACCACCGGTGGTCGCAGTCCGTGACGGGCAATTCAAGATTGTGCTGCGTCGCGAAACTCTGGACGACGTCCTGGCCCTTGATGCCGGGTTTGAAAACGAGGCATGAGATGGTCAAATCGACGCCGCTGAAGGTCGCACTGTTGGGCTGCGGGGTGGTCGGCTCGCAAGTTGCTCGACTGTTGATCGAACAGGCTGAGGATCTTCGAGCCAGAATCGGACGTCCCTTGGAGCTGGTCGGGATAGCGGTTCGCGATCTTGAGCTGGAGCGCCCCGGAATCGATCCAGCGCTCTTCACTTCAGACGCCCTTGGATTGGCGAGTCGATCCGATGTTGACTTGGTGATCGAGTTGTTGGGCGGCATCGAACCAGCTCGCACTCTGATCTTGGCTGCAATCGGCGCCGGTGCCTCAGTGGTGACTGCCAATAAGGCGCTGCTGGCTGAGGATGGACCGACGATCTATTCCGCGGCGGAGGCTGCGGGAGTCGACATCTACTACGAAGCCGCGGTGGCAGGCGCGATTCCGATCGTGCGTCCGCTGCGGGAGTCGCTGGTTGGCGATGAAGTGACCGCAGTCATGGGCATCGTGAATGGCACGACCAACTTCATTCTCGACAAGATGCACACCGACGGTGCTGACTTCGAGGTCGTCCTTGCCGAGGCTCAGCGTTTGGGCTACGCCGAAGCCGATCCGACTGCTGACGTCCAGGGCTACGATGCGGCCGCCAAGGCCGCGATCCTGGCCAGTCTGGCCTTTCACTCTCGGGTGAAGCTGGCCGATGTCGCCTGTGAAGGCATCACTGGAGTAACCGGCGACGACATCGCTGCGGCCAAAGAAATGGGCTGCGTGATCAAGCTGCTTGCTCGTTGTGTGCTCAGCCCGGACGGCACGATCGCCGTTGGGGTGCACCCCACGATGGTGCCGTTGGCCCATCCACTGGCCGCGATTGGTGGTGCGTTCAACGCGATCTTCATCGAGTCTCGCAATGCCGGCCGGCTGATGTTTATGGGCCCAGGTGCTGGCGGTTCCCCGACGGCCTCAGCGGTCTTGGGGGATCTCGTAACTGCTGCCCGAAATCGCGTTCGCGGTGGCCGCGGACCAGCCGAGTCCACCTATTCCGGACGGGGCATCACCGCTGCCGGAGACGTGAGCTCGCGCTATTACGTGGCGATGACCGTCCATGACGAGCCCGGGGTGTTGGCCCAAGCCGCCGCGACCTTTGCTCGACATGGAGTCTCGCTTCAGGCGGTGCGACAGGAAAGCGAAGGTGAGCAGGCCAGACTCGGCGTGATGACTCACCTGGCGCTGCATCGCCAGGTGGCTGAAGCAATCGATGAGCTGGACGCGATGCCTGAAGTTGCAACCGGAATTTCGTTGATGCGCGTGGAAGGTGCCTGAGATGGACTTGGCTTGCTTGGATCTCGAAGGAGTCCTGGTTCCCGAAATCTGGATTGGGGTGGCCGAGGCCACTGGAATTGCAGAGTTGCGCCTGACTACTCGAGACATTTCCGACTACGACGAGCTGATGCAGCATCGGTTGAAGGTGATGGCCGACCACGGCATCAACTTGAGCCAGATCCAATCTGTGATTGGCGCGATGGGGCCAATGCCCGGCGCGCGAGACTTCTTGGACTGGCTGCGCGAGCGATTCCAAGTGGTGATCCTGTCCGACACCTTCTATGAGTTCGCGATGCCGTTGATGGCTCAGCTGGGGTATCCGACCTTGCTGTGCCACAAGCTTGAGGTGGTTGACGATCGAATCGTCGGCTACACACTGCGGCAACCAAATGCCAAACGGGCAGCCGTCCAGGCCTTCCACGGGCTGAACTATCGGGTGGTGGCTACCGGTGATTCGTACAACGACACCGCAATGCTGGGCGAGGCCGACGCTGGGGTCCTGTTTTGCCCACCGGCGAATGTGATCGCCGAGTTCCCGCAGTTCCCGGTGGTCACCGGCTATGCGGATTTGAAGGTCGCTTTCACTACCGCTTTGGCTGGCTAGGTTTGCGCCTGTACTGGGCGGGTGAAGTGGCGAATACTGCTTCAGCGGGCTCGGTGCTACAGTTATTTCGCGCCATGAGCGCAAACGCCTTCAGATCGGGCGGGGACGAGTGCGAGATGTATTGAGTCTCGTTCGGGAAGTACCAGCAGCGAACCAATTGGGCCAGCTGGCATTCCAGATCTGGCTGTCATTCTGAAATCGCTTGGTGACGAGCGTGGGCGGGCCTGCCTGGGATGAGCCGGTAGACAGCCCTTTCCGAGAGGAATTCCGTGACCGACACTGTCGAAGCCGCGAGCCCGAAGAGTGGACGAAGTTCCTCGGGTCTCAACGGCATGCTCCTGCCGCAATTAAAGGAGCTCGGCGCGTCTCTTGGCCTGAAAGGGGCAAAGACGATGCGCAAGGGAGACTTGATCGAAGCGATCAAGTCCGCCCAGTCCAGCCGTCCGCCCAGGGCCGCTAGCGCCGCGCCGGAGCGGTCCGCTGCGGCCAGCAAGTCAGTTGAGGCTGCTGCGTCCAGCGACGCTGGCAAATCTAATGAAGCTGGCAAAACCAACGAGGTTGGCAATTCGGCTGAAACCAGCAGGTCAAATGCTGGCGACGGACGGTCCCGCCGCAACCGCAGCGCCGATCGGGCCGGGTCTGGCGACCAGCCCGCACTGCCTGCGACCAGTACCAATGACTCCAATGAATCCACTGCTGATGGAGTCGCGGCCCGCCTCGAGGCGCTTAAAGCCGGAGACCGTGGCCGAAGCCGCAATCGGGGTGGCAACTCCGAAGGCGAGCCTGATCAGGCTCGCTCCAATGATCGTTCGAATGACCGCTCCAACGACCAGGGCCGCTC
>DHWU01000040.1:9354-10388 GCA_002413345.1 Propionibacteriaceae bacterium UBA5174 | reverse complement strand
GGCCGCTCCGGTGGCCAACAGCGTCAGTCGCAGCCGCGCGATGACGACGACTTCGACGCCAATTCCCGGCGCAGCCGCCGCCGCCGTAACCGCGATCGGCAGAATCGGCGCCGGCCAGGTGGCACCGTGGAGCGAATGGATGCTGAACCGATAGTCAATGAGGATGACGTCCTGTTGGACATTTCGGGCATTCTCGACGTACTCGATAGCTATGCCTTCGTGCGTACTAGCGGCTATCTGCCCGGCTCCAATGACGCCTACGTGTCGCTGTCGATGGTTCGCAAGTGGGGCCTGCGCAAAGGCGACATCGTCACTGGCGCTATCAAGGCCGTCAAAGAAGGTGAGCGGCGAGAGAAGTTCAATCCTTTGGTGCGGATCGACACCATCAATGCCGACGCGCCAGAAAAAGCTAAGGACCGTCCCGAATTCCAAAAACTCACTCCGCTCTACCCCTCCGAGCGGCTGCGCTTGGAGACCACGCCACTGAATATGACCGGTCGGATCATTGATCTGGTGTCGCCGATCGGCAAGGGCCAGCGTGGTCTGATCGTCTCGCCGCCCAAGGCCGGTAAGACCTTGGTGATGCAGTCAATCGCAAATGCGATCACGGTGAATAACCCGGAAGTGCATCTAATGGTGGTGCTCGTGGACGAACGTCCCGAGGAGGTCACCGACTTCCAACGGACGACCTCCGGCGAAGTGATTGCTTCAACCTTCGACCGGCCAGCAGGGGACCACACCACGATCGCTGAGTTGGCGATTGAGCGGGCCAAGCGACTGGTCGAGATGGGGCGGGATGTGGTGGTCCTGCTTGATGGGATTACCCGTCTGGGTCGGGCCTACAACCTGGCTGCCCCCGCCTCCGGCCGGATTCTTTCTGGCGGTGTTGATTCAGCCGCGCTCTACCCGCCGAAGAAGTTCTTTGGCGCGGCCCGCAATATCGAGGACGGTGGCTCGCTGACGATCTTGGCTACCGCTTTGATCGAGACCGGTTCGAAGATGGACGAAGTGATCTTCGAGGAGTTCAAAGGCAC
>DHWU01000040.1:8526-9099 GCA_002413345.1 Propionibacteriaceae bacterium UBA5174 | reverse complement strand
AAAGGCACCGGCAACATGGAATTGCGGTTGCGTCGAGAGCTCGCTGACAAGCGGATCTTTCCGGCTATCGACCCAGTCGCTTCGGGAACTCGCCGCGAAGAGTTGCTGCTGGGTCGCGATGAACTGGCCATCATCTGGAAGCTTCGTCGGGTATTGAGTGGGCAGGACGTCCAGCAAGGCCTGGAGATGCTGCTTAACCGGATGCGAAAGACGCAGTCAAACCGCGAGTTCTTGATGGTGATCTCGAAGACCACCCCGAACCCGGAGTAACCGCCAGCGCGAGGTTCAGCGTGCCCAGCCGGAGTGGCTGGTTGGGCGCCTCGAACCCGGTTTGGACAACGGGAAACCCATGGGGGAGAATAGACAGTCGGTGCCGGTTCACGCCGCGGGCCACCGTCTCGGCGACCCGGCACTAGCGAACAGGAGAAACCATGAAGCAAGGCATTCATCCCGATTATGTGGAGACCCAGGTGACCTGCACCTGTGGCAATACCTTCACCACTCGCAGCACTGCCAAGAGCGGCAGCATCCACGCTGAAGTCTGCGCGGCCTGCCACCCGTTCTACACCGGCA
>DHWU01000040.1:3402-8276 GCA_002413345.1 Propionibacteriaceae bacterium UBA5174 | reverse complement strand
TCTACACCGGCAAGCAGAAGATCCTTGACACCGGTGGCCGCGTGGCTCGGTTCGAGCGCCGGTACGCCAAGAAAAAGTAGCTTGGTCGACGCCGGGTTCCAGGTTCATCCCTGGGACCCGGCGTTCGTCTTTTGTCGGACGGTATCTAGGTGGGGGAGAGCGTTGTTCGAAGCAGCCGCAGAACTGAAGGGCGAGTTCGCCGAGTTGGAGCGCAGGCTTTCCGATCCGGCGATCCATGCCGACCCGGTAGCCTCGCGAAAAGTGGGACGTCGTTACGCTGAGCTGAGCCCGATCATCAAGAACCTTGAGGCCTACGACCAGATCAGTGCTGATTTGGTTGCGTGTCGAGAACTCGCTGAGGAAGACCCGATGTTCGCTGCTGAGGCTGAACAGCTTGCGAGCAAACTGGCAGAGGTTGCTGACAAGCTCACCGCGCTGCTCGCTCCCCGGGACCCCAACGACAGCGCTGATGCCCTGATGGAGATCAAATCGGGCGAAGGCGGCGAAGAATCGGCGTTGTTCGCCGCTGATCTATTTCACATGTACGCCAAGTACGCCGAGCGCCGGCGTTGGAAGGTCGAGGTACTGGATTCCCAGGAAACCGACCTGGGCGGGTACAAGTCGATCACGGTGGCGATCAAGGCCACCGGTGCTCCGGACCCAGAGAACGCGCCGTACGGGGTGCTCAAATTCGAGGGTGGGGTGCACCGGGTGCAGCGCGTGCCCGTGACCGAGTCCCAGGGCCGAGTACATACTTCCGCAGCCGGGGTGTTGGTGATGCCTGAGGTTGAAGCCACTGAGGTCGAAGTTAACGACGAAGACCTGCGGATCGACATCTACCGCTCCTCAGGCCCAGGCGGGCAAGGGGTAAACACCACCGACTCAGCAGTGCGGATTACCCACCTACCCAGCGGCATCGTGGTGACCTGCCAAAACGAGCGTTCCCAGTTGCAGAATAAGGAATCTGCGATGCGAATGCTGCGGTCGAGGCTGGTGGCCCGGGCCCAGGAAGAAGCAGCAACCGCGGCTTCGGCGGCCAGGAAATCACAGGTGCGCACGGTGGACCGCTCTGAACGGATTCGCACCTACAACTATCCAGAGAATCGAATCGCCGACCACCGGATCGGATTCAAGGCCTACAACCTTGATCAGGTGCTTGCCGGTGACTTGGTTGCGGTCATTGAAGCGCTGCAAGCTGCTGATCTGGCCGAACGGTTGGGAGCGGCGCCGGAATGATCAGTGCATCAGCATTGGTAGTTGAGGCAGGCCACCTGCTCGGTTCTGCGGCCGAGGCGCGCATTCTGCTGGCCCACGCCGCTGGAGTCGACCTTAACCGGCTGGCAGTCTTGCCGGGTATCGGCGAGGGTGCGGTGTGTGACTATCGACAGTTGGTGCGCCGCCGCGCGGCTGGCGAACCGCTGCAATATCTGACCGGACGAGCGGGCTTTCGCACTGTGGAGGTCCGGGTGGCGCCGGGGGTGTTCATTCCGCGGCCGGAAACCGAAGTGATGACTGGCTGGGCCCTGCAGCGACTGGCCGAGATGGATCGCCGCCCAGTGGTGGTTGAGCTGTGCGCTGGCAGTGGTGCGATCTCGGCGGCGATCGCGGCCGAAATGCCGGGGATCAGCCAATCGGCAGTGGAACTTTCCGAAGTTGCCGCCAAAGTGGCAGCGGTGAACTTGTCCGGTAGTGGTGTCGATCTCAGAGTCGGCGATATGGCCGACGCCTTTCCTGAGCTGGACGGTCAGGTTGATCTGGTGATCGCCAACCCGCCCTATATTCCGCTGGAAGCTTGGGAGCAGGTGGCCCAAGACGTCCGAACCCACGAACCAGAGTTGGCGCTGTTCTCTGGTGCGGATGGGCTGGACGCTTTACGGGTGGTTGCGCGAGTGGCCGCTCGACTGCTGCGTCCGGGCGGCTGGGTGTGCGCAGAGCACGCCGAGGTGCAGTCGGCGGCGGTAGTTCAGCTATTTGCCGAGGTGGGCGCATTCAGCGGGATAGCCGACCATTTGGATCTGACTGACCGTCCCCGGTTCGTGACCGGCGTGCGGGCCGCCAACCTGGCAGGATGAGCGTCATGCCGCAAGTACTCGACATTCGCACCGATCCGTCCGGCGCGATCGAGGCCGCAGCGAATGCCATCGCTGACGGCAAATGCATCGTTTTGCCCACCGACACCGTTTACGGAATCGGTGCCAACGCCTTCGACCCGTCCGCGGTGACCAGGCTGTTGCATGCCAAGCAGCGCGGACGAGACCTGCCCCCACCGGTATTGGTGGCCGACCTGATGGCATTGCGAACCCTCGCTGCTGAGGTGACCGCGGAGATGACGGCCTTAGCTGAGGCCTTCTGGCCCGGCGCACTGACCATGGTGATCAATGCCGAGCCCAGCTTGCGAATGGACCTGGGGGACCGCGGGGAGACGCTGGCGGTGCGGATCCCTGACCACGACTTCGTCCGAGAGTTACTGCGCGCCACTGGGCCCCTGGCGGTGAGCAGCGCGAACGTCTCCGGGCAGGCTGCCGCGACCACGATCGAGGAGGCCAAAGATCAGCTGTGGCGGTCAGTGCCAGTCTTCCTGGACGGTGGCCCAACGGCCAATTCGACGCCAAGCACCATCGTGGATTTGACCGGCAAGCCTCGCATTCTTCGCCAAGGGCAGTTCAGCGCGCAGCGCCTTGCCGAAGTGCTTCCCGAATTGGCGGAGGGCTGATCATGCGGGTCTATTTGATGGTTTTGTTGATCGCGGCTGCGGTGACCTATCTGCTCAGCGGACTGGCCCGACGGCTGGCTTTTCGTTATAACGCGGTCGCTATGGTTCGAGATCGAGATGTGCACACTCGTCCGATTCCGTACTTTGGTGGGATTTCGATGTGGTTCGGGTTGACCGCTTCGCTGCTGGTCGCCTCGACCTTGCCGTGGTTGGGGGGGTTTCCCCAGGTGACTCATGACGCTCAGGCAGTGCTAATTGCTGGGGGTGTGATCTGCGCGGTGGGCGTGCTGGACGATATGTACGACCTAAATGCTTTGGCCAAGATTGCCGGTCAGTTATTGGCTGCTGGGATTGTCGTACTTTATGGGGTCAAGGTCTATTGGATCCCGTTGCCGGATCGGATCGTCTCCCTAGATGACGGCACCTCGATTGTGGTGACTATGGTCCTGATCTTCGTCGCGGTTAACGCAATCAACCTTATCGATGGGTTGGACGGGCTCGCCGCCGGGGTGGTGGCAATCGGGTCGAGCGCGTTCTTCAGCTACGCCTGGTTGCTCTCCTACGAGCAAGAACTCGTCCGGGCCACCACGGCCAGCCTGATCACCGTGGCCACAGTCGGAATCTGTCTGGGATTCCTGCCGTACAACATTCATCCGGCCAAGATGTTCATGGGTGATTCTGGTTCGATGCTGCTCGGCTTCCTGATGGCTACTTCGGCGATCAGCTTGACCGGACAACTTGATCCGTCCAAGCTGACCGATTTTGGTGCGAATGCTCTGGCGGCGTATCTGCCGCTGTTGCTGCCGTTGGCGGTGATGGCCCTGCCTGCCTTGGATCTGGTGCTCGCCTATGTGCGACGCACTCTGGCCGGGAAACTCTGGTTTCAGGCAGACAAGAAGCATCTGCATCATCGGATGCTCAGCCTTGGGCACAGCCACGGCCGGGCAGTAATGCTGTTATGGCTGTGGTCGGCGGTGGTTTCCTATGGCGTGGTCCTGATCGGGTTGAGTCCCTCGGTTTACACCGTTGGAGCGCTGGTGGTGGGACTGATGGTGGCCGCCTATTTGACCTGGGGTCATCGTGGGGTCAAGAAGCTCAAAAATGGCTGACTCGAATCGGTCACGTGGGCTGCGGCTGCTTGTCGGCGGGGCCCTGGGTGGGGTTGTTGGGGGGACTGTGGCCGTCGTGGTAGCTGCGCTCGCATTGCCGCCACTTGGGGCGCAGGCCGCCGTCCTTGGTGCCGCGGCGGTGTTGGTGTTCTTTGCTCTGGGCCAGAGTCTTCAAGTCATCTTCGCTGAAGCAAGCCCGCCCCTAGTGATGTTGTTCACGATGGTTTCGTATGTCCTAAGAGTGGTCGGGTTGGGTGTTCTTGGGTGGTGGTCAGTTACCTGGCAGCCAGACCTACCGGGGTTGGTGTTGGGCTCGGCCATGATCATTACCGTGATCGGTTGGCTTGGTGCCGAGATCTGGGTGTTCACTCGGTTGCGAATTCCCGCCTATGACCTGCCACAAGCCAAGACGGACTAGGTAACATCATGGAATCAGCACCCTGCGATTGCCTGCTATGGTTCTGCCAGCATGGGTGAGCGCGGTGGTTCGGGCGATGGTTATCAGGTGCTTAGTGCATTGATCGCTGGGCCCCTCTTCTACGGGGGAGCGGGCTGGTTGCTGGACTACTGGCTGCAGACCTCATGGTTACTCCCACTGGGAATCGCCGTTGGCATGGCCGCGGGTGTTTACCTAGTGATTGCCCGTTACGGACGCATCGAATGATCGGTCCTACTGAGGAGGTTGTATGCCCGGCCTGACTGGCCTTCTGATCCCATTGGATTGGGCTACTGCTTGCGGCGAGACCGCTGGCGAAGAGTTTGCTCCTGGTGTGGGCAGTTTCTGCTCCCGACCACTGTTCCCTGAGTTGGGGGAGCAGTTCGGGTGGCTCAACAACCAGCTATTCCAGGCGGTTTTCGCCACGGTGCTGGTGATCGCCTTCTGGCTTTGGGTGTCCCGCAAACATCAGGTGGTGCCGGGCAAGCGTCAGTTCTTCGGTGAACTCGCCTACAACTTTGTTCGCAACGGCATCGCCCGGGATCTGATCGGGCACGACTTCCGCAAATTCGTGCCCTACCTGGTCGCACTGTTCAGCTTCATCCTGGTGAACAAC
>DHWU01000040.1:0-3124 GCA_002413345.1 Propionibacteriaceae bacterium UBA5174 | reverse complement strand
TGTTCATGTTCCCGACCTTCTCCAAGATCGGCTACGCCTGGGGTCTGGCTGCGATCACGTTCTTGCTGTACAACGGCGTGGGCATCTACAAACACGGTTTTTTCAAGTACTTCAAGAACAACGTGCTGCCCGCCGGGGTACCGATGTGGATGTGGCCGCTGATCATTCCGCTGGAGTTCTTGTCCAACTTCGTGATCCGGCCAATCACGCTGGCCCTTCGACTTTTCGCCAACGTGTTCGGTGGACACCTCGTGGTGCTGGTCTTCGTCGTCGGCGGCTCAATGTTGCTGACCGCCACCCACGAAATCGCCGACAAGCCGGTCTGGCTGTTGAATACCGCTGGTGTGGTCTCGCTGTTGTTCAGCTTGGCGATCTTCGCCTTGGAGCTGTTCGTTTCGGTCATGCAGGCCTACATCTTCACCGTTCTCACCGCACAATATGTCGCCACGGCACTCGCCGATGAGCACTGAGCACTGATTAGGAAACCCTCGAAAGGAAAACACCAATGATCCCATTGGAAATCACCGGTTCGCTGAACATGATCGGTTACGGCCTGGCTGCAGTCGGCCCCGGTGTTGGCATCGGCCTGATCTTCGCCGCTGTCATTTCGGGCACCGCCCGCCAGCCTGAGGCTCGGGGCGCGTTGATGGGTACCGCTTGGATCGGCTTTGCCGTGGTTGAGGCGCTGGCCATCATCGGTATCGCTCTGGCCTTCGTTCTGAAGTGAGTCCGGTGGGTATGTTTCCCCTCGAGATGGACTTCGGCCCACTACTTCCGGAACACCTTTCGGAGATCATCGCCGGCGTTGTGCTGGTTGCGATCATCTACTTGGTGGTCTTGAAGAAGGTCGTGCCAGTCTTTGAGGAGACCTACACGGAACGTACCGCCGAGATCGCTGGCGGCATCGAGAAGGCAGAGGCTGCTCAGGCAGAGGCTGCTGCTGCTCTGACCGAGTACAAGGCGCAACTGGCTGAGGCTCGGTCTGAGGCCGCCAAGATTCGCGAAGATGCCAAAGCCGAGGCTGTGGCCGCTGCTGCGGAGATTCGCGAGTTGGCTGCGGCTGATGCCGAACGCATCGTGGCCAGCGCTCGGGCGCAGATTCAGGCTGAACGCACTCAGGTGGTTCAGCAGTTGCGTGGCGAGATTGGTGGCCTGGCCACCGACCTTGCTGGACGGATCGTGGGTGAGTCGCTGACTAAGGACGCGCTCGCTCGCCGGACCGTTGATCGCTTCTTGGCTGAACTCGAAGCTCAGCCGGCGGATCAGTCATGAGTGCGGCCACCGAGGCCCGGCAGTCCGAACTGGATCGGGTGACCGATGCGCAAACGCTCAGCGCCAAGCTGGCAGGCGAGCTTTTCGGCGTGGCCGATCTGCTCGCCGACCAGGCTTCGCTGCGCAATGCATTGGCTGACCCGACCAGTCAGGACGGGCATCGGAAGGCGATGGCACAGGCCATTTTCACCGACAAGATCTCCGCAGATGCGCTCAAAGTGGTTAGCGAAGCCGCAGGGCTTCGTTGGGCATCCGGGTCACGCCTGACCGATGCCGTTAACCGCCAGGGCCTTCGGGCGCTCTTCGGAGCGGCCCAGGTCGCTGACAAGCTGGATCAGGTAGAGGAGGAGTTGTTCCGTCTCGGGCGGACAGCTGCTGCTGATCCTGAGTTGCGCTCGGCGCTAGACGATCGCAACGCACCAGTGGCTAACCGGCAGCAGTTACTGGCTGATTTGGTGGCTAAGAAGGTCGACTCTTTGACCTTGACTGTTGCCAAGCGGGCCTTGGCCTTCACTTCTCGGTCCTTCGAACCGACTATTGAGGAATACCTGCGGCTGGCTGCGGCCATCCGAGAGCGCGCAGTCGTCACCGTAACGGTGGCTCAGCCTTTGACAGCAGAGCAGACTGAACGGCTTAAAGCAGTCCTGATTCGTAAGCTCAACCATGAAGTGAGCTTGCAGATCGTGGTGGATCCCAGCGTGCTCGGCGGTGCTCGTGTGCGCGTCGGTGACGAAGTGATCGAGGGCACCGTCGCCGGACGCCTGTCCGCCGCAGAACAACAACTGACCCAGTAGACATTGAAAGCAGAAGGTGCACAAATGGCCGATCTGACCATCAGCCCCGAGGAGATTCGGGACGCGCTGGACAAGTTCGTCGCGAATTTTAATCCTGAGTCCGCCAGCAGCGATGAGGTGGGCGTTGTAGTCACCTCAGGTGACGGCATCGCCCGCGTCGAAGGCTTGCCTTCGGCGATGGCGAACGAACTCCTCAAGTTCGAGAACGGCACCCTCGGGATCGCGCTAAACCTCGACGTCCGCGAAATCGGCGTGGTGGTTCTTGGTGATTCCGAAGGCATCGAGGAGGGCGCGGTCGTCCGACGTACCGGCGAGGTGTTGAGCGTCCCAGTGGGCGACGGCTACCTCGGTCGGGTCGTGGACGCGATGGGTAACCCGATCGACGGGCTCGGCGAGCTGAGTGACATTGACGGTCGGCGTGAGCTCGAGCTTCAGGCCCCAGGCGTCATGGATCGCCAGAGCGTGGAAGAGCCACTGCAGACCGGGATCAAGGCCATCGATGCGATGACCCCGATCGGTCGCGGCCAGCGCCAGCTGATCATTGGTGACCGCAAGACCGGTAAGACGGCCATTGCGATTGACACCATCATCAACCAGAAGGCGAACTGGGCGACCGGGGATCCCACCAAGCAGGTGCGCTGCATCTACGTGGCGATCGGCCAGAAGGGCTCGACCGTTGCCGCGCTTCGGACGACCTTGGAGGCTGCTGGTGCGCTTGAATACACCACCATCGTGCATGCGCCCGCCTCAGATCCGGCCGGCTACAAGTACATCGCGCCCTACGCCGGTTCGGCGATCGGGCAGCACTGGATGTACGGCGGCAAGCACGTTCTGATCATCTTTGACGACCTGACCAAGCAGGCCGAGGCCTACCGCGCCATGTCGTTGCTACTGCGTCGTCCGCCGGGCCGCGAGGCTTACCCCGGTGACGTGTTCTACGTGCATAGCCGGTTGCTCGAACGCTGCGCGAAGCTTTCTGACGAGCTTGGCGCTGGTTCAATGACCGGTTTGCCGATCATTGAGACCAAGGCCAATGACGTGTCGGCCTACATTCCGAC
>DHWU01000016.1:14842-15678 GCA_002413345.1 Propionibacteriaceae bacterium UBA5174 | reverse complement strand
CAACCCGGCCACGATCATGACCGACACCGAATTCGCCGATGCGACCTATATCGAGCCGATCCTGCCCGAGTACCTGGAAAAGGTGATCGCCAAGGAACGTCCGGACGCTCTGCTGCCCACCCTCGGCGGCCAGACTGCGCTCAATGCCGCGGTCGCCCTGCACGAGGCCGGAATCCTGGCCAAGTACGGAGTGGAACTCATTGGGGCATCCATCGATGCGATCCAATCTGGCGAAGATCGGGAGAAGTTCAAAGAGATCGTCAAGAGCCTGGACGTCCCCGGGGTGAACCCGGAGGTGGCAAAGTCGGCGATCTGCCACAGCCTGGAAGAGGTGCTGGCCTCGGTTGAAGTACTTGGCTACCCGGTCGTGGTGCGGCCCAGCTTCACCATGGGTGGGGTCGGTTCGGGTTTCGCCCACAACGAGGACGAGCTTCGCCGCATCGCTGGGCTTGGGCTGTCCGCCTCACCAATGACTGAGGTGCTGATCGAAGAGTCCATCACCGGCTGGAAAGAGTACGAACTCGAGGTGATGCGCGATAAGGCCGACAACGTGGTGATCGTGTGTTCGATCGAGAACTTCGATCCGATGGGCGTACACACCGGCGACTCCATCACCGTGGCACCGGCAATGACGCTCACCGACCGGGAGTACCAAGCGATGCGAGATGTTGGCATCGCGGTCATTCGCGCAGTCGGTGTGGACACTGGTGGCTGCAACATTCAGTTTGCGATTAACCCCGACAACGGCCGGATGATCGTGATCGAAATGAATCCGCGGGTGTCGCGGTCGTCAGCTTTGGCCTCGAAGGCAACCGGGTTCCCGATCGCCAAGATCG
>DHWU01000016.1:13192-14591 GCA_002413345.1 Propionibacteriaceae bacterium UBA5174 | reverse complement strand
TTCCCGATCGCCAAGATCGCGGCCCGGGTTGCGGTCGGCTACACCCTGGACGAGATTCCCAACGACATCACCGCCGAAACCCCGGCGTCCTTCGAACCGACGCTGGATTACGTGGTGGTGAAAGCCCCGCGCTTCGCATTCGAGAAATTCCCCGGGGCCGACACCACCTTGACCACCCACATGAAGAGCGTGGGCGAGGCGATGGCCATCGGTCGCAACTTCACCGAAGCCCTCGGCAAAGCCCTGCGCTCCCTCGAAGACGACAAGGCGATCTTCGATTTCACCTCCCCGATCAAAGAATCGCTGCCGGAACTACTCAGCTTGATGAACCGGCCCCACGATGGCCGGCTCAACCTGGTGATGCAGGCTTTTCGGCTGGGTGCCACCACCGAACAGATCTTCGATGCCACCAAGATTGACCCCTGGTTCGTCGATCAGCTGCTGTTGATCTTCGAAACTGCCGAACAGGTGCGCAATGCCGCGGAACTGACCGCCGATCTACTTCGCACGGCCAAACGACACGGCCTGGCCGACACCCAGATCGCCAAACTTCGCAATCTGAGCACTGATGTGGTGCGCGGACTGCGCTGGGCATTGGGCGTACGTCCGGTGTTCAAGACCGTTGATACCTGCGCAGCTGAGTTCGCTGCTCGCACCCCGTACCACTATTCGTCCTACGACGAAGAGACCGAGGTCGAGCCGCGAACCAAGCCAGCGGTGCTGATTTTGGGCTCGGGTCCGAACCGGATCGGGCAAGGAATCGAGTTCGATTACTCCTGCGTCCATGCCGCGATGGCATTGCGCGACGCCGGTTATGAATCGGTGATGGTCAATTGCAACCCCGAGACCGTCTCCACCGATTACGACACCTCTGATCGGCTTTACTTCGAGCCACTCACCTTGGAAGACGTGTTGGAGGTCTATCACGCCGAGGCTGCGGCTGGGCCAGTAGCTGGCGTGATCGTCCAGCTGGGCGGGCAAACCCCGTTGAAGCTGGCCCAAGCCCTCAAAGACGCCGGCGTGCCGATCGTTGGCACCCCGCCAGAGGCGATCAACCTGGCCGAAGAACGCGGCGCTTTCGGCAAGGTACTCGCTGACGCCGGGCTCCCAGCTCCGGCCTACGGCATGGCCGAATCGGCCGAGGGTGCCCTGGAGATTGCCCACGGCATCGGCTACCCGGTGCTGGTGCGTCCGTCCTATGTCTTGGGTGGACGCGGCATGGAGATCGTTTACGACGATGAATCACTGGTCGGCTACATCGAACGGGCCACCGACATCACCCCGTCCCGTCCGGTCCTGGTGGATCGGTTCCTCGACGATGCCATCGAAATCGATGTG
Organism: Propionibacteriaceae bacterium UBA5174; assembly: GCA_002413345.1. GTDB lineage: Bacteria > Actinomycetota > Actinomycetes > Propionibacteriales > Propionibacteriaceae > Propionicimonas. The sequence continues at coordinate 13,253 of DHWU01000016.1, read as the reverse complement.
GACGCGCTGTTCGATGGCACTGAGCTGTATCTGGGTGGGGTCATGGAGCACATCGAGGAGG
>DHWU01000016.1:6660-12924 GCA_002413345.1 Propionibacteriaceae bacterium UBA5174 | reverse complement strand
TCGAGGAGGCCGGCATTCACTCCGGTGACTCGGCATGCTCGCTGCCACCGATCACCTTGGGTAACGAGGTGATCGAACAGATCCGGGTGTCGACTGAAGCGATTGCTGCCGGAGTTGGCGTGCGCGGCCTGCTCAACATTCAGTTCGCGCTGCTGTCCGATGTGCTCTACGTGCTGGAGGCCAACCCCCGCGCCTCTCGTACCGTCCCATTTGTGTCCAAGGCCACCGACACTCAACTAGCCAAGGCCGCGACCCGGATTTCGATGGGATCCACCATCGCGGAGTTGCGGGCCGAAGGCATGCTGCGTCCGATTGGCATGGACGGCACCACCACGCTCGACGCGGCCCCGATCGCGGTCAAAGAAGCGGTGATGCCATTCAACCGGTTCCGCACCACCGACGGTTCTTGGGTCGATACCTTACTCGGGCCGGAGATGAAATCCACCGGGGAAGTGATGGGGCTGGATGTCACTTTCGGCACCGCCTTCGCCAAGAGCCAAGCCGCTTCTTATGGCAGCGTGCCGACCACTGGCACGGTATTCATCTCGGTGGCCAACCGTGACAAAAGGCATGCGATCTTCCCAGTGAAACGCCTTGCAGATCTCGGTTTTAAGGTCTTGGCAACTGAGGGCACCGCGCAGGTGCTGCGTCGCCAAGACGTCACCGTGACGACCATTCGCAAGGCCACTCAGGGCCCTGGCCCGAATGGCGAGAAGACCGTGGTTCAGGCGATTCTGGACGGCGAAGTGGACCTCATCTTCAACACCCCGCACGGCCAGTCAAAAGACGGCAGTCCCCGCAAAGACGGCTGGGAGATTCGCTCGGCATCGATCTTGGCCGACGTGCCCTGTGTGACCACCGTGCAAGGGCTGAGCGCCTGTGTGCAAGGCGTTGAGGCGTTGCGCCGCGGTGGGGTTGAGGTGCGATCACTGCAGGAATGGAGTGCCGCGGTCCGCGCCGAGATCGCCGAACGGAGCTGAGATGGCCCTGCCACTGACGCTGCTGCGATCAGGCTATGAACGACTGATCCGTCCGGTGTTGTTTGCGGCCCACGGCGGCGATCCCGAACTAATCCACGAGCAGATGATCCACCTACTGGCTGGACCAGGATCGTTCGGTCCGCTGCGGGGTTTGGCTCGGCTGCTCGCCGATTCGCCGGGACGCCCAACTCGGGTGGCCGGGATCGCGTTTGGTTCCCGCGTGGGCTTGGCAGCTGGTCTGGACAAGGATGCTTCAGCAGTGCTGTCGTGGCGTGGATTAGGCTTCGGCTTCGCCGAACTCGGCACGGTGACTGCCCAAGGTCAACCGGGCAACCCGCGTCCGCGAGTATTCCGGTTGCAATCTTCCCAGGCGTTGATCAATCGGATGGGATTCAACAATCCCGGGGCTGCGACCGTGGCTGCCACCCTGGCTGCCCGCGGGGTCTATCGCGGCAATAACGCGGCTGGCTTGCCGGTGGGCATTTCGATCGGCAAAACCAAGCTGGTCGAAGTCGAGGACGCCATCGATGATTACCTCGCTTCGCTGCGAATTTTGGCCCCGCACGCCGACTACCTGGCAGTGAACGTTTCCAGTCCCAACACGCCAGGACTTCGCAGCCTTCAAGATGGCGGCGCACTCGCTGGGCTAGTCACCGCGCTAGTGACCCAGACCCGCACTTTGGCGGCCAATACCGACGTCCCATTGCCGGTGCTGGTGAAAGTCGCTCCCGATCTCAGCTACGCCCAACTCGATGAAGTCATTGAAGTGTGTGCTGCCGCTGGCGTGGCTGGATTGATTGCCACCAACACCACTTTGGCCAGAGACGGCCTGGCCCCTGCAGATCAACCGCTGGCGCCTCAGGCTGGCGGTCTCTCTGGCGCACCGCTGAGCCAGCGGGCGCTGGAAGTAGTGACTCACCTCACCAAACACACCGAACTGCCGGTGATTGGCTGTGGCGGGATCATGGACCCAGACCAGGCGATGGCGATGTTTGACGCCGGGGCCGCCCTAGTCCAGCTTTACACCGGTTTTCTATACCGTGGCCCTGCGCTAGCCGCGGCCATCAATGCCCGCGATCTAGCTAAGCTGCGTCCATGAGTGGGTATTGGCGACGACTGCAAGATGTGGTGGCCGATCGCGGCCCATTGTGTGTGGGGATTGACCCGCATCCAGCCCTGTTGAAAGCCTGGGGTTTGCCCACCAACGCTGCCGGGGCGGAGCGGTTCAGTCGTCAGGTGGTTGAGGCTCTCGGCGATCAGGTGGCAGCGTTCAAACCACAGTCTGCTTTTTTTGAGGCCCATGGTTCTGCTGGAGTAGCGGTACTGGAGCGGCTCCTGGCCGATATCGGGGGGACCGGCGCGCTGAGCATCCTGGACATCAAACGCGGCGACATTGGCTCCACCATGGAGGCCTACGCCGACGCCTACCTCGCTGATGGCTCGCCGCTGGCGGCTGACGCGATCACAGTGTCTCCCTATCTCGGATTTGGTTCCCTAGCACCGGCTTTCGAACGCGCTATCAAGTTTCAGCGCGGCGTCTACGTACTGGCTAGAACATCTAATCCCGAAGGCGGACAGGTTCAGTTGGCGTTAACTGACGACAACTCCGTTGCACAATCCATCATCGACGCTGCAGCGCAGACCAATCGTTCCTCCCGTTTGCGCACAATCGGGGTGGTTGTTGGCGGAACCCATGAAAGTCTGGGCTGCGACCTAAGTGAGTTCAACGGCTCGATCCTGGTGCCAGGAATCGGTTTTCAAGGCGGCCGCATGCGGGATTTACCGACGCTATTCGGAGATGCCGTCGATCAGGTGCTAGCCGTAGTGGGCAGGGGAGTCATCGGTGCTGGCCCTGACCCTAAGGCGTTACGCAGCAAGGTAACTGGGCTGCTTGCTGATGTGCCTGAGTGACTAACCTCGACCGACTGTTGATTTTCCTATTCCAGGACGTAGCGAACCTGCACGGGAAACGCTAGGTTATGGGCGTAAAACATCCCCTTGACAACGTGATGAAGGCGTAAACGTGACTATTCCCCAACTCACCACCGAACAACTTGAAGCTGCTCGTGCTGCGGCAACCGAAGCGCGTCGCCGACGTGCGGACTTGAAAAGCAAGGTTCGCTCCGGTGAGCTCAGCCTGGCGGGCGCTCTGGAGACCGCAGGTGATGACGATGTGCTGGCCCACGTAAAGGTGGTCGACCTGCTCAAAGCGCTGCCTCGAGTTGGCGAGAAGCGCGCCGGGCTGGTCATGGAACGGTTGGAAATCGCCGCGAATCGCCGCATTCGTGGACTGGGCCGGCATCAGATTGCCGGTCTGAAGGCCGAGTTTCAGTGACAGGTGACGTAACTGTCATCTCCGGCCCGTCCGGTGTCGGCAAAGGCACCGTAGTTGCCGCGCTTACTGCCGCCTACCCCGAAATCTGGGTTTCAATCTCAGCCACAACCCGAGCGCCGCGCGCTGGCGAGCGCGACGGCGTGGACTACTTCTTCATCAGCGAAGCCGCTTTTGATGAGTTGATCGCCAACGATGGATTGCTCGAATGGGCGCTGGTGCATGGATCTGCGCGTTACGGCACGCCCCGAGCTGCAGTCGCGGATGCGGTTGCGGCCGGACGGCGAGTAATCCTGGAGATCGAATTGCAGGGTGCCCGGCAGATTCGGCAACACCTGGAAGGTGGCCGCTATGTGTTCATCGCGCCACCCAGCGAAGAAGTCTTGTTACACAGGCTACGCGGTCGAGGCACCGAAACCGAGGACCAGGTCCGGCGCCGAATGGAGACGGCCGAGGTGGAATTGCGGGCCGCCAACGAGTTCAATCACGTCGTAGTGAACGACGATTTGGGCCAAGCCGTGGCCGAGTTGGTAGAGTTACTAGGTCTGTGACGGCCGCTGCCTTGCACGACGGCCGACCAACCATCTGATCAGGAAGCCGAACTTGACCATTCAAACTCCAGAGGGCATCACCAACCCGCCCATCGACGAACTGTTGACCAAGGTCGACTCGAAGTATCGTCTGGTGCTGTTCGCCGCCAAGCGCGCTCGCCAGATCAATGCCTACTACTCCCAGCTCGGTGAGGGTCTGTTGGAGAATGTCGGACCGCTGGTGGAGATTGGGATTCAGGAGAAGCCGCTGACCATCGCATTGCGCGAGATCAACGCTGACGTTCTGGAATGCACCCAATTCGATCCCGAAACCGAGGCTGCTGCCCGCGCCGAGGCCGTCGCCGATCCCGACTTCACGCTGGATCCGTTCAGCCCAGACGACCTGAGCTGAGCGCGGCTGAAATGAGCCGCATCGTGCTCGGCGTCGCTGCTGGGATCGCCGCCTATAAGGCTTGCCTGCTGTTGCGGCGGTTCACCGAGGCCGGGCACGAGGTTGAAGTAGTACCAACCCCAAATTCGCTGCAATTTGTCGGCGCAGCCACTTGGGCTGCGCTGAGCGGACGCAGCGTACACACTGAGGTCTTTGCCGAAGCTCACCAGGTCAATCACGTCCGAATCGGTCGCGAAGCTGACTTGGTGGTGGTGGCACCGGCCACCGCTGATTTGATCGCCCGAGCTGCGACTGGCCGGGCCGACGATTTGTTGACCAATGTGCTGTTGACGGCCACCTGCCCGATTGTGCTGGCCCCGGCGATGCACACCGAGATGTGGCAGCATCCAGCGACTCAGTCCAATGTCGCCACCTTGCGCTCTCGCGGGGTGGTGGTGTTGGACCCAGCAGACGGGCGACTAACCGGCTGCGACACTGGCCCCGGACGTCTGCCCGAACCGGCCGATATTGAGGCCACCGCACTCTCCTTGTTGGCTGATCCAGACCGGGCCGGTCAACTAGCCAGCCAGGATTTGGCCGGGCAGAAGATAGTGATCAGTGCTGGCGGCACTCGAGAAGCCCTGGATCCGGTTCGGTACCTGGGCAATAGCTCCTCTGGCCTAATGGGCGTGGCCTTGGCCCGCGCCGCGGCCACTCGCGGCGCACAGGTGAGCCTGGTGGCTGCAAATCTTTCAATTGAACTGCCGGCTGGGGTGTCAGTATTTCCGGTGGTCTCCACCGCTGAACTCGACTCTGAGGTTAAGCGACTGGCGCCTGCTGCCGATCTAGTGGTGATGGCCGCGGCCGTAGCTGATTTCACTCCCACCAACCCGCACCAGACCAAGTTGAAAAAGACCGGTACTGACCCGGTCTCGGTGGAGTTTCAGCAGACCGCCGACGTCTTGGCCGATCTGGTCGCAGCCCGCTGTCCAGGCCAGGTCGTGGTTGGGTTCGCTGCCGAGACAGCTATCGACGAAGCCGAACTACTCCGCTTGGGTACAGCCAAGCTGCAGCGCAAAGGCTGCCAATTGCTGGTGCTCAACAACGTGACTGACGGAGCGGTGTTCGGCGCCAGCGATAACGACGTGATCATCTTGTCCGGCACCGGTGAGATCGCCCGCGCTGCTGGCTCCAAAACCTCGGTGGCTCAGGTCATTCTCGATGCCGCCAACTCTCTGCGCGAAAGGAAGCTGCGATGAGCCGGCTTTTCACCTCGGAATCAGTCACCGAAGGGCATCCCGACAAGGTCGCCGATGCCATCTCTGATGCCGTATTAGACGAGATCCTTCGTCAGGACCCGACGTCGCGGGTAGCGGTAGAAACCCTGGTGACCACCGGCACAGTGGTAGTGGCCGGTGAAGTGACTACCAGCGCCTACGCCGAGGTTGCCCAACTGGCTCGCGAGCGGATTCTCGAAATCGGGTATGACTCGTCGGCCAAGAGCTTCGACGGCAACTCCTGCGGGGTGCTGGTTTCGATCGGCAAACAATCCCCAGATATTGCCCAAGGCGTCGACCACGCTGAAGAAGAGCGCTTCGGCGAAGCTGGGGATGCCCTGGATCACCAAGGCGCTGGCGACCAGGGATTGATGTTCGGCTATGCCTGCACCGACACCGCCACCTTGATGCCGCTGCCGATTGATATCGCCCATCGATTGTCCGAACGCCTGGCCGAAGTGCGGCAAAGTGGTGAGCTCGGATTTCTACTTCCCGACGGCAAGACTCAGGTGACCATCGACTATGCCGGCGATGTGGCAACCCGGGTCGACACTGTGGTGGTGTCGACCCAACACACTGAAGATGTGAGCCAAACCACCATCGCCGACGAGGTTCGGGCTCGAGTAATCGAACCCGTCTTGGCTCGCTACCCGATCGCCACTACGGGCTTGAAGATTCATGTGAATCCCACCGGAAAGTTCGTTATTGGCGGCCCGATGGGCGACGCCGGTGTCACCGGCCGCAAGATCATCGT
>DHWU01000016.1:0-6358 GCA_002413345.1 Propionibacteriaceae bacterium UBA5174 | reverse complement strand
TTCTCCGGCAAGGATCCGTCCAAAGTTGACCGGTCGGCTGCCTACGCGATGCGCTGGGTGGCCAAGAATGTGGTCGCCGCCGGTTTGGCCGACCGCTGTGAGGTTCAAGTGGCCTACGCCATTGGCCGCGCACATCCAGTTGGTTTCTACACCGAGTGCTTTGGCACCGAGAAGGTGCCGGTGGAGCAGATCACCGCGGCAGTCCTGAGCACCTTCGACCTGCGGCCGGCCGCCATCATTCGCGATCTGAATCTGATCCGTCCGATCTATTCCGCGATCACCAACTATGGTCACTTCGGTCGCGAATTGCCGCAGATGACCTGGGAACACGCTGACCGAGCCGAGGCGCTGGCTGCTGCTGTGCGCGGCTGATTGTCAGCCGCGGGCAATAGCATTGCGGCCATGGATCGGTCAGTGGCAAAAGTGGCAGTTGATCTGCCACTGGCCAATCTCGATCGTCCCTTTGACTACGCCGTGCCTGAAGAACTGGCCGAACTGGCTCAACCCGGCGTCCGGGTAAAAGTTCGCTTTGCTGGACGATTGCGCGATGGTTTCGTGCTAGCTCGGGTTGCGGCGGGGGAGCGTGCCTCACTTTCCCCACTCCACAAAGTAGTTTCGCCGCAACCGGTGCTGAGCGCCGAGGTGGCCACCCTGATCCGTGAGGTGGCCGATCACTACGCCGGCAGTTTCGCCGATGTGGTCCGCGGCGCCGTACCGCCCAGACACGCCACCACTGAGAAGGCCACGACCACACCTCGCCCCAGACCGATCACTGACTGCGACCAAGAGCCGGTGCTGCGCAGCTACCCCGACGCCGCTGCTTTTCTGGGCAGCCTCACCCAAGGAGGCGCCGCACGAGCAGCTTGGACGGTGGCACCCACCCCAACCCCGGTCGGGGATTGGGCACGAGGCTTCACCGAGGCAGCTGCGCAGACCTTGGCCAACGGACGCGGAGCCATCCTGTTGGCCCCAGATGCAAACCAACTCCAAACCTTGGTAGCCGCGTGCACTCAACGCTTTGGTGCTGGCAGTTTTGCCGTCTTGGCCGCCGATGCCGGGCCGTCCGCTCGCTATCGCAACTTCTTGGCAGTCGTTCGCGATCAAGTGCAGCTGGTGCTCGGCACTCGGGCCGCGGTGTTCGCCCCGGTTGCCAACCTTGGCCTAATCGCCTTGTGGGACGACGGCAACGACTCCTACGCCGAACCACACGCCCCGTATTGGCATGCTCGCGAGGTCGCGGCGTTGCGCGCGCATTCCCAGCGTTGCGCCTTGCTCCTAGCCGCCCACAACCGCACTTCGGAGGTGCAGCAGTTGGTGTCGAAGGGCTGGCTGGCGCCACTAGCCCTGGCACCAAACCAGGCCCGACGAGAGTCCGCCGCGATCCGGCCGTCCGCGCAGACCAGTGCCCGAGACCCGTTCGCTGAGGTATCTCGAGTACCCAGAGAGGCTTTCGAAGTGATTCGCCTAGGCCTCAGCGCCGGGCCGGTCCTGATCCAAGTGCCACGGGCTGGCTACCTGCCAATCCTGGTCTGCGCTTCCTGTCGCACTCCAGCCCGTTGCCCCAAGTGTGGCCAGGCCCTGGCTGACCCGACCGGTGCTGGTGCCACCTGTCGCTGGTGTGGTCCAGTACTCACTTGGCATTGCGCCGATTGCGGTGGCCAGGCTCTACGCAGTCCGGTGATCGGAGTCTCGCGGACCGCCGAAGAACTTGGCAAAGCCTTTCCCGGCACAGCGGTGATCCAATCCAGCGCCGAACGCAAAGCACTCCCGGTCTCAGATCGACCCGCTTTGGTGCTGGCCACTCCTGGAATGGCTCCCGATGCGCCCACCGGCTACGCCGCCGCCGTACTGCTTGATGCCGAGCTTATGTTGGCCCGTCCCGATCTCCGCGCTGGTGAGGAGTCGCTGCGGCGCTGGCTGGCAGTGGTGGCCAAAGTGCGGCCGGGAGCCGCCGGCGGCACCGTACTCGTGGTTGGCCAAGCTGGTCTGCGTGAGGTTCAAGCATTGGTCCGTCTGGATCCAGTTGGGTATGCCGTATCCGAATTGGTCCAGCGCAGCGAAGCCGGTTTCCCACCGGCGGTGAAGTTGCTCACTTTGGAAGGCCCCAGCGAGGCCCTCACCGCGGCTCTAGCGAAGTTGGAGTTGCCTGGGCAAGGCCAGGCATTCGGGCCTTTCCCAGTAGCCAGCCGCGGTGAAGACAGCGTCAGCCGGGTAACTCTGCGGTGCCCGTTAGCCGCGGGCAAGGAGCTGGTAAACGCGGTGAAAGCCCTTGAATCGGTCCGTTCGGCGCGCAAGGACCCGCCATTGCGAGTCCGAGTGGATCCACAAGTAATGGACTGAACCCGCCAGCCGAAACCAGCGCCGTGCGGCCAGTCTTGTCTGGCACTGATCAGACGAAGCCACCAGGCTGGATACACTCAACGACATGCGCTTGGTCTTCGCCGGAACTCCGCAAGTCGCCGCCGATACCTTGGCCCATTTGCTGGAGCATTCCACCCATGAGGTTGTCGCCGTCCTGACCCGTCCGGACGCAGCAATTGGGCGCAGCTCGCGCCTAGTGCCCAGCCCGGTGGCCCAGTTGGCCGCGAGTCGGGGCATCGAAGTGCTGCGGCCCGCCCGGGCAAAGGACCCAGAACTAGCCGCCCGGTTGGCTGAGCTGGCACCGGACTGCTGCCCAGTGGTCGCCTATGGCGGGCTGATTCCGCAAGCGTTACTGGAGCTACCCAAGCACGGCTGGATCAACGTGCATTTCTCATTGCTACCGCGTTGGCGAGGCGCCGCACCGGTGCAGCAGGCCATCTTGGCTGGTGATCAGGTGAGCGGAGTGACCGTGTTTGAACTGGTGGCCGCACTCGACGCAGGCCCAGTCTTGGCCACCGCCGAATACCAACTTGGCGACACCCAGACCGCCGGCGAAGCGCTGGCTGGCCTGGAGAAGACCGGTGCCGAGTTGCTAGCCCTCACCCTCGATGCGATTGCCGACGGGACGGCACGCCGCACCCCACAACCTGATCAGGGCATCACTTTGGCACCGAAACTCACCGTCGCTGCAGCCCAGATCGATTGGACGGCCCCAGCTCTGGCGATTCAACGCCAGGTGCTGGCAAACAATCCTTCGCCGATGGCCTGGACGCAGTTCGGCGGGCAACGGCTGCGGGTGTTAATGGCCGCGGCCCAGCCATCCAGCGAACTGGAGCCGGGCCAATTTCGGCCCGAAAAGCATCGCGTGCTGGCTGGAACTGGCGCTGGCGACCTAGAACTGCTTACCGTCCAACCGGCTGGCCGCAAAGCCATTTCCGGAGCTGACTGGGGACGCGGCGTCCGCGAATCAGGAAGGTTCGAATGAGCCGAAAAGGTCGTCGCCATGACCCGGCGCGCAGTGTGGCCTTCAAAGTCTTGCGGGCGGTCACCAGCCACGGGGCGTATGCGAATCTCGAACTGGCCAAGCAACGCGCCAAACTTTCCCCGCAGGACGCCGCTTTTGCCACCGAGTTAGTCTCGGGCACTTGCCGGGCGATGGGCAGCTATGACCAGGTGATTGCCGAAGCGTCGGGGCGAGAGCTGCGAACTCTCCAACCGGCAGTGGTCGACATCTTGCGTCTGGGCACTCACCAGTTGTTGGGCATGCGGGTGCCAGTGCATGCCGCGATCTCCACCACGGTCGATTTGGCAGCTCTGGAGGTGGGGGAGCGCCTAGTGGGCGTGGTGAACGCGATCCTGCACAAGATCTCTGCCCGCGATTGGCTCGGCTGGTTGGAGATTATCGGCGCCAACCAGGACAACCTGGGCAAGATCGCTTTGGGCAATCATCATCCCCGGTGGATCGCCGAAGCATTCGCCCAGGTGCTGCCAATCACCGAAGTGATGGCCGCTTTGGAAGCCGACAATGTGGCGTCCAAACCCACTTTGGCGATTCGCCCCGGTTTGGCTGAGCTGGCTGAACTCGGCGGTGAACCGGGTCGCTATTCGCCATTCGCGGCCTATAGCGACGGCGATCCGTCGCTGATTCCGGCCATCATTCAAGGTCGGGCCGGGGTGCAGGACGAAGGTTCCCAGTTGGTTGCTCTAGCACTGGCCCGGGTGGATGCGCCCAAGGGCACCTGGCTAGATCTGTGCGCCGGGCCTGGCGGCAAGACCGCCCTTCTAGCCGGACTAGCCCAACTCTCGGGAAATCACCTAGTGGCAGCCGAAAAGCATCCGCACCGCGCCCAGCTAGTGGCGCAGAACCTTCGGGCCTACCCCAAGGCTCACCGACCACTGGTGGTGGCTGCCGATGGCACGGCGCCCCCGTGGAATCCACAGACCTTCACCAAAGTGCTGGCCGACGTGCCTTGCACCGGACTCGGTGCACTGCGGCGGCGCCCCGAAAGCCGGTGGCGGCGCAGCCCCGCAGACCTGCCCGAATTAGTCACTCTTCAGCGCCAACTGTTGGCCGCAGCCATCGATTCAACTGCACCCGGCGGGGTAATCGCCTACGTGACCTGTTCCCCACATGCTGAAGAGACCACCGAGGTGGTGGCCACCGCTGGTGACCGAGTGGAGGTGCTCACGGCGTCCGATTACCTGCCTGAGGTCCCCAAAGCGGCCGCTGGTGACTTCGTCCAGCTATGGCCACATCGGCACCGCACTGACGCAATGTTCTTGGCGCTGCTGCGACGGCGCTAAGGTTCCAGTTGTGGGAATTCGGATCACCCCGAGCGTCTTGAACGCCGACCTGGCCAACCTAAACGCCGAAATTGCGCGCATTCCTAGTTGTGATGCGGTGCACCTGGATGTGATGGATAACCGGTTCGTACCCAACCTGACCTTCGGTCTGCCGGTGGTGGAGCGAGTGCGCAGCGGCACCGACAAGATGCTCGATGTACATCTGATGATCGCCGAAGTTGACCGGTGGGCCCCCGGCTATGCCGAAGCGGGCGCGGAATCGGTGACTTTCCACATCGAAGCTTCCGACGCCCCAGTCAAGCTCGCGCGACAGCTCCGCTCGCTAGGGGCAAGGGCCTCGATGGGGCTGCGCCCGGCCACCCCAATTGAGCCCTATGAGGATCTACTCGGCGAACTCGACATGGTGATGCTGATGACCGTCGAGCCGGGATTTGGCGGGCAGTCTTTTCTCGACATCATGCTGCCCAAGATTCGCCGCACCCGTGCCTTGCTGGACAAGACTGGCGGCGATATCTGGCTGCAAGTGGACGGTGGCATTTCTGCCGAGACCATCGAGCGGTGCGCTGAAGCCGGCGCTGACACCTTCGTGGCTGGGTCAGCTGTCTACGGCGCCAACGACCCCGATGCGATGGTGCGTGAACTGGGCCGGATGGCCAAAGCCGCCACCAAGTGCTGCTGATCAACAGACCAACCCCAGCCCTGCGACGCCGCTAAGCGCCGGTCAGCCCAAATCGCAGTGAATCAGCCCCGCCGCCGGTCCCGCCGACGCAGATAGCGCTCGAATTCCGCGGCGATCGAATCGCCGGTCGGGTCAGGAGTGGTCTCGTCGCGACGTTCTTCTAAGGCACTGATATAGCTGGCGATGTCTGGATCATCCGAAATCAGCTCATCAACCTGCGCCATCCAAGCGGTGGCAGCTTCGGCTAGATCGCCGCTGTCCAGCGCCACACTAAGCACATCTTCCAATTTGGCCAGCAAAGCCAAAGTGGCTTTCGGGTTTGGCGGATCGGCCACGTAATGCGGCACCGACGCCCACAGTGAGACCACCGGCAACTTGGCATGTTCGCACTGGCTGGACAGCACCCCGAGGATGCCAGTTGGTCCTTCGTAGCTCGGCAGTTTCAGTCCGAGATCCTCGGCCAAGGCTTTGGAATCGGCAGTTCCGGTCACCGGCACCGGACGCGAATGTGGCGCGTCGGTCACCATCGCTCCCAGCAGCACCACAACTTCAGGACGAACACTGCGCAGCATCGAAATTAGCCCCGCGGTGTAGGCCTGCCAGCGGAAATTTGGCTCCGGGCCACCGATCAACACCAAGTCGCGTTCTTCTAGGTGAGCGACCAACACTTCGGTGGTTGGCCATTCCAGCACCCGATTTCCATCAACATTCTTCATCGCGGGCCGGTTGACCTGAAAGTCGTAGTAGTCCTCAGGATCGATGGCGAAGACCACTTCAGCGCCGTAGCGATCAGCCAGGTGATCGATCACCCCACTGGCTGATTCGGCCGCGTCATTCCAGCCGCTGAAGGCGGCGATGACGGCCGGGTTTCGCAATCCGGTGAGCTTAGGACCCTGTGACATGTCCTCCACCTTAAAGCGTGTCGCATATTCTGCTGTGCATGACCCAAGATCTCCGCTCAGCCCTGGCTGCCCGAGTACTGGTCGCGGACGGCGGCATGGGCACCATGCTGCA
>DHWU01000074.1:863-5368 GCA_002413345.1 Propionibacteriaceae bacterium UBA5174 | reverse complement strand
GTACCGCGTGTACTGGGTGATCTTCGCACTACCCGAGGCGCCCTCCTTCTTCAGCGCTTCCAACCGCGGGATCACCACGGTGAGCAGCTGCAAGATGATGCTGGCAGTGATGTAGGGCATGATGCCGAGCGCGAAGATCGACAGCTGAAGCAGCGCACCGCCAGAGAAGAGCTGGATCATCGAGTACAGCCCAGCGGTGTCACTGTTCGTGGTAGCTAGGGTGCGGCACGCATTGACGCTGGTCACGTTCACGTTCGGAGTCGGAATCACCGAACCGATTCGGAAGATCACCAAGATCATCAAGGTGAACAGAATTTTCTTGCGCAGGTCAGCCGTGCGTAGCGCGGTCATAAAGGCGGAGAGCATCGCCGAACCCAACTCCTAACAGTTTGTGTGCCCCGGTCACAGCCGATAAGACAGACCTCGACGGGACAACCCGGGCAACTCTACCAAGGCAAATCGTCGACCCGGCAAATGGGTTGAGGGCCAGCCGTGTCGGCTGGCCCTCAAACTGAAGAACTGCTTTCAATGCCTTGACGCCATCACAGAGTGATGGTGGAACCGCCAGCAGCTTCAATCTTGCTCTTGGCCGAGGCGGAGAACGCATGAGCGCTCACCTTTAGCGCAACGGTGAGCTCACCGTTACCCAGCACCTTCACCAGTTCGCCGTCGCGCACCGCACCTTTGGCCACCAGATCGGCTACGCCGACCTCGCCACCCTCAGGGAAGAGATCAGCCAGTTTGGCCACATTGACCACCTGGTACTCCACCCGGAAGGGGTTGTTGAAGCCACGCAGCTTGGGTAGCCGCATATGCAGCGGCATCTGGCCGCCTTCGAAGTTCTCTGGAACGTTCTTCCGCGCACCGGTGCCTTTGGTACCCCGGCCCGCGGTCTTGCCCTTAGAACCTTCACCACGACCCACCCGGGTCTTGGCAGTCTTAGCTCCTGGCGCAGGGCGCAGGTGATGAACTTTCAGTGCCATATCACTCGACCTCCTCAACGGCGACCAGGTGCGGAACGGTGTTGACCATGCCCCGAATCTCGGGACGGTCTTCCTTCACCACCACATCGCCAATGCGCTTCAACCCAAGCGAGCGCAGGGTGTCACGCTGATTCTGCTTTCCACCGATCCCGGAACGGATCTGGGTAACCTTCAACCGGCTCATGCGTGAGATCCCTCCGCGCGAGCGCGCAGGATCGCAGCCGGGGTGACATCAGCCACCGACAGGCCGCGGCGCTTGGCCACTGCTTCTGGCTCCTCAAGACTCTTCAATGCCGCCACCGTGGCATGCACCACGTTGATCGCATTGTCTGAGCCCAAAGACTTTGCCAGCACATCGTGCACGCCGGCGCATTCCAGCACCGCACGAACCGACCCACCAGCAATCACGCCAGTACCCGGGGACGCCGGGCGAAGCATGACCACACCGGCGGCCTTCTCCCCCTGCACCGGATGCGGGATAGTGCCCTGAATCCGGGGCACCCGGAAGAAATGCTTCTTGGCTTCTTCCACACCCTTGGCGATCGCTGCGGGCACTTCCTTAGCCTTGCCGTACCCCACGCCGACCATGCCGTCACCGTCACCAACCACTACCAAAGCAGTGAAGCTGAAGCGGCGTCCGCCCTGGACGACCTTGGCCACGCGATTGATCGTGACCACCCGTTCGAGGTAGTTGCTCTTCTCTTTTTCGGCAGCTGCGTCCCGGCCACGACGGTCTTCGCGTCCGCGACGTTCACCACCGACACCGCCTCCGCGGCGCTGGGTTCCATTCATCGCTGTGATTACCTTTCCGTCAGAATCCGAGACCAGCTTCGCGTGCACTGTCAGCCAGTGCAGCGATGCGTCCGTGGTACTTGTTACCGGCGCGGTCAAAGACCACGTCCTCTACCCCTGCCTTCTTGGCGCGCTCGGCGATCAACTTGCCAACTTCCTTGGCTTTTGTCGATTTGTCGCCGGCAGCCGAACGCAGTTCGAGTGAGGACGCCGAGGCCAGAGTTACCCCGGCCACGTCGTCGATCACCTGAGCCGAGATGTGGCGGCTGGAGCGGAAGACCACCAAGCGAGGACGCTCGGGAGTTCCGCCAATCGTCTTGCGCCCACGCGCCTGTCGACGCAATCGCGCCGCAGCCTTGTCGGCCATGCCCTTGTTGAGCGATAGCGAGATAGCCATCACTTACCAGCCTTTCCAACCTTGCGGCGAACGTGCTCGCCGGCGTAGCGCACACCCTTGCCCTTGTAGGGCTCTGGCTTGCGGATCTTGCGAATATTCGCGGCGACCTCGCCGACCGCCTGCTTATCAATGCCGTACACGGTGAACTTCGTGTTGGCCTCCACCGAAAAGGTGATGCCAGCAGGTGCGTTCACCACAACCGGGTGAGAGAAGCCAAGGGCGAACTCGAGCTGCTCGGGGCTCTTCAGCATGACTCGGTAGCCAACGCCGACGATCTCGAGCTTCTTCTCGTAACCGGTGGTGACACCAGTGACCATATTGGCCACCAGGGTCCGGGTCAGCCCATGCAATGAGCGGCTAGTCCGCTCATCGTTGGGGCGAGTGACCTCAAGTTCACCGCTCTCGTTGCGCGCCACCCGGATGGGTTCGGCGACATTGTGTTCAAGGCTGCCCTTGGGCCCCTTGACGGATACTTTCTGGCCGTCCAAAGTGACGTCCACCCCCGCGGGGATGGCAATCGGAAGCCTGCCAATTCGTGACATCTGTTCAGCTCCTTCCGATCACCAGACGTAGGCGAGGACTTCGCCGCCGACGCTTCGAGAATGGGCCTCTTTGTCGGTCAACAGACCTTGAGAGGTGGAGATGATGGCAATCCCCATGCCGCCCAGCACCTTAGGTAGCGCAGTTGACTTGGCATACACGCGAAGGCCGGGCTTGGAGATGCGGCGAACGCCAGCGATGGAACGCTCGCGACTGGTGCCGTACTTCAAGGTGAGTTTGAGGCTCTGGCCAACTTCGCCGGCGCCCGGCTCGAGCACCTCGTAGCTGGCGATGTAGCCCTGCACCTTGAGGATTTCGGCAATGCCAGCCTTGATCTTGCTGTGCGGCATGGTGGTCGACTCGTGGTACGCCTGGTTGGCGTTCCGCAGCCGGGTCAGCATGTCCGCGATCGGATCGGTCATGGTCATAGCAGCTAATGACTCTTTCTCGCCATGGTTTCCGCGATATTGCGGACCTTCAGCGGGTTGTGGTTGGTCCGGATGAGATTACTCACCAGGAGGACTTGGTGACGCCGGGCAACTCGCCGGCATGGGCCATTTCCCGCAAGCAGATCCGGCACAGGCCGAACTTGCGGTAGACAGCCTTAGGACGCCCGCACTTGTTGCACCGGGTGTAGCCACGAACGGCGAACTTGGGCTTGCGAGCCTGCTTCACCTTCAAAGCGGTTTTAGCCATCTGTCAGCTCACTTCCTTTTGCCCGCGAACGCCGGGCCCTTCTTCTTGGAGACCTTGTTGACCTCGTCAGCCGGGGCCTTGAACGGGAAGCCCAGCGCCTTCAACAGCGCCCGGCCTTCGGTGTCATTGGCAGCCGTCGTCACGAACGTGATGTCCATGCCGCGCAGCTTGTCGATTCGGTCCTGATCGATCTCGTGGAACATGACCTGCTCGGTCAGGCCGAAGGTGTAGTTGCCTAGACCATCGAACTGGCGTCCACTCAATCCACGGAAGTCACGAATCCGCGGCAGGGCCAAGGTGAGTAGCCGATCGGCGAACTCCCACATCCGGTCCCCGCGCAGGGTCACGTGACAGCCAATCGGCATCCCCTCGCGCAGTTTGAACTGAGCGATCGACTTGCGCGCCTTGGTGATTACCGGCTTCTGGCCGGTGATCGCGGTCAAATCGCGCAGCGCAGCATCAATCACCTTGGAGTCGCGAGCAGCCTCGCCGACACCCATATTGACCACAATCTTGGTCAGACCAGGAATCTGCATCACGTTGGCGTAGCCAAACTCGGACTGCAGCCCCGGAACGATCTCGGAGCGGTACTTCTCCTTGAGCCTGGGCATGGTCTTGGTCGCAGTGTCGCCCATCAGATCTCCTTACCGGTCTTGCGAGCCACCCGGACGCTGCGCAGCACAGTGCGCTCCTCGCCCTTGGCAGTCCGCTTGGTGGCCTCGCGGCGTTCGTAACCGACGCGGGTCACAACTTCTTTACCGTCAACCTTCACCACGAGCTGCACATTCGATGCGTCAATCGGCGCTTCGACGCTGATGATTCCAGCGGCATTGTTGGCTCGGGTCTGGTTATTCGGGGTCTCGCGCTTGTGCTTCTTGACGATGTTGACGCCCTGAACCACCACTCGGCCAGCGGACGGGTCTACGGAAATGATTTCGCCAATCCGGCCCTTGTCCTTGCCCGCGATGACTTTGACGCGGTCACCCTTCTTCACATGCACAGTGTTTGCCATCTCAGATCACCTTCTGCGCGAGCGAAATGATGCGCATGAACTTCTTCTCACGCAGTTCGCGGCCGACCGGGCCGAAGATGCGGGT
>DHWU01000074.1:0-619 GCA_002413345.1 Propionibacteriaceae bacterium UBA5174 | reverse complement strand
CCGAAGATGCGGGTGCCGCGAGGCTCCCCGTCGCTCTTCAGAATCACAGCGGCATTCTCATCAAACTTGATGTAGGAACCGTCTGCGCGACGAGTTTCCTTCACCGTACGGACGATGACGGCGCGAACCACCTCGCCCTTCTTCACGTTGCCGCCGGGAATGGCGTCCTTGACCGTGGCCACGATCTTGTCGCCAAGACCGGCGTAGCGACGCTTCGAGCCACCGAGTACCCGGATGCAAAGAAGTTCCTTCGCACCCGTGTTATCGGCGACTTTCAGTCGCGACTCCTGCTGGATCATCTGCTATATCTCCTGATCACTTCGCCTTTTCGAGGATCTCAACCAGCCGCCAGCGCTTGGTAGCGCTGAGCGGACGGGTTTCCATCACTCGTACCCGGTCACCGACGCCAGCCTCGTTGGCCTCATCGTGGGCCTTGAGACGCTCCGACTTGGTCATGACCTTGCCGTACAGCGGGTGCTTGACCCGCTGCTCAACAGCCACAACCACGGTCTTGTTCATCTTGTCTGACACCACGATGCCTTCGCGCACCTTGCGGGCGCCGCCACGGGCGTTCTGGTCCTGCTCGCTCATCTGACTCACTTGTCCTCATCCGGATCGG
>DHWU01000049.1:23825-25403 GCA_002413345.1 Propionibacteriaceae bacterium UBA5174 | reverse complement strand
CGTAGGCCCAACCGTCGCCGCCGATCACCCACACCGAAGTCGGCACCAGTGCCTCAGCGATTGGGGCTAGGACCTTCGCACCCGGGAGGTCCGGGTTGGCGGCCAGAGCAGCTTGGAGCTGCTCCACTCGCACCCGCTGCTCGGCGATCGCAACTTCGTCGGTCACGCCGATGTCGGTCGAGATCAGACCAGCGACCAGGTCATCGCCCAAACCGAGCGCTCCGGCAAGTTGTCCGACCAAGGTGCGCGCTTGAGCTGCTCGCTCGCGAACCCCCAGCTCGATGCCCATACCGAACTCAGCATTGTCCTCGAATAGTGAGTTGTTCCAGGCCGGGCCCCGCCCCGCAGCGTTCTTCGACCATGGCGTGGTGGGCAGGTTGCCACCAAAGATGGACGAACAACCGGTGGCATTTGCCACCACCATCCGGTCACCCAACAGCTGAGTAACCAGCTTCAGATAAGGCGTCTCGCCACAGCCCGCGCAAGCTCCGGAGAACTCGAACAACGGCTCCAACAGCTGCGAACCCTTAACTGTGTCGGTACGCACCGTGGTGCGATCGGTTTCTGGCAGCGACAGGTAGTAGTCGAACCCAACCCGCTGCGAATCCCGAACCTCTTCGGCCGCCACCATATTGAGCGCCTTGTGCTCGGGGTCAGTCTTGGACTTGGCCGGGCAGACCGAGACACAGATGGTGCAACCCGTGCAGTCATCGGGAGCCACCTGAATGGTCAACCGAGTGCCCTCCGGGAAATCGCGTCCCATGGTCGCCTTGGACTCGAACTCAGCAGGTGCGCCAGCGACGGCTTCAGTCGAGAAGGTCTTCATCCGAATCGCGGCATGCGGGCAAGCCAGCGTGCACTTGCCGCAGTCGATACACAGGCTGGAATCCCACTTCGGCAACTCCGTGGCCAGGCCACGTTTCTCCAGCTTGGCCGTGCCAGTTGGGAAGGTGCCACCAGGCGGCATCGACGAAACTGGCAGTAGGTCACCTTCACCAGCAATCAGTCGGCGCACGGTAGCCATCACCGGATCCTGGTCAAGCTCCACCGCATCGGGAATGGCCGCAGCCTCAGGGGCGGCGCCGATCTTCAACTCCGACAGGCCCGCAATCGCTGAGTCAATCGCGGCAAGGTTGGCCTCAACCACCGCCGAACCTCGCTTGGCGTAGGTCTTGGCCGCACTGTCTTTGGCAAGGGCAAGGGCCTCCTCGACCGGGAGCACATCAGCTAAGCCGAAGAAGCAGGCTTGCATGACGGTGTTAAGTCGCTTACCCAAACCGGCTTCCCGAGCCACCGACATGGCGTCGATCGTGAAGACCTTCAGCTCCCTTTCGATGATCGTGGACTGAACCTTGGCCGGGAGGTGTTTCCACACATCGTCAGCGGCATACGGCGCGGCCAGCAGCACGGTCGCACCGCGCTTGGCGGTGTCGAGCACCGGCAGCGTGCGAAGCAGTCCGAACTGATGCACGGCCACGAAATCGGCCTGCTCAATCAGGTAGGGATCATCGATCGGATCCGGGCCGAAGCGAAGATGGGAGACCGTGGTCGAACCGGCCTTCTTCGAGTCATAGACGA
>DHWU01000049.1:9133-23578 GCA_002413345.1 Propionibacteriaceae bacterium UBA5174 | reverse complement strand
TCGAGTCATAGACGAAGTAGCCCTGAGCGAACAGGTCGGTGTGCTCACCGATCAGCTTCACCGAGTTCTTGTTGGCACCGACTGTGCCGTCCGAGCCAAGACCGTAGAAGACGGCCTGGCGAGCCCGAGTGGGCAGCCGGAAAGCCGGGTCAGTCGGCAGGCTCAGGTGAGTCACGTCGTCGACGATGCCCACAGTGAAGCGGCGGCGCGCTGATTCGCCAGCAACCACAGCCTTCAACTCTTCGTACACCGCGGCCACATCGCGCGGATTAAACTCCTTGGAACCCAGCCCGTAGCGTCCGCCAATGATCTTGGCTTGCCCTGAGCGGTATTCCGACATCGCAGCAGTGACGTCCAAGAACAGTGGCTCCCCGGTGGCACCAGGCTCTTTGGCCCGATCCAGGACGGCAATCGCCTTGACGGTCTGCGGCATCGCGGCAACAAACTGCTCGGCCGGGAACGGACGGTAAAGCCGCACCACTAGGACGCCGACTTTCTCACCACTTTCGGTCAAATGCGCCACCGTGCTCGCCGTTGTCTCGGCACCCGAGCCCATGATCACCACGACCCGCTCAGCATCGGGAGCGCCGTGGTACTCAACCAGGTTGTAACGGCGTCCGGTGAGCGCATAGAACTGATCTAGCTTGGCTTCAACGATGCCCGGCACCGCTTCATAGAACAGGTTGGCGGCTTCACGGCCTTGGAAGAACACATCCGGGTTTTGGGCAGTACCCCGCAGCACCGGGGCGTTTGCCTGCATCCCGCGAGCCCGGTGGGCCAGCACGGCGTCCTCATCGACCAACGAGCGCAGGTCGTCATCGGACAGCATCTGGATCCGGTTCACTTCATGGCTAGTGCGAAAGCCGTCAAAGAAGTGCACGAAGGGAATCCGAGACTCTAGGGACGAAGCATGCGCGACTGCTGCCATGTCGTGAGCCTCCTGGACGGTGTTCGCGCCCAGGATCGACCACCCGGTGACCCGAGCAGCCATCACGTCGGAGTGATCACCGAAAATACTCAGCGCGTGGGTCGCCACTGCGCGCGCGGCCACATGCAGCACCGCCGGAGTGAGCTCGCCAGCGATCTTGTACATATTCGGCAGCATCAGCAGCAGTCCTTGCGAACTGGTGAAGCTGCTCGCCTGCGCACCGGCCTGAAGCGCACCATGCAGAGCGCCAGCAGCACCGGCTTCGGATTGCATCTCAACGATTCGCGGCACCTGGCCCCAAATGTTTCGTTGCCCCTTCGAACTCCACACGTCGGCCAGTTCTCCCATCGGCGACGACGGGGTGATCGGGTAGATCGCACAGACATCACTCAACCGGTGAGCGACGGAGGCGGCGGCCTCATTACCGTCAACACAGTGCCACCCGGTAGCGGCGTCTGGCACAGACTGGGCGGCTTTGGCGTCGTTGCCAGTTGAGGGAGGTGTGACTAGTGCGGTCATTGAGACTCCTGTCGGCGTTTTGGTCAGTATCAACCTGAAAAGCAGCGGCTGTCAGCCAGTGCAGAAAGATCCTGCGGCAGCTGACAGCACGCAACGTGGTGGGTCGGGCCCGCGAAGCTATGAGTAGTACTTCGCTGATTGATTCCTCGGATGTATAGGTGGTCTCCGAGCGGTACAGCACCAGCTGCGGGGATTTGCCCGCGTGGTGTCAGATAAGGGCCCTGCTGGCGCAGAACGATACCGGCGAATGGGCTCGGCGACTAGCCCCAATTTTGACGCTGGTACAACTACCCCTCTTCGACGGCGACACTGAGCGTCTCAGCTGAGGGCAGCAATTGTTACCATCCAGCTATCCGAAATCCGTTCAGTCTTCGAGATGAGCTCGTCCAGGCGCCGAACCTGCGCCGGTCAGTGGGTGCAGGACCCAGTAGATCCCGGCTGCGGAAAACCCGGCGACCAACCATCCCAGGGACGCCTGCCCCAACCAGCTATCCCCCAACGGGCCGGAGAACCAGACGTCCGAGCCCACCTTGAGCTTGGTGCACGCCAGGCCGAACAGAATCGCAACCAGCCAGGCACCGATCGCTGGCCAATGGAATCCCCTATGGAACCAGTAGTCACCATCGGGGGTGGTGTCGTGAAGATCACCATCGAAGAGTTGGCGGTTGAAGATCAGGTCGACACCAAACACCCCAACCCAGGCAACCAGCGGTAAGAAAAGTAGTTGCGAGCTGGCGACAAATAGCGCCCGGAAATCGAAACCCGCCCCGACGACCAGAGCGGTGATCAGGGTAATCGGCGCAGCGCTCACCAACACGGTAAGCGGTCGCGACCACGACACCCCTAAAGCTTGCAGGCTCAATGCGGAGGAGTACATCGCCAGGTCAGCTGTGGTGAGCAAGCCCAGCACCGTGACAAACAGAATCAGCACCGACAGCCAGTTGCCGCCCTCGGCATTGTCAGCCGCTCCCACAGCCACCATCCAGCCGACGCTGATCAGCACCAGCAGCGGCACTCCGGCACCCAGCAAGGTGGCTCCAAAGACTCGCGGCGGGTTCTCGTCTGCGGGCAGGTACCGGGTGTAATCGCCGCCAGCCGAAAGCCAGGCGACACAGGTGGCAGCGGCCACTAGGCCGATCGCAGCTGCCATGGTGGGCAAGTCGGCGCTGGGCGCCTCGATTACGGAGTCCCAGTTGAGGGTAGTCAAAGCGAGCACGCACACCATCAGGGTGAAGACCCCCAGAACCCAGCCAAACCATTTCTGCAACCACACGATCAGCGACTTGCCAACGTAGGCGATACCGATCGCTCCGGCAGCCAACAGCAGCGAGACTGGCGCCATGACCCAGTTGCTGATTTGAAAATCGGCCACCCCCATGGAGTGGGCGAGCACAGTCATCGCAGCGGCGAGGTTGCTGGTCGCCGAGACGCAGGCCGCAATCGCCCAACCAGCCAATACCAGCCAGGACACTACCGTTGGAGCGAGGTTGCCACGCACCCCAAAGGTTGCTCGGGAAGCGATCATTGTTGGGCTTCCGCTAGCCAACCCAGCCAGGCTCACCAACGCAACGAAAGCGAAGGAGCCCACCGCGCCAGCCAGTGCCACCAGGGGCACCTGCCACAGACTCAGACTCGCCGGGCCGGTGAGGGTAGCCCCGATCACCAGGAAGGACCCGCCGACATTGACCGCAAACCAGATCCAAAGAATCGACCTAAGCGACATCGTCCGCTCGGAGTCGGGCACAGTCTCCACGCCGCGTCGCTCGACCGGCCATCGTTCAATGGCCGCATCTATGATCTGCCTAATGCCCACACCCACGAGACCCGAATATAGGCCCTAGCAGCGGTTGCGGCCGATTCGAGCCGGGTTGACCGCCTGCCAGACAGCGCACCATCGGCCAAATCTGGGTCACCTGCATTGACCGCAGCAACCGCCTAGGGTGCGGCACCCGCGACCTACCCTCGAACTGACGCTCCGACGCCAGCTAAGACCTGGCCAAAACCTTCACTTGACGGAGAAGCCGAACGGCAGCTCAAGTCGATGGGCAGCAAGTAACCGCTCATCGGCCAGAAGATCACTCGTAGGTCCATCGGCCACGATCACCCCGCCGGACAAGATCACCGAGCGATCACAGAGCTGCAATGCGAAAGGCAAGTCATGGGTGACCACCAAGGTGGTCACATCCAAACTAGTCAGCACTTCCACCAGTTCTCGTCGAGACGCTGGATCAAGATTGGAGGTTGGTTCATCCAGCACCAAGACCTGGGGACGCATCGCCAGCACGGTGGCCAAGGCAACTCGGCGGCGCTGGCCGAAAGAGAGATGGTGTGGCACCCGATCAGCCACCTCTGGCAGCCCCACTGCAGCCAAGGCCTCAACCACCCGGGCGTCCAATTCTTCCCCGACCAACCCCTGGTTAGCCGGGCCGAAAGCCACGTCCTGCCAAACCGTGGGCAAGAAGAGCTGATCATCAGGGTCCTGAAAGACAATCCCCACTCGACGGCGGATCTCACGCAGATTCGGCTTTCGCACCGCCATGCCACAGATCTCCACTGAACCGGCGCCGGGAGCCAGGATGCCGTTCAGGTGCAGCGCCAAGGTGGTCTTGCCCGCACCGTTCGGACCCAATAACGCCACCCTTTCGCCGACACCGATCTCCAAGTCCACCCCGAACAACGCCTGCCGTCCGTCCGGATAGGCGAAGGCCAACCCCATGACCGACACCGCACTCACCGCAGCCACCACGACAAAATGGCGGTGCCGCAGACCAATCCCGCCGCCACCGCCCACTCGATTGGGCGAGCACTCCGCGAAGATCCCAAAGCCGCTGGCATCTCCCCGTCGTAGCCTCGGGCGAGCATTGCCAGGTGCACTCGTTCGCCGCGTTCATAGGATCGAATGAAGCCTGATCCAACCGCACCGCTCAACGCCGGCCAGGCACGCAGATTGCGACCTTCGAACCCCCTGGATACCCGAGCGATAGCCATCCGACGCCATTGCGCCGCGATCAACCCCAAGTACCGGATCATGAACCCAAGTATCTCCACCATCAGTGCGGGCAGCCGAAGGCGCTGCAATCCCGACACGAACTCCGGCGGCTCGGTGGTGGCAGCGAGGATCAATGCGGCCAGAACACTCAAAGTACTTTTTGCCAGCAGCATCACTGCGCCATGCAACCCGGCGACCGACAGTTGCCAACCCAACACTGAGGTGGTGGGCCCGGTGGCCAAGAAAGGCATGGCCAAGGCGAAAGCAACGAACGGTACCTCCACGGCCAGCGCACGCAACAACCGTCCCGGTGCCAACCCTGCGACTGCCGCGACCAATACCAGCACCCCAAACTGGCCTAAGAAGGGCCAATATGAGCCGGTGGGAGTGGCCACGACACAACAGACGAAGCCCACCAGCGCCACCACCTTGGTCTGTGGTGGCAACTGGTGGACCCAACTGGTGTCGTTCAGGAGTTTTCGAGCGGGTTGCGCCGGCGAGCCAACAGCCACATCAGCCCCATTCCGACCGCCAGCACCAACAGTGTGCCAATCACCCCGGCCAACCCGCCGGAAAGGCGAGCATCGGTAAGGCCAGCCACCTGATAATCCGCAACCGGGGAGTAGCCCAAAGCGGCATGTTCAGCGGCAGCCCCTTCAAACCCTGTCTGACCAGCGACCCATTCCAGGCCGTCTGGAGAACTCGACGCATAGAAGCTGACCACCCCGGCCAACAGCAACGCCACTACCAGTCCAGTCACCCAGGCAAAACCACGACGCCACCGGCTCACTGAAGCCGGTGCGGCCAAATCGCTGCTCATGCCGGAACACTCTCCTTGATCTCGAGCGGGGTTATTCGGTTCAGTGAACGAGCACCAAACACAAGGTCTGGACGCACTGCCAACACCGCCGAAACCACCGCGGCGGTGATTAACGCCTCACCTATTCCAATCAACAGGTGAACACTGCCCATGGCGATGGCCACGGTAGTCGCGGGCACCGGCACGGTGCCGCCGATCGCGAATAGCACAGCAAAGGTCAGCGCCGCGGTCGGCACCGAGACGAACCCAGCCACCGCGGCCGCAATCGGCACGCTCACCAGCTTCTTCGGCAGTACCTTCCGTAACAGGGTGAACACCCCCCATCCGACCCAGACCCCCACTAGCGCCATCAGCACCACATTGGTTCCCAGCGCGGTGATCCCACCGTCGGCAAAGAGGAAAGCCTGGGCGATCAACACCACGGTGATGCACAGCGTTGCCGTCCATGGCCCTACCAGGACCGCAGCTAAAGCACCCCCGAGGAGGTGCCCTGAGGTGCCGGCGGCAACCGGGAAGTTGAGCATTTGGGTGGCGAAGATAAATGCTGCGACCAGACCAGCCAGCGGCGCGGTTCGTTCATTCAGCTCACGGCGGGCACCTCGCAAAGCCAAGCCCACCCCTACTGCGGCAACTACTCCGGTAGCGGCCGAGGTAGGCAAATTCAGGAAACCATCTGGGACGTGCATCGTTCCTCCTCGGCGAGGACTCTAATGCAACACAGTTGCATTAGCGAGCTGCTCCGAATGCTGATCTCAATGGGTGTGCGGATTCACCTGCCGAGCGCAGTCCAAACACAGCCCAGACAGCGCCACATGGGTGGCATCCAGCTCAAAGCCGTGCAACTCCCCCATTCGGCGGGCCACCTCGGTGAGCAGATCAGTCGGCAGATCCATGATCCGTCCACATTCGCGGCACTGGGCATGCAGATGGGGCCCGCCCGCACCAGTGAGGTGATAGGCGGTAGCCCCATGCCCAAGATGGACGTGCTGCACCACCCCCAGATCACACAGCGCAGCCAATGTCCGATACACGCTGGTGCGGTGCACTTGTGGTGCAATCTGGTCGACCGCGGCCACAACTTCTTCCATGGTCAGATGCCCAGAAGTCTGAGCCAACGCGGTCAATACCGCCCGCCTGGGTGCGGTCATCCGCTCGCCCTTGGCGCGCAGCATTGCTGCGACCGTCTCCAATAGTTCAGAGGAGGTCTCTCCAGTTGGCGATTGCACCTGATCAGCCTAGCCGGGGGAACTCCGCCCTCGCCGGGAAGCGCATCCATGCCCAGGCCTGGGTGGCTTGTCAATCCCAAAACGCAAACTCGGTAATTCTCGGTACCTCAACCCCAGGAGCTTCCCCCTTATTGGACCCAGCCCCGACGACCCTGCCGAATATCCGATACCGCGAGTACCGCCTGCGCCGCTGACGTCCGACCTGGCGTCCATTCATCCCAACTCCGCCGTGACCAGCGGCAAGACCGGGATCCGCACCCCAAAAGGGCAATAACCCAGCTCCGATTAGGCATGATGCCGCCAATAACAGCAGATGTCGGTACAGGCGTTTGTCCTTTCAAAGTCTGCTCCCTTAACGAAGGGTTACCACCCCACCACCCCCTCCCCCGAACCTCTTTAGCCATGTAGGGTGACACCACCATCGAGCCGGACGCCGAAGCGTCGGGCCTTTCAGATAGGGAGCATGGATGGCTAACGCAACCTTCAGCCGCGATGAGGTAAGCCTCGAACTTCCAAAGGTGGCTGCAACCCAAGGGAACAACGGCTACGACGTCAGCAAACTTCTAGCCGCCACCGGCGACACAACCCTCGACATTGGTTTCGCCAATACTGCCTCCTGTAAGTCAGCCATCACCTTCATTGATGGCGATGCCGGGATCCTCCGCTACCGCGGATACCCGATCGAACAGCTGGCAGAACATGCGACATTCCTAGAGGTGTCCTACCTAGTGCTTTACGGAGAACTTCCGACCGCGACGGAGCTTGAGGATTTTTCGAACAAGATTGCTCGTTTCCACTTGCTGGATGAGCGATTGAAGGGCATGTTCAACTCAATGCCCCGCAAGTCGCACCCAATGCCAGTACTGGCTGCAGGCGTGAATGCGCTGTCTACTTTCGCTCAGTCCAAATGGGGCGACAGTGGCTTCGAAGCAGACCGCGCCACCCACATCCTGATGGGGGCAGTGCCCACCCTGGCGGCCTATGGATACAAAAACTCCGTCGGCGAGCCCTTCCTGTACCCCGACATGTCGCACTCTTACATTGAGAACTTCTTGCGCATGTCCTTCGGCTTACCCACCACGCCGTACCCCTTCGACGACGCCACCACTCGTGCCTTGGACGTGCTGCTGATCCTGCACGCTGATCACGAACAGAACTGCTCCACCTCTACGGTTCGGATGGTCGGGTCCTCGGGAGCCAACATCTACGTTTCGGTCGCGGCCGGAGTGAACGCGCTGTCGGGCCCGCTACACGGTGGCGCCAACCAAGCGGTGCTGGAGATGCTGAAAGCGATCCAGGAGTCCGGTGAGGACGTAAAGGACTACGTCGCCAAGGTCAAGGACAACAAGGCCTCCACGAAGCTGATGGGCTTCGGTCACCGGATCTACAAGAACTACGATCCGCGCGCCGCCATCGTGAAGAAGCATGCGGATGCGATTTTGAAGACGCTGGTCGGTCATGACCCGCTGCTAGACATCGCCGTCGCCTTGGAGGACGCTGCGCTCAGCGATCCGTACTTCCAGGAGCGCAAGCTCTACCCGAATGTGGACTTCTACACCGGCCTGATTTACCAGGCGATGGGCTTCCCGCAGAACATGTTCACCGTACTGTTCGCGTTGGGCCGCCTGCCTGGCTGGATTGCTCACTACCAGGAGCAGACCACTGATCCGACCATGAAGATCAACCGTCCGCGCCAGGTCTACGTAGGCGAGACCGCTCGCAACTACGTGCCGATGGACCAGCGCGCCTGATCAACTTCAACAGCAAACGGCCCGGCCCACCAAGGTGTGCCGGGCCGTTTGCTGTACCAGCTATTTCTTCAGCGGCTGAAGTGGGATCAGCGTGGGCCGGGACACCTCAGCAAAGAAGTCATTGCCTTTGTCGTCCACCACGACGAAGGCCGGGAAGTCTTCAACCTCGATCTTCCAAATCGCTTCCATCCCCAGTTCGGGGTATTCCAGAACTTCAACCTTCTTGATGCAGTGCTTGGCGAGCACCGCCGCCGGACCGCCGATCGAGCCCAGGTAAAAACCTCCGTGTGCCGCACAGGCGTCAGTCACCTGCTGGCTTCGATTGCCTTTTGCCACCATGATCATCGAGCCGCCAGCTGCCTGGAACTGGTCGACATAGGAATCCATCCGCCCGGCGGTAGTCGGTCCGAAAGAACCAGAGGCATAGCCCTCAGGCGTCTTGGCCGGTCCGGCGTAGTAGACCGGATGGTCCTTCAGGTACTGCGGCATTTCCTCGCCAGCGTCAAGGCGCTCCTTGATTTTGGCGTGGGCGATGTCACGCGCCACGATCAGAGTGCCGGTCAACGACAGCCGGGTCTTCACCGGGAGCTTTGAAAGCTCGCTGAGCACCTCTGCCATGGGACGACGCAGGTCGATGGCCACCGCCCCGGATTCGCCGGCCGACTCTTCCTTATGTCGGGCCAGCTCCTCATCAGTCATTTCCGGCAGATAATGCGCCGGTTCGAAGTCGAGTTGCTCGATGAACACTCCGTCTGGAGTTATCTTGCCTAGGCATTGGCGATCGGCCGAACAGGACACCGAAATCGCCACCGGCAGCGAGGCGCCGTGGCGTGGCAGGCGCACCACCCGAACGTCGTGACAGAAATACTTGCCACCGAACTGCGCGCCGATTCCGAAGTTGCGAGTCAGCTCCAGTACTTGTTCCTCCAACTCCAGATCACGGAAACCGTGGGCGGTCACCGAGCCAGTAGTGGGCAACGAATCCAAATACTTTGCCGAGGCGTACTTGGAGGTCTTCAATGCAAATTCGGCGGAGGTTCCCCCGATTACGATCGCCAAGTGGTACGGCGGGCAGGCCGCGGTACCGAGGCTTCGAATCTTCTCGTCAAGGAACTTCATCATTGAATCTGGATTCAGGATCGCCTTGGTCTCCTGGTACAGGTAGCTCTTATTGGCCGATCCGCCACCCTTAGCCATAAACAAGAACTTGTACGTGTTCTCGTGTCCAGCGGCGGTGTCTGCGTAAAGCTCAATCTGCGCTGGCAAGTTATTGCCAGTGTTCTTCTCTTCCCACATAGTGAGCGGAGCGTTCATCGAGTAGCGCAGATTCAGCTTGGTGTAGGCGTCGTAGACACCCTTACTCAGCGGCAGTTCGTCGGTTCCGTCGGTGAGCACCTGCTGCCCGCGCTTGCCCATCACGATCGCAGTCCCAGTGTCCTGACACATTGGCAGCACCCCGGACGCGGCGATGTTGGCGTTCTTCAGCAAGTCCAAGGCCACGAACTTGTCGTTCGCACTGGCCTGCGGATCGTCCAAGATATTGCGCAGTTGCTGTAGGTGGGCCCCACGCAGATAGTGCGCAATGTCGTGCATCGCGGTGGACGCCAGCAGTTCCAGGGCCGCAGGGGCCACCTTCAAGAACTTCCGGCCGTCCGGGCCATCAACAACTTCGACACCTTCGGCGGTCAGCAGCCGGTACTCGGTGGTGTCCTCCCCAATTGGGAGCATGTCTTCGTAGCGGAACTCAGTCATCTCACTCCTTCGCGCAGCCCATCTTGGCACACCCTTGATGCGGTCCAGTTACTCCCGATGGCCGCGGGTAATCAATACCAATACGGGCGAGGCCAATGCCGCCGAGAAGCCACCGATCAGCCGAAAGGACTGGGCATCGACGCAATCGGCGAGTCCAGTCAACAGCAATACTGGCGCCCCACAGGTCGAGCCGGTCACCGCCTCGAAGTCGGTGGTGAGGATCCAAGCCGCAGCAAAGCCGATCACCAGCGCAAGCACGGCACCGGTTCGACGCACGTTCGAATGAGGGCGCTGCATTTCGTCAATTGCCGCGACGATCAGCGCACCACCGACTAGGACCAGCACCAGTACGAGGGCGGTCCACACTGCAGCCATGCTTGCCCTTTCATCGCCAACTGTGGGCCACTCTGCCACCGATCGGCGCCCCGCACAGCCTGCTTAACCACAGAGCACCTAACACCGAATGCAAGTTGCGGTTTAGATGCCCTAGCATGAGGCATCGAACCACCGTGACTTAAGCACAATTCCCCCGGTGGTGGGAGACCAAGTGGGGTGTTGAAATGGATCGAATCCGCGACAGCGGTCACTCGATGCCGTCGTTGACACCTCGAATCGGTTGCGACCTCGCCGAGGTCTCCGCAGTCTCCGAATCGCTAAACGTTTTCGGCGAGCGTTACTTGAGCCGCGTATACACGGCTGCGGAGCGGGATCAATCTGGCGAGACCGCCGAGCGGCTCGCGGTTAGGTTCGCCGCAAAAGAGGCTGTTCTAAAGGTGCTCCGAAACACCTCAGGGATCACCTTTCAACAGATCGAGATTGTCAACGATTCGTACGGTGCCCCTCAGGTGCATCTGACAAAGACCGCCCGCAAAGTGGCCGACGATCAACGGCTCGGCCCAATCGCGATCTCGGTGAGCCACGAGCGAGGTTTCGCTCTGGCGACAGCAATTGCCATTTCAAACGACCTGGAACACCCAGAGGGGGATTGATTGTGTCCAACAACACCTACGAAGACCGTCTCGCGATTCGCGAAGCGCTCAAACAATTCGGCAGGTTGAACAAACCGGTGGCAGAACTCACTGACGACTCCGATCTGTTCGGCGCGGGGTTCACCTCCCACGCCACAGTGAACGTGATGCTGGCCATCGAAGACGCTCTCGACATCGAGTTTCCCGATGAACTGTTGAATCGCTCGACTTTCGTATCCATCGAGGCCCTCGCCGGGGCCATCCAACTCTCCAGGGGGCAGCAATGACCAACAGGTTCGCGGCCCGCGCCGCAGCGGTTGCCGCAGTAGCCGCGAAATACGCTGAAGAGGTAGACCGGGACGGACGTCCGCCACTCGAAGCTGCCGGAGCGCTCAAAGAGCAACGGCTGCTGTCGGTTTCAGTACCGACGCAACATGGCGGCGAAGGTGCCACCATGCGCGAGCTGAGCGAGATTGCCACCACCATCGGAGCCGCCGATGCCAACGCTGGCATGGTGTTTGCGATGCATCACAGCCAGGCACTAATTCTGTGGCGCCACGGCAGCAAGCCCGGCGTTCAGGCCACCATCAAGCGAGTACTCGAAGAGGAATGGCTGCTCGGCTCGGCCACTACTGAGCGCGGCATCGGCGGCGATGCTCGGCGTTCAAACTGCTACTTCGAATACCCCGAGGCCGGCCGGGTGCGCATCGTCAAAGACGCCCCGGTCATCTCCTACGCCGAAGCTGCCGACGCCATTCTGGTGACTGGACGCGTCGATGACGATGCACCGTCCTCAGACCAGCGAATGGTGATCTGCCCCAAGGGTGAGTTCCAGCTGGAAAAGACCGGCGTGTGGCAGGCCCTGGGCCTGCGCGGAACCGCCAGCGACAGTTTCATTCTCACTTCCGAAACCAGCGCCGACAATCTGCTCGACGACGACTACGGCACCATTTCGGCACACACCGCCTTGCCTACTGCGCATCTGCTTTGGTCTTCGGTGTGGCTGGGAATCGCCTCCTCCGCCGCTGATCAGGCTCGAGCAACGGTGCGCAAACAGGCCCGCGCCACCATCGGTTTTCCCCCACCGGGACAGCTTCGCCTTGCGGAGTTGATGGTGAAGCTGCAGTGCTTCGCAGATTCCGTGCGGCATTCCGCAGAACACTTCGACCGGGTTGCTGGCGATCCGTCGGCACTCGGTTCGATCTCGTTCGCTTTGGCAATGAACTCAGTGAAAGTGGCCTCGTCGAATGCAGTCGTTGACTTGGTACTGGACGCGCTGCGGATCGTCGGCATCGCCGGCTACCGCACCGACACTCCGCAGACCTTGTCGCGGCAGGTGCGCGACGCGCTCGGCGCACCGATCCAGATCAACAATGATCGCCTGCTCGCAAATAACGCGCCGCTATCGCTGATGGCAAAGGTCGATTTGTGAGCACCGCTGAACAGCCCTGGGCGGCACTGCGGCAGCGGCTAATCGATGCTGCAGTGCTGGCCGAGCTGGGAGAGCCAGGCATGTTTGCCCTCGGCGGCAAGTTCAACCAGGTCTTCGACGCGCTCGATGACCTGTACGTTCACACCTTCGCCGATCTGGACGCCGAGTCGTGGCGGTTCCCACCCGTGGAGCCGAAGTCGCTGTTCGAGAAGACCGACTATGTGGCGTCCTTTCCGCAACTAACCGGCTCGCTGTCAGTGTTCACCGGCGACAATCGCGAACATGCCGAGTTGCTGCGCGTCCGGGCAGCTGGGGAGCCCTGGGAGGAACTGCTCCATCCGGGTGGGCTGATGATGAGTCCGGCGGCCTGCCACCCTTTGTATGCGCTGCTCACTGGCACTCTGCCTGAAGCTGGCCGCACTTTCGATGTGTTGGGTAGCTGTTTTCGCCACGAGCCCAGCCCTGATCCGATGCGGATGCAAACCTTCCGGATGCACGAGTTCGTTCATGCTGGCACTGCAGAATCGGCCCAGGCGCATCGGGATTCCACGGCGCCACGGCTGGTCGCGATGTTGGAGTCGCTCGGTTTGGAAATCGAGTACGTGCCCGCAAACGATCCGTTTTTCGGCCGAACCGGCCGGATCATGGCGGCGAACCAACGAGAAGCTGCGTTGAAGTTTGAGCTGACCACCAAGGTCTACCAAGATCAGGCCGGGGCCACCGCGATCGGCTCGGCCAACTATCACAATGATCATTTCGGCACAGCGTTCGGCATCAATTCAGCCGACGGCCAAGTCGCCCACACCGCCTGTCTGGGTCTGGGCATGGAGCGGACGGTACTGGCGTTGTTCGCCCGCCATGGCATGAACATCAGCGACTGGCCGCAATCGGTCCGCTCGGTGCTTTGGAAGGCAAATGAGCACTAGCTACGGTTGGTACGGCGATCCGGCAATCTGGGCTGCAGTTCAGTTGCCGGATCGCGGCTGCTTGGGTGTGGTGCTGTGTACCCCCCTGGGCCAAGAGGGCGTGATTGCCTATCGCGGCTTACGTCTACTTGCCGATCGACTTCAAGCTCAAAACATTGCTTCGGTTCGCTACGACCCACCCGGGCGCGGCGATGCCGCCCCGAGCGAGGATCCGCAAGCACCCTTCGAAGGGGCCCGGCGCGCGGCCGAACTGCTGCGCCTGGCTGGTTGCACCCAGATCGCCTTCCTTGGGCTCTCCTCGGCGGCCCTGATTGCCACCGAAGTTGCCGACGACATCATGGTGCTGTGGAGCCCCCCGTCATCTGGACGGGCGTGGCTGCGCAAAGCTCGTGCGCTGGCCACGATGGAGTTGGGCGCCGACCGCGTCGTTGATGGCATTGAGTCGTTGATCGGGTTGGACCTCTCCAAAGACCAAGCTGCGACTCTCAGTGCGGTGACTCTGCGCGCCCCTGCGTCCGCACCAGCCCTGCTTGCACTGCGACCAGGGCAAGTAGTCCCATCCGGCCTCGAATCTGCCACCGTGATCCAGGTCAGCGGCACCGCCGAGTTTCTCGACACCACGAGCATGGCCTCGGTCTTGCCGGTCCAAGCCGTCGATGCCATCGTCGATTGGCTGGCCGAACAAGCCACTGACCCAAAGATCCCGCTCACCGCGCCACCATTGGCCGCCAGGTTGGAGCTGGACGGTGCGATCGAGACCATCACCTGGATCGGCCCGAACCGGTTGTTCGCTATCGAATGCTCGCCTCGCGATCCCGATCAGGCCACTCCAACCGTGCTACTGCATGCTGGTGGCTCAGAACACCGGGTTGGCGCTGGAGATTACCAAGTTCAGCTGGCCCGCCTACTTGCCGCCGATGGGGCCCGCTCGATTCGCGCCGATCGGCGCACTGCTGGCGAAACTGGTGCGGTAGTGCCCACCGAGCCCACGCTGTTCTATTCAGGGGAATGGGTGGAAGACCAAAATGCCCTGATCGAGGCCACCGGCGCGTCCGGTGATCGCCTGGCGCTGGTCGGCCTGTGTGCCGGTGGCTGGCTCGCTGGCCAAACCCCCGCGGTGAACCCCCGTCTAGT
>DHWU01000049.1:0-8814 GCA_002413345.1 Propionibacteriaceae bacterium UBA5174 | reverse complement strand
ATCCTTCCCGAGGATTGCCCAAATCCGATCATGAACGTGCTGCGGCGAGCGTATTTGCATTGGGCCCCGGTTTGGCTTCGCCGGTTGCGGGATCGCTGGCTGGGACGAGGCGAAGTCGGCCCCTTCCTGGACGGCACCAGCAGTCGGTCATGGCGCACCGTACTGATCTTTAGCGACCTCGAGGAACTCCTCTTCACCCGCCGCGGTGGACCCGAGGCGGCCTCTCGCCTGGAGGGGGTCGAACTAGTTAGCCACTCTTCTGCGGACCACGCCATGTATGCCCGCAAGACTCGCCTTCGGGTGATGGCGGAGATTCGCCGGCAGGTGGCGGAGGCTTTCGGACTGCAACTAAGCGAAAGGCGAGACGGCTCCGGTTTCTTTGACGAGTCGGCTTAAGGCCAACTGCGGGCTTCCCGCAGCCCGCTGCCGTTCGTAACTAGCGCCGCCTTGAACCAGTTCGGCCGCGAATGCCAGCTCGGCCTCGCAACCAAGGTCTCGCGAAATCGGCGTCAGCCGATCCACCCA
Source organism: Propionibacteriaceae bacterium UBA5174 (assembly GCA_002413345.1). Taxonomy (GTDB): domain Bacteria; phylum Actinomycetota; class Actinomycetes; order Propionibacteriales; family Propionibacteriaceae; genus Propionicimonas. The sequence goes on along the minus strand of DHWU01000049.1, from coordinate 8,289 downwards.
TTTCAGTAGCCCTTCGCGCAACGGCACCTGCCTGCGTCCCTCACCCGCGGGGATGATCACCTCGGCGTCCATGCCATAGCGGGCCGCCCGCCACTTGTTCTCTCGCACCAGCCAGGGCGGCAATCGCTCCCCGTCGCGCCCGTGCTCGTAACCACGCGAGACGTGTTCGGCAAAGCACTGAGTGAGAGCGGCCACACAGCCAAGCTCCGCCAAAGTCGGGACGGAATCGGCCACGCGATTCTCAACGGTGCCAAATCTTGGCGCTGGGCGCACATCCCACCGAATTTCCGAGGCGACGTTGATCATGCCGCACTCCAACAGGTCATCCGCGTAGGACTCAAATTCCGCCCACGATCGCATCGGGTAAGGCAACCCATTGGTCGGCAGCTGTTGAAACAACATGGTGCGTTGCGAGGCATAGGCGGTGTCTTCGCCCTCCCAGTACGGCGATGAGCAACTCACCGCAAGCAGGTAGGGGTAAAACCGAGCCAGCCCACACGTCAGCGGAAGGGCCTTAGCTTTGTCGTCAACGCCAATGTGCACATGGGTGCCACAGATCGCCATCTGGCGTCCCCAATAGCCAGTGCGCTCGGCCACGATGTCGTAACGCGATCCGCTGAACCGTTCTTGCTCGGACGCCCGGCTAAACGGATGACTGCCAGCCCCGATCACACCCAGATTGAGCGGTGCCAAGGCGTACCGCAGGATGCGGAGTTGTTCAGCTAGATCGGCCACCGCAGCGCCCACCGTGCGGTGCACGCCAGAGACCAACTCGACCATATTCTTCAGGTATTCCTTGCGGATCGGAGTTTCATCCGAGCTGCCGCAGGCGGCCAACACCGCTTCGGCCAATGGCGCTAACTCACCGGTGGTGAGATCAACCAGGGCCAGTTCCCATTCGATTCCCACGCTCGATTGCGCCGATGGAGCGAAGTCAATGAGCAAGCCGAGCTCCTTACAGTGGGGGTTTTCGCGATTCTACGTGGCGGTCACCAACAGACAACGACTTTGCCGATGTTCTTGCCGGATTCGAGTTGCTGATGCGCCTGCGCAATCTGGTCGAAGCTGAACCGCGTTTCCGGCGCCAGTTTGATCTTGCCAGCGGCAATCAGCGGCCAAACCTGGGTCACCACCCGGGCGCAGATAGCCGCCTTTTCCGTCGCTGGGCGTCCGCGGAGGTTGGTAGCAGTCACCGTGGCCCGTTTGGTCAACAGGCGGCTCAGGTCGAGGGTGCCCTTGCGTCCGCCCTGCAATCCGATCACGACTAGGCGTCCACCGGTAGCCAGCGCGGCAACGTTGGCCTCCAGGTATTTGGCGCCCATGACGTCGAGGATCACATCAACCCCGCCACCACCAGTCGCTTCGTTCACCGCCGCTGCCCAATCGTCGTGGTAGTCGATGGCGCGATCAGCGCCCAAATTGCGACACAGTTCAAGCTTGTCCGCGCTTCCGGCGGTGGCGATTACCCGTGCACCCAGCCCTTTGGCGTATTGAATGGCGAAGGTGCCGATCCCGCCCGCGCCGCCGTGCACGAGCAGGGTCTCCCCAGCCGTCAAGCGCACGTGGTCGAAGTTCGACACCACGGTGGCAGCGACCTCAATCAGGCCAGCTGCGCTGATCAGGCCAACCCCAGCAGGCGGACGAATCGCCTGCCCGGCCGGCACGCTGACGTACTCGGCATAGCCACCACCGGCAAGGAGCGCGAGGCACTCCTCGCCCACCTGCCAATCGGTTACGCCCGCACCGACCGAATCGACCCGACCTGATACCTCTAGGCCGATCACTTCGCTGATTCCCGGTGGGGGCGGATAGAAGCCCTGCCGTTGTAGCAGGTCGGCCCGGTTGACCCCAGCCGCCGCCACTGCGATGACAATTTCACCGGCTGCGGCAGTCGGCTTGTCGGCTTCGGCCAGAACGAGGTTTTCTGGGCCGCCAGGGGAGGGCACTGTGACAATACGCATGCGCTCAGCTTTCCATGGCCTGCACGCAAACCGATGCTTTCCGGTGACAACTACTGCCCGGATCGGCCAGTTCGCCCGATCCACCCTGGCCGATCCACCCTGGCCGATCCACCCTGGCCAATCCACCCTGGGCACGTCCGCAGTTCAGGTGGCTGACTTGGCTCACCAAACCGGTAAGCTGGTCAGGCTTCTGGCGAGGTCGCATAGTGGACTAGTGCAGCCGCCTTGAAAGCGGCCGAGCTTAACGGCTCCGTGGGTTCGAATCCCACCCTCGCCGCCAGAACCGATTGCAGCCTATTTGTTCGGATGGTAGGCGCAGGCGTCGTCAAGGTTAGTCACCTTGGCACTCGCCTTAGCACTTGCTTTGGCACTCGGGCTCGCACTGGTTGAAGTGCTGGGCGAAGCGCTGGCGCTTGAGGAGGCATCGGCCGCAGCTACCTTCTGGGCCTCCGCAATCTTGGCCCGAACGGCAACCCAATTCGGATTGCTGGTACTGAATCCGTTTGCTTCATTGAGTAAGACGTTGCGAATCGAATTGCCCTTCATCTTCACCGCAAGGTCGGCCAACGCGGGGAGCAGTCCGCGGGGCACATCGGTCCGAATGGTCTTGGCAGCCGCCGTCATCAGTGGCTGAATGTTTGCCAACACTGTGGGCGGATCCGCCTGCTTGATCACCGCATTGATCATGCACTGCTGACGTTCCATGCGCTTATAGTCGCTGGTGTTGTAACGCCCCCGGGCGAACCACAACGCCTGCGTGCCAGTCAGGTGCTTGTTGGCACCGATTTCAATCCAGTTGGCCGGGGCCACGCCACCTACTGGCCCGCCGTTTGGTCCGTTTTTCCCACCCATCGGGATCCGGTCATTGACGTTGACCGTGACCCCCCCGATGGAGTTGATGATGTCTTTGAAACCGTCCATATTCACCAGCACGTAGTAGCTGATCTTCAAACCCAACGCTTCCCCGACCGCAAGCTCCGTCGCCGTGGCGCCAATATCAATCTTGGTGGGGTCGCTGTCTTTCTTTGCCGCATTCGCAGCCACATCAAGGTTGTCGAGATCCAGCTTCTTATTGAGCGCTTTCGCTTCCTTCAGCTTCGCCGGCACATTGTTGTAAATGGCGTTGAGCATATTCTCGCCGCCATCTGAGGTGTACCGGGTATAGAAGCCTTTCGGGTATAGCTGATGGAGCACCGAATCCTTCGGGAACGGCATCTTCAGAGTCTGTCGAGGAACATTGATCAACGTCGTGGCGCCAGTCTTGGTATCGATCGAAACCACCGAGATGCTGTCTGGACGAATCCCTTGATCCAGACCTCGTGCGGAATCCCAGTCACCGCCCATGACCAAGATGCTCACTCGAGTTTGGCCGTTCCAAGGATCGTCTTGGTTGATCGGAGTGTTAGCAAGACCACTCAGTCCCACCGGGGTGGACAAAGCCACATTGGCGCCAATGGACAAGGTGCCAGAAATCGCAAACACCAGAACACCCACGGTCAGCCCACCGACGATTCGTTGCGGCATCGTTGCCGGGCGTGAACGCAACCGGAGGTGGGTGACTGTGACCAACGCAGACCACGCGATCGCCAGCACTACCAGCGCAGCCGCCAGGCCGTAAAGGATGTTGTCATTGGTCACCGCAGCCGCTTCGACGGCTTTGCGGTTCAACACGATGTACCCGCCCAACCCGCCAAGGCCCAGGACCACAACACCCATGATGATGCCACCGACGATCCGGTTACCGGCCCGCCACAGACCAAGCCCAGGGACCACGGTGCCGGCGATCGTCCAGCCCAGCAAACCAGCGAAACCGGGCTTTGGGGACCCGGTCTTCGTCAAGTCATCGTCGGAGAAACGGCGCGCGGACGACGGGCTCGTGGGCTCGTCGGAACTTGCAGTCATCGGCACATCCTTTAGTCAACAGCGCTCATAAGCGTAGCCGGGAGCAGCAAAGCCCCTGAACAACCGCCCACTGACCGGCCGTTATGAGTCTCCTTTGGGCGGGGCCAGCCGAAGCGTCGGCTCGTCCTCTGCCAAGAAGTCGCCGATCCGCTCCTCCCAAGGGAAGTTCTCAAGTTGGGCCGTCTCAGGCTCAATTTCGGGCGGGCTCACCGGGCTCACCGGGTCAGGCTCTGGCGCTGGCTTCACACTCTTCAGGCCGAACATGGTGGCCAACAACAGCCGATAAGTCTGGTCTGGGTGAGCGATGAAGGTGACCGACCGCAGCGCCTGATCTTGACCAGCCGACTCCAAAACAAACTCGCCGTAGCCAAGCATCTGCCCTGCAGGCGAACGGGCGTAACTCATGTCGGTGACCTTCTCCAGCGGCATCATCGCCACCTTGTGAGTGATCAAACCGTAGGTGAGCATCAGACGTCGTTGGGTCGACCCAAACCACGAATCTCGCCATTCCATGAGGTGGTAGCCGCTACGTCCAATCACGGCCAACCACGCCACCACCAGCACAAACACGGCCGCACTGGAGTGAGCGAGCACCACCACGAGCAGGATCATCAAAATGGTGCTGCCGATTGCCGTGGCAATGGGCTCGGCCAAGATCACCCAGTGCCTGCGCATGACGAAAACCAAATGCTCTTCATCGGGAACCAGGTACTTGGCCAAGGACCGAACGCCCTCGTCCGGCAGCCATTCCATGCTAACCAGCGAGCGAACTGAAGAAGCGGACGAAACCGTCAAAGGTGTTGTAGATGAGGTCCCAGATCGTCTTGATCACGTTGGCGGCCCGAGCGGGGTCGCGCACAACCGCATAAACCAAGAACGCCACCACTAACCAGACCAGGATGGTCTTCAATTTCGCCGGCATCGCACCCCCTTATCCCCCGTTACCTTGTGGCGGCCAGCTAGCGCACCACTCCTATTGGACCCTACCCAGGCTTGCCCGGGCAGGTTTGCAGACACGCCGCCGTGGACACATTGGCCCGACGCCAGACACCCTCAGGCCGATAGGATTTCGCCTAGGAGGTGCTCGTGCAACTGGACCAGGTAATGCTGCTTGTTTCAGTGGTGCTGCTCGCCTCCATCGCCGCAGCCCGACTTGGTACCCGCTTCGGCCTACCCTCGCTGCTGATCTTCCTTGGGCTAGGAGTGCTGGTCGGCGAACTGGGCCTAGATTTCAACAACCCCGAACTCGCCCACAACCTCGGCTTCGCCGCATTGGTGATCATCTTGGGCGAAGGCGGTTTCACTACAAAGTGGGCCGAAATCAAGACAGCGTTGCCCGCAGCAGTGCTGTTAGCCACCGTCGGGGTTGGCATCTCGGTTGCCGTGGTAGCAACGTTCGCCCATTTCGTGCTCGGCTTGGACCCGGCCATGGCGGTACTGCTGGGGGCGGTCACCTCTCCCACTGACGCCGCAGCAGTGTTCTCAGTACTGCGGAAGGTGCCGTTGCCCGCGCGACTACGAGCCACGATTGAGGCCGAATCCGGCTTCAACGACGCACCGATCGTGTTGCTGGTGGCCGCAGCCACCGAGTGGGCGCTGGGCGGTGGCGTCGAAGGCGGGCCAGCCTGGGTGCTGGCGCAAATCGTGTTGGAACTTGCTGGGGGCGTCGCTTTCGGCGCTGCCCTCGGATTGGCCGGGGTGTGGGTAATGCGTCGGATCGCGCTGCCTGCGTCCGGGCTCTATCCACTGGCTGCCCTGGGCTGGACGGTATTGGCCTACGGCCTGGGCAGCGTCCTGCATCTGTCCGGCTTCGCGGCGGTTTACGTATCGGCTCTAGTCCTCGGGAACGGCAAGCTCCCCCACCGGCATGCCACCCGGTCCTTTGCCGAAGGAATCGGCTGGATCGCCCAGATCGGGCTGTTCGTGATGCTTGGAATGCTTGCCGACCCGCTGCGCATCTCGGCCACTTCGGCCATCGGCGGGCTCGCTGCCGGGGTGGTGCTCACCTTCATCGCCAGACCCCTGTCGGTGGTCTTGTGCACCACTTGGTTCAAGGTGCCATGGCGAGAACAGGCTTTCATTTCCTGGGCCGGGTTGCGGGGCGCGGTACCGATCATCATGGCCACGGTTCCTTTGGCGGCTGGCGCACCGGGGTCAGCAGAGCTTTTCGACATGGTGTTCGCCTTCGTGGTGGTCTTCACTTTGCTGCAGGCGCCGACCCTGCCTTGGGCGGCTCGCAAGTTGCAGGTATCCACCGGCGAAGACGCCACCGACGTCGAGATCGAGTTCGCTCCGCTGGACACGATCGCCGCCGACATGATGCAGGTGCATGTGACTACTGGATCGAAGCTACATGGCGTGACGATCCGTGAGCTTCGCCTGCCGAAGAACTCAGTCGTGTCCCTAATCGTCCGAGATGGCGAGCCGTTCACCCCTAACGCTGACCGAATCGTTCGCGTTGGCGATGATCTGTTGATTGTCACCAACAGTGACGACCGAAAACGTGTCGAGCGTCGACTGCGCAGCATTTCCCAGGGTGGGCGGCTGGCCGGCTGGCTGGAACGCTGAGGCTACTTGTTGGCGTCAGCGGTTGCGGCACTCGCGGCAACCGAGTCGCGCTGAGGTAGACAAATCGCCCCCGACACTGGCACCGAGGTTGGCCTAGTCGGAGTTGTGGTCGTGGCGGCCCCGATCAAAATATCCACCACGTGATCGGTTCGGCCATCAGCCTCAGCGACGGCGTCTGGGAACATTTGCATCGCGAGCTTCACCTCAGGACTGTCGACTGCGTTGCCAACAATCACGGTGTTGGTGAGTTCTCGGCTGGAGGTGTTCACTCGCACCACATTGAAGCCGTAGGCCCTCATGTAGGTGGCGGTGCGCTTAGCTTGGCCACTCGGCCCACCGGCGTTGAGTACGCGCAATGCAACAAACTCGGAAGTGAGCTTCTTGCCGACATCAGTCATCACACACTGGTCTGAACTTTTCACCATCGGTGCGCTGGCGGCTTGAAGTCCCCAAAAGCCACCAAAAACCACCAGGGCCAACAGCGCAAGCAGAGTCACCGGGGTCTTCAACACCCGGATCGCCTTGGTCAGGACTTCGTCGGTCATCGCTGGCCAGACTACTTCAGTTCAAGGATTCGAGCATGCATCGTCTGACGCTGCTGCAAGGCCGAGCGCAGCGCCCGATGCAATCCATCTTCAAGGTAGAGCTCCCCCTGGTAAGAGATCACATGGGCGAACAGATCCCCGTAGAAAGTGGAGTCTTCTTCAAGCAGCGCCTCGAGATCTAGATTGCGTTTAGTGGTGACGAGTTCGTCCAGTCGCACCTGCTGTGGGGCTATCGCGGCCCACTGCTTCTGCAGGTAACCGTGCTCTGGGTATGGCCGAGTATCACCGACGCGCTTGAAGATCACCTGCCCAGTCTAGGCCAGGCAACCCCAGCATCAGGTGGGCTCATCAGGAATGCCTGCGGATATCCCCTCTGTTGAGGATTGCCACCAAAACCGTGTGTTGAGATGGTGCTGCGGGATAGCTGTTTGGAGCAACTTCGTTGGGGAGTCAGCTCCATTGAGGAGCAACAAGTCCCCCGGGCTGGCCATCCATTGCCCGGGGGACCTTTTTCTCTTACGTCGCCACCTCAAGCCGAGGTTTCGGCGAATGCGCCGACAATCGAGCCAGCCACGATCCCCGACCTGGGCCCGAATGGGGCACTACCGAATCGCTAAGACAGCCAGCCCAGGTGATGTGACCAGAGTCACCCACAGTCCTTGCCGACTTCAGCCACCACGCGCGCCTCATCGCTGGTTATGGGCAGTTGGTACTTGCGGGCGATGGCGACAAAACCGGTGACATACCGGCACTTACCCGCTGCCGATCCCGGCAACCATTTCGCCGGTGTGTGGTCGCTCTTCGACTGGTTCGCGTTCGCCCCAGTGGCGACAAGATTGTCTGGATCGTTGGCGAAGTTGCGCCGCTGATCGGAACTCCAGGAGTGGGCACCTCGGTCCCAGGCGACAGCCAACGGGTAGATGTGGTCGATCTGCACCTGTGAGGCATTTGCCTTCTCGAAATGGATCTGCGCGCCGGTGTATGGGTCTGAAAGATCGCCGGCGATGACTACACAGCCCTTCGTGCCCTCACGATGGATCACGGCAGTCAGTGCCTCACCGAGGATGTCATTGCGGGTGTCGCAGCCGTTGTGGCCGAGTCGAACATTGACATCATCACTCCACGCGGGCCCAAAGACGCAGCCATGCCCGGTGCCACAGGCCCGGTCGTATCCGGGAACATTGGACGGCTCGGCGGCGACCACAATCACTTCTTCAGCAATCACTTCTTCCGGCGGAGCCGATCGCGACGTGATCCAATACACAGCTCCGGCAACGACGACGGGAATGAGGATCACAACGGTGAGCCACCTG
>DHWU01000039.1:23877-24958 GCA_002413345.1 Propionibacteriaceae bacterium UBA5174 | reverse complement strand
ACCCACCCGGTGCCGTGGTTGACCATTTGTTCCATCCGCGCCCGGCGGGTGCCCATCAACTGGCTGATCGTGCCGACATGATCCTCCGGGACGTCGATGGTGAGCCGCTCAACGGGCTCCTCGAGCTTCCCATCAACTCTGCGGGTGAGTACCTCCGGCTTGCCAACGGTCAACTCGAAGCCTTCGCGGCGCATCATCTCCACCAGTACGGCCAGTTGTAGCTCGCCTCGGCCCTGGACTTCCCAGGTGTCGGGACGCTCAGTGTTCAGAACCCGAATCGAGACGTTGCCGATCAGCTCGGTGTCCAGGCGATTCCGCACCAGGCGGGCGGTGAGTAGCTTGCCGACCTTCCCGGCTAAGGGTGAGGTGTTGATGCCGATAGTCATCGAAATGCTCGGCTCGTCAACGGTGATCAGCGGCAGTGGACGCGGATCGGCCGGATCGGCGATGGTCTCACCGATTGTGATTTCAGGAATGCCAGCGATGGCCACGATGTCGCCCGGGCCGGCCGAATCAGCAGCTACCCGTTCCAGGGCTTTTGTGATCAGCAATTCAGAGAGGCGCACATTTGAGATGGTGCCGTCTTGGCGGCACCAGGCCACGGTCTGGCCGCGAGTGATGGTGCCTTCGACGATCCGGCACAGTGCCAGGCGTCCCAGATAAGGCGAGGCGTCCAGGTTGGTTACGTGTGCCTGAAGTGGCGCACCCTCGGTGTAGACCGGGGCCGGAATGGTGTTGGTGATCAGGGTGAACAGTGGTTCGAGGTTCTCCGAATCGGGCATGCCGCCATCGGCTGGCTTGTTCATCGAGGCGCGACCGGCTTTGGCCGCGGCATAAATGATCGGGAAGTCCAGCGCGTCGGCCTCGTCGTCGTCGAGTAGATCGAGGAACAGCGAGTAGACCTCGTCAACCACCTCGTCGATCCGGGCGTCGGGGCGGTCGACCTTGTTGATTACCACGATGATCGGCAGCTTCTTGGCCAGTGCCTTGCGCAGTACAAACCTGGTCTGTGGCAGTGGGCCTTCGGAGGCATCCACCAACAACAGGACGCCGTCGACCATCTCCAGGCCGCGCTCCACCT
>DHWU01000039.1:6955-23537 GCA_002413345.1 Propionibacteriaceae bacterium UBA5174 | reverse complement strand
TCTTGGCCAGGATGGTGATGCCCTTTTCCCGCTCCAAATCCATCGAATCCATGACGCGAGCATTGACGTCCTGATTCGCCCGGAAGGCTCCGGACTGCCACAGCATGGCGTCCACCAAAGTGGTCTTGCCGTGGTCGACGTGAGCGATGATTGCGACATTGCGCAGGTCGGCGCGAGTGGGCATGCGAAACTCCGGTCTGGATCGGGAAACCCGGCAAGTCTACCGTTTCCCCGCGCCTGCCCAGCACTGTGGGTCGGTCAGACTGCTAACCGGGGCAGGTCGGGCCCCGTAAGTGGCCAATCTGGCAAGGCCGTTAGGGCTGGCAAAACCCGCCAAATTTTGGCTCCCGTAACCAGTGCTTTTCCTCGGTTCCACCCCTACGCTTGGGCCGCTCAACCAATGATCGGAGCAAGCATGGAGCACCGTGGCCCGGCGCCCGACATCGAGATCCCCAATGTGAGCCTCTACGACCTGATCTTTGCCGGACTCTCTGAGGCCGACGCCACCCAGACGGCGTTTGTGCATCCCGAGACCGGTGTGACGCTCACCTTTGGTGAGGTGAAGCGCACTACTGATTCGGTTGCCACCTGGCTGGCCGGGCACGGGGTCGGCCCTGGCGATGCGGTGGCAATCGATCTGCCGAACTGTCCCGAATATGCGTCGGCCTTTCACGGGATCGCCCTGACCGGCGCGGCCACCTCGCCGGTCAATCCGGCAGGTATCGCCAGCGAGATTGCCCGGCAGGTGGTTGAGACCAAGTCGAGCTATGTCATCACTAACCAGCTGTTGCTGCCCAAAGTGGCCGAGGCAGCCGCGTCCGCTGGGCTCCCGGCTGAGAACGTCATCGTCGTGGAAGGTGCCTCGACGCACACCTCCTGGTCGGATCTGATGGCGACAGAGCCGAACCTGCCAGCGGTGAGCATTGATCCGGCAACCCATGTGGCTTGTCTGCCGTTCTCCTCGGGAACGTCGGGAATGCCGAAGGCGGTTATGCTCAGCCATCGCAATTTGGTGGCGAACATGCTGCAATTCAATGAGGTGCTCAAGCCGCTGGGCGATGGCAATTCCATCGTGGCCTTTCTTCCTTACAGCCACATCTACGGCATGACGACCAACCTCAATTACGGGCTGTTTCGGCGGTTCCCGCAGTACACGATGGCCGGGTTTAATCCGCAGGCATTCCTGGAGATCATCGCCACCTACCGCCCCACCATCTTGTTCGTTGTACCGCCGGTGGCAGCCTTTCTCGCCAAGCACCCAGCGGTCACTGCAGTGCCGTGGAACAGCGTCCGACTCATCGTCTGCGGCGCCGCCCCACTGGATGGCCCAGTCGGTCAAGCGGTGCAGACTCGCCTAGGCGCCAAGGTCGTCCAGGGCTACGGCATGACCGAGCTGTCGCCGGTCACTCATGTCATTCCGTTGGATCGACCAGACATTGATCTGGGCACCATCGGACAGGCGGTTCCCAATGTGCGCTTCCGGGTCGTTGACCCCGAAACCGGTCTGGACGTGGCAGTGCCCGCCGAGGGTTACAGCGAGCCTGGCGAACTGTGGTGCACCGGGCCGAACGCCATGCTTGGCTACCTGGGGGTGCCCCCCGACGCGGACGCCGTCCTGGACGCCGAGGGCTGGGTGCATACCGGTGACCTGGTTACCGTCGACACCGAGGGCGTGGTGCGGATCGTCGATCGCATCAAGGAGCTCATCAAGCGTCGTGGCTTCCAGGTGGCACCGGCAGAGTTGGAAGCTCTGCTGTGCAGCCACCCGGCTGTCGCCGACGCTGGAGTGCTCGGGTTGGTCTCGACGACTGCCGGGGAGCAGATTCCGCACGCGCTGGTGCAACTTCGTGAAGGTGCGGAAGTGAGCGGCCACGAGCTGACCCATTGGGTCGCTGGTCAAGTGGCTCTCTACAAGCGCCTGGGTGGGGTCACTTTCGTGGAGAAGGTGCCGCGCTCGGCAGCAGGAAAGATCCTGCGGCGCGAGTTGCCGAAGCTGTTGCCCAAGTCCGGGTCATAGACAGGTAGCGGTCGGGTCTCAGCTGGCGGCTGGTGTTGGTAGAGGTCATTCGTGAAAGCGCCGCAACCCAGGAGTCTTTCTCGCAGATTCACCAGGGCGGGGTCCGGGTAGGTCCGGGGGTCGGTTGGGCTGTTCTTATCCAGGGGTTTCAATAGGCTGGCCGACGTGACGCAATGGTTCGCCGAATCGTTCTCTGCGGAGTTCGACAAACAGGCTCAGGAACTGGGCCGGGTCAATATCGCGGTCTTCGGCAAGACTGGGGTGGGTAAGTCGACCTTGGTGAACGCCATCTTCGGCGAGCGGGTTGCGGCTACCGGAATCGGAGCTCCGGTGACCATGGGCTCCCATCTCTACTTCGATGATCGCGGCAGGCTCGGCATCATCGACACTCGTGGCGTAGAGATCGGCCGCGATGACGATGAACTGATCAAAGAACTGGCCAAGGCCGTCAAAGATCGGCGCAACAAGCCACTCAGTGAGCAGATTCACGTGGCCTGGTACTGCGTGCGAGGTATGGACCGCCGCTTTGAAGACTTCGAGGAACGTTTCGTGCGCACCTTGGATTCGCTGGGCCTGCCAGTGGTGATGGTGCTCACTCAAGTGCCGATGCGCGACGGCCAATTTCACCCGGATGCGGTTGAGCTGGCCCACCAAATCGAAGCCCGCAGCTTGCCGATCTACGGCGGCCGTCCATTCTTGACCTACGCGATGAGGGACCAGTTCACCGGTCAGCCGGCTTACGGCTTGATCGAGGTGCTGCGCGGCACCTTTCGCCTTGCACCAACTGGAGTTCAAGCAGCGCTCGCCGCGGCGCAAGAGATTGATGCTGAGCTCAAAGCGTCCCAGTCGAACAAAGCGATCGCTGCAGCGGTGACCGCCGCAGCGGCGGCCGCAGCGGTGCCGATCCCGTTCTCCGCGGCAGCAGTGCTGGTGCCGATCCAGCTGTCGATGATGGCCCGAATTGCGCACCTCTACGGCATCGGTCTGGACAAAGCTGGTCTGTTGGCGGTGGCCTCAACCTCGGCGGCAACCTCGGCCGGACGGGCGGCCGCGTCGAGCCTGCTGAAGTTCATTCCCGGTGCGGGCAGCATCGTCGGCGGGGTGATCAATGCCTCAGTGGCCTCCGGTCTCACTTTGGCGATGGGGCAGGCCTGGTTGGTGGTTTGCCAAAGATCGTTCAACGGTTCGCTGCCGATGCGAGGCGGCAAACTGGACGTTGACGCAGTGCGGCGGTTATTCGAAGCGGAACTGGCTAGTCGACTGCCAAAGCTGCGGTGGCACGGCGAAGCGGCCACTTCCTAGTCGGCTGCTATTCGGCGATTCCGGTGGGCATCTTGGTGATCCTCGGCGTGGTGGCCAAGCGATCCAAGCCAAGCTGGACGCCCCACAGTGCCAATTGGGTTCGGTCAGCTAACCCCGTCTTGCGCAGACAGCTCTGTAGTTGGGTGCGCACTGTGTTCACGCTCAAGTGAAGGTTGGCGGCGATTGCTTCATTGCTGCTCCGCCCGCGGCTGAGTTGGCTGACCACGGAAAGCTCGGCTGCCGACAGCTGTGCGGCCGCATCATGGCTGGCAGCTTCGCCCCAGAGCAGTTTCTTTCGCCGCAGCAACTCAGTCACCAAGACTGTCGCGGCAGATGCAGTGACGATCGCTCGGCCGCGGGCTGCGGTTTGCACGGTTCCGATCAGATCCATGGTGTCAGCCCCCTTCACTAGGAAGCCGGACGCACCCGCGTCGAAGGCGGAAATTGCGTGCGCGTCGTGATATTTGTCGGCCAATACCAGCACGGCGGTGTGTCCCATCGGCGGTTCGGACAATGCCCGCACCGTAGCCAACAGGTCACCGCCAGGCAGCCGGGCGTCGAGCAGCGCCACCTGAACCTTGCGTGCTCGACACAGCTTGACGATGCCAACATGGCTTGCGGTTTCGCCGACGACCGCGATGCCGTTGGCACGTTCCAGGCGCAGCCGCAGCCCGCGGCGCAATCCGCGGTTGTCATCGGCCATCGCCACCGTGATCATCGTCTGCTCCTGCCCGGTGATGCACACCTGGCGAGGTGGAGGCTTTCAGGTCGCGGTGAACTGCGGGTGATCTCCAGGTTGCCGTTGGCCCATTTACTGGTGGAAGACCGGCCAACGGCGCTGGCACTGGCCGTCGGCGTTCATCCGATTGAATGAAAAACCGAAAATGGCCCGGGTTGGTCGCCGATCACCTCGGTCACCGGGGCAGGTCTGGGTATCTTCGGGGGCCGGGCCATTGGCTGGCTTTGCCGCGGGCACGTTAGTTGCCAGCGGGGCAGTGCACAAGGTTTGGGGCTGACTCTTCGCCCACTGTTCACCTTCGCCACCACGAGGCGCCATTCGAATCAAGAACGCGTTCAGCCACGACTCGGGCAGCCTGCCCGCAGTGACTAACAGCGCGTTAGCGGGAGAACGATGAACGAAGTGTGGAGCGGATGACTCTAAGGACTGCCGATAACGGTGGACCTCAGCCTGACCTACCTCGGCGGGTGCGGGTTCGCCGGGGCCCCTCCGACATTAGCTTTCGGGTGCTCACCCACGCGGGGGGCGTCGCGGTGTTGGCGCTGATGACCCTGGTTGGCCTGTTCCTCGGCATTCGCGGCACTGAGGCCATCGTTGTTGCCGGGCCGTCGTTCCTCACCGAACAGGCCTGGGAACCGAATTCGCGCCGCTTTGGGGTGGCCGCAGTGCTGTTTGGCACCATCACTATCGCGTTGATCGCGATCGCCGTGGCGCTGCCACTGGCGTTAGGCACGGCGACCTATATCTGCGAATACGCGCCAGTGCGGCTGCGCCGGCTGTTGGTCGGGGTGGTGGATCTCATGGCCGCCATCCCAAGCGTGGTTTATGGCCTTTGGGGGATGTTCTGGCTGGAGGGGCAAATGATCCCGGTAGCGCAGTTCATCAGCACCTACTTTGGGTGGATTCCAATCCTGCGGGTGTCTCAATTCGATCCCAACGATCCACTCGCCTCACCAACTGTGTTCACTGCCAGTGCGTTTATCGCGGGCTTGGTGGTGGCCATGATGGTGGCGCCAATCGCGGCCTCCATCATGCGCGAAGTATTCGCCCAAGCCCCGATCGGTGAGCGGGAGGGTGCGCTGGCGCTCGGCTCCAGCAAATGGGGGATGATCCGCTCGGTGGTTTATCCCTTCGGGCTAGGTGGGATAGTCGGCGGCACCATGCTCGGTTTGGGACGGGCACTGGGCGAGACGGTTGCGGTCTATCTGGTGATCAGCCCGATCTTTGCCATCAACTGGCAGGTATTGGCCACCGGAACCAACTCAATCTCGGCACTGATCGCGCTGCGTTACGGCGAAGCGACTCCGTTCGAGTTGTCGGGACTGATGGCGGCGGGCTTGGTGCTGTTCGCGATCACCATGGTGATCAACTTCGGTGCCGGTTTCGTGATGCAGCGCTCCCGCTCTGGTGCGGCGAGTTGAGCCGGCCATGAGTACTCCAGCGATTCCCCGCTATGCCGTCACCGATGTTGTCGGGCGGACTCAGTTGCCAACTCCGGTCCTGGGCTCCGGTGACGCCGATGTGCCGCGACCAAATCAACGGATCCAACGCGAGGATGTACTGCGGGTAGTCGGCGCGGCAGCTGCAGGGCTGGCCGGCGCAGCTTGGCTGACCACCCAGGTGATTCCAGTGGAATCGCCGATCGGTTTCACCGCGGTCGCCTACCTGTTGTTTGTGGCTTGTTTCGCTCTGTTGATCAGCTTCGACGACGACCGAGTAACCGTGGTGGACCGCCTGGTCGCAGTGGTGATCCATTCGGCCGCGATCGTCTTACTGCTTGCTCTGGGCTTGGTAGTGGCGTTCGCGCTGCTGCGCGGTGCGGATGCGTTCACTCATCTCAATTTCTGGGTAGAAGACCTTGCCCTGGCTGGGCCGCTGGATCCACTCAATGTGGGCGGCATGGCCCACGCCGCGGTTGGGACCCTAATCATGATTTCAATCGCGTTGCTGATCGCGGTGCCATTGGGGTTGCTGACTGCGATCTGCCTGGCCGAGTTCCCCTCACCGTTCACCAGGTTGGTTCGCACCGTAGTGGAGGCGATGACGGCGTTGCCCAGCATCATTTGTGGGCTATTCATCCTGGCCACCTGGGTGTTGATGTTCGGCCACGAGAAGTCCGGATTCGCCGCTTCGATGGCGGTGACGATCATGATCTTGCCGATCATCATTCGCTCCGCGGACGTGGTGCTGCGGCTGGTACCAGCCACTCTGAAAGAAGCAGCCTTGGCCACCGGTGCCAGCCAGTGGCGGACCATCTGGCATGTCGTGCTGCCGACGAGCCGGTCTGGATTGATGACTGCGGTCGTGCTTGGCACCGCTCGAGGTATCGGTGAGACCAGTCCGGTGCTGCTCACCGCTGGGTACACCACCTTCTTCAACTTCGACCCATTTTCGGGACCGATGGTCTCCTTACCCTTGGCCACCTTCACCTTGGTGAAGAGCCCTGAAGCCGCCCAGATCTCTCGCGGGTTCGGCGCGGCGGCAGTGCTCATGGTGCTGGTATTCGTGCTGTTCCTGCTGGCCCGGCTGGCTGGCGGTAAAGGTCCGGGGCTGCTCTCCGCTAGGGGCTTGCTGCGGGCACGGCGGCGTTCTGGACGGGAAGCCGCCAGGTTTGATCGGCGGGCCATCGCGCGGGCACGAGGCGCGGCTGTGCAGCACACCCAGGGGACGCCATGACGATGACAGCCCGGATTGTTCGAGCCTGGCCCCGGCTGCTGGCCACGGTTATTTCCATGGCGGTATTGGCGGTGGGGATCAGCGGGTTGGCCAATGTGTCCCAAGCCGTCGCCGACACCGTCCACTCGCCAATCGTGGGTTCCGGATCCACCTGGTCGGCGAATGCGCTGCAAACCTGGATCCGCAACGTTTGGGCGAACTACCAGTGGAAGATCACCTACTCCGAATCTGGTTCAACCATCGGTCGAACAGACTTCGCCAACGGCACTGCCGATTTCGGGGTGAGCGAGATTCCGTACGCGATCGCCAACTCCAACGAGCAGGACTCCCGGCCTAACCGTAAGTACGCCTACATGCCGATCGTCGCTGGCGGAACTGCGTTCATGTACAACCTAGTGATCGGCGGCAAGAAGGTCTCAAATCTGCGACTTTCCGGTGAGACCGTGGCCAAGATCTTCACTGGCGTGATCAGCCGCTGGGATGACCCGGCGATCAAAGCCGACAACCCTTCGCTTGCGCTGCCGTCGATTCCCATCGTGCCGGTGGTGCGTTCTGACGGATCCGGGGCGACGGCTCAGGTGTCCATCTGGCTGCGCCAGATGTACCCAAAATATTGGGACGCCTACTGCGGCAAAGTTGGTCGGGCGCCGGTTAACGGTCACTGCGGAGTCACCTCAAACTATCCGACAGTGGCCGGTTCTGGCTTCGTCTCCAGATCTGGTTCGAACGGAGTGGCCGGCTACGTTGCGCAGTCGCATTCAGTTGGGGCGATCACCTTCGTGGAGTACTCCTATGCGCTCAACGCCGGTTTCCCGGTCGCCAAATTGCTCAACGCTGCCGGTTATTACACCGAACCGACCGCGCAGAATGTGGCAGTAGCGCTACTCAAGGCAAAGATCAACGAGAACGAAAACTCCGCCGACTACCTCACGCAGAACCTTGCCTCGGTCTACACCGATTCCGACAAGCGCAGCTATCCGCTGTCGAGCTACTCCTACATCATCTTGCCGACCGCGTTGGAGGACGGCTTCACTAACGACAAAGGCGTGACTCTGGCCGATTTCGGCGCCTACTTCCTGTGCGAGGGTCAACAGTCGGCTGAGGTGCTGGGCTACTCTCCGCTGCCGATCAACCTAGTGAAGGCCGGTCAGAAGCAGATTCAGAAGATCCCAGGTGGAAATCCGGCGATCAAAGGCATTGCTGGGTGCAACAACCCGACCTTCAGTTCTGACGGATCCAACAAACTCGCAAAGACTGCGCCCTATCCGCCGGAGTGCGACAAGCAGGGCGCCACTCAATGCGCTACCGGAACTGGCGGTGCGAAGGAATCCACGGCCCAGTCCGGCAGCGGTACCGACGCGGCGAGCCAGTCCGGTACCGCAGTCGGCGCTGACGGCACTGCTGGCGCCGCGACGGGCGCAGGGGTCGGTGGCATCACGAGTGGCCAACAGGTGAGTGGGACGCCGCAGTCGATTCCGCAGGCCAGGTTGACCACTACTGCCTACGCTTCGATGGCTGCGGCTGGCGCGTTGTTGCTCGGATTCAGTGTCGCACCGCCGCTATTGCGCACCAGAGGTCGTCACACCTGGTTCAGACGTGACGGATGGAGGAAGCGGCGATGAGGTCCAGAATCGCTCGCGCGGCAACATCGGCGCTCGCTTGCTGTCTGCTGGCGGGAATGGGCTTCGCCGGTGGAGCGCCTACGGCGAAGGCTGCTGGTAGTTCGTCAGTCACCGTTTCTTGGACCGGTGGTAACGCAGCCTCCGTGCAGAAATACCAACCCACTCGGGATTCCTCCAGCTCGCATTACGCCGACTTCAAGTACCTGAAGGTGAGCGTCGACCAAACCTCAGATCTGGTCGACCAGACCATCACCGTCAATGTCACCGGCATGCCCGGCAACACCAAGACGATCACTAGCACCGGCGGCTCAGTGTTCGAGTTCGGGTCGGACTTCGTCCAAGCAATGCAGTGCTGGGGAGACCCGACTGCGGCCGACTTCTACAAGAACTGCCAATGGGGCGCTTTCGAGTACGAATCGTCCAATGCCCCCAGCGTCCTGATCGGCGAAGAGGCTGGAGTCGGCAACGCCAATGGACGTGGCACCACCTACACCAAGAGCTATTTCACCAAGTCCGGTGAACTGGACGTCCCGTTCCGGGCCGTCTCTGGCAAGCAGTACTCCACCGGAGCCACTGACTCGACCAGTCGCGATGCGCCGATTCTGGACGTATTCAGTGCTGCGAACACCAACGAACGGACGGTGCCGGTAGGGACAAACGGCGCTACCAGTTTCGAATTTGAGACCCAAACTGCAGCCGCCCAGCCGTATCTCGGTTGTGGAAACCCGAAGTCGGCCACGGGCACTTCCTGCTATCTGGTATTGGTGCCCCGGGGAGAACACAACTCCACCTCGCGTCAGTATTGCACCACCAACTTGAGTGACTATCCGGTAGCCCAGCAAGGCTCGCCGGTGAACCCAAATTGCGACTATTGGGGTAACCGGATCGTTGTGCCACTGAGCTTCCGGGCGACCACCGACTCCTGCTCGGCTGGCGGTAACGAGGTTGGGCTGGTGGGCACTGAGCTCATCCAAGGCGCCTTTGAATCTTGGCAAAAGGCGTTGTGTCGGTCGAAAAAGGAAGCTTTCTCCTTCACCAGCTCGGCCGATCGGGTCGCCCGAGATCAGCTGGTGTCGGGACAGTCGAATGCGGCCTTCACGATGAGACCGGTGACCGCGGATTACTTGAGTTCAACAGTCGATGATCAAACCCTGGCCGATCGAAAGATCACCTATGCACCGGTGGCGGTGGCCTCAGTCGGGATCGCCTTCGTGGGCAACTATTCCGGCAATAGTTTCACCGACGTGAAGTTGACTCCGCGGTTGATCGCCAAGCTCCTGACCAACTCCTATGAGTGGGAGAGCGGCTTGGGGAAGGCAAAAGGGGTTGGCGGTGCGGGAGCGGCCAGCAGCGTTGCCACCAGCGAGTACGCATTGCCGAGTACAGCTTGGCAAAGTCCGGTGCGCACTCTGCGCACCGACCCAGAGTTCATCGCGCTCAATCCGGACGTCCATTTGATCGGCAGCGGCAGTCTGGTGCTGGTCGGGCCGAATCCGTCCGATTCGATCGCTCAGCTGTGGCGATACCTTCAGGCGGACGACAAGGCGCGGGCTTTTCTCGCTGGCGACGCGGACAATCTGCTTGCCGGTGACGGGTCGAACGCTGGAATGACGATCAACCCCTACTACTTGCCGAAGGGCCACAAGAATGCCAAGGTCCCGGTGTTCGTGGAAAAGAAGTTGGCCACCGCGGCGGGCGGCACGATGCCAACCTTGGTTCCAGACCGAGATTCCAGTGGCGACTATGTGTGGGAAAAGGTGGGTCTGACCACCAGTTCGGGTGCTGCGTTGTGCCTGTGTGATGCGGGTGTCGACACCTTGAATCAGGCTGACCAGACCCTGTTGCCACGAATGCTCGACACCGCTGGCCAGCCGCGTTATGACCTATCTCAGGTGGTGCCGTACGCCTCCAGCTATGCGGCTGCGGCGACGAGAGTCTTCCGGGTTGACTCCGGTTCTAAGACCACCTGGGAAGCCAATGCCAGTCTGCCGAATGGCGGTAGTTATCGCAGCGACGGTCAACAGCGCTGGACTTCGGCTTTCCTCAATGGATTCACCACCACCGCGGACGCAGCGAGATTGGCGCTGCCGATGGCCCAGCTGCAGGTGCCGAACCAAACTCGGGTGTTCGTCAGCCCCACCCAATCGGCGATGGCGGCTGCCGTGACTGCGCGAAGTGAGTCCACGGTGAGCGGTTTTGTGCAGGTGCCAAATGCTGGCTCACTTTCGGCAACCGCCTACCCGCTGACCGGCATCGTCTATCTGGCGGTCAGCGGCAAGGCCAGGGATGCGACTCGTCGGTCGTATGCCGACCTGGTCGATTTCGCGGTCAGTGACACCGGGCAGAGCATCGGCTCAGCGATCGGTCAGCTTCCTGAGGGTTATTCGCCGCTTCCGGCGCCGATGCGTACTCAAGCGAAGAAGATGGCAGCCCAACTCCGGATTGCCACTGACACAAGTGCGGCCACCACGCAGTCGAGCACCGCAGCGGCTGCGAATCCGGCGACGGTGAACAGCGCGGCAGCGGCTTCAGTGGCTGCCGGGGCTCAGGCCGCCGACACCCCGGTGGCGACCCAGGACGCGATCAGTGGCCCACCTTCTTTCGTAGTGGGCGGAGCCCTATTGACCTCAGTGGCGGGGCTGGCGGTCGGGCCCTATCTGATGCGACGAAGGCGGATCTATCCATGACCGCCAAACCAAGACTTCCCAAATCGGCGCTGCCGATGAATGGAAGGACCCCCGTCCCGACAGCCGTGGAAAGCAATGGCGGGACAGGGGTCGGCTGGGACAGCCAAGAGGCTGCTCCAACACCAAGAACGTAAGGGAGAAACGGATGAAAGCCAAGAAACTGGCTCTCAGCCTGCTCGCAGGAACGCTCGCATGCTCGGCCTTAGCCATCAGCACACCCGCCCATGCCGATCCGACCGGCGGAACTTACCGTGCGCTGACTGGCACCGGTAGTGACACCACTCAGTCGGTAATGGACGCGTTGGCGGAAGTTGTCACCGATTCTGGTGGCAGCAAGATCATCGCCTCCTACGACGCGATCGACCCGTCCACCGGAGTTGCCGGTGGCAGCATCCAAACTCGGACCGACGGTTCGGCGTTCACTCGACCTAATGGTTCGGGGGCCGGTATCCAAGCTCTGACTTCTTCGGTCAAGGGCCTCACCTATCCAGCATCGAACGG
Source organism: Propionibacteriaceae bacterium UBA5174 (assembly GCA_002413345.1). GTDB lineage: Bacteria > Actinomycetota > Actinomycetes > Propionibacteriales > Propionibacteriaceae > Propionicimonas. The sequence continues at coordinate 11,993 of DHWU01000039.1, read as the reverse complement.
CGTTGACGTAACCGATCAGCTCGACTTCGCCCGCTCGTCGTCGGGTCCTTCGGGCAGCGGCACGGATCTGACCTACATCCCGTTCGCCAAGGATGCGGTGAGCTACGCCTATTCCAACACCGCTTCGGGGGCCGCGGTGCCGTCGAACCTCACTGCGGCGCAGCTGAAGCAAATCTTCAACGGCGACCTCACCACCTACACCGGCTCGGATTCGGCAACTCACACCTATCTGCCGATGCTGCCCCAGTCGGGTTCTGGATCGCGGAAGTTCTTCCTCAGCGCGCTCGGCCTGACTGAGTCCAATGTCGCCTGGATCACCACCACCTTCCAGGAGAACGAGGGCACGACGATCGATGCGGTTGGCGAAATCGCCCCGTTCTCGGCCGCGGCCTACATCGCCCAGACCAATGCCAAGATCACTAACACTGTCGCCACCAACAAGGTCTTGCTGGGTAGTGTCGACTCGGTCTCACCGATCCAGGTGAGCGGGTCGTTGAATGCCTCCTTCCCGCTGGCGCGCAATGTCTACAACGTGGTCGCGACTTCGCGGCTTTCGGGCACCAGCGATTCAGACAAGCTGCTGCAGTCCACCTTCGTCGGTAGCTCCTCCAAGGTCTGCTCGGCGAGCTCAACCATCACCGACTACGGTTTCGGCGCCATCGACAACTGTGGCGCTACCACCACAACCGGCCCATTCGTGATCAACGGATCGGCTCCGACGCTAGTCGCTAACCCGGCCCCGGCCATCACAGGCGCCGCTCGGGTTGGGCAGGTTCTGACTGCCTCCACCGGCACCTGGAGTGGAGCTGCTTCGCTCAGCTACGCCTACCAGTGGTTGCGGGGCGGTTCGGAGATCGCCGGTGCTACCGGCAGCGCCTACGCCGTGAGTGTCGGTGACGCCGGGCAGGCAATCGCCGTTCGAGTTACCGCTTCGGCCAGGGCAACCAGCACCAGTGCAGTTTCGACTGCGGTCGCGGTGCCCAAGGTGTCTGCTGGTCTGAGCGTCAAGTTCGACAAGGCAGCATCAAACAAGAAGAAGAAGGGCAAGGTGACGATCAAGGTCACCGCGGCTGGCGTTGCGCGTCCAACTGGCACGATCACCGTGCTTGATGGCAAGAAGAAGCTGGCCAAGGTCACCGTGACGCTCTCGAAGAAGGGTGTGGTCGTGGTCAAGCTGCCGAAGCTGTCCAAGAAGAAGCACACCATTAGCGTCGTGTACGGCGGCAGCTCACTGATTGCGGCCAAGACCGTCAAGGTCAGCCTCAAGGTGAAGTGATCGATCTGTTATTCGATCCAAACAGAAACCGGCGAGCCTCAGTTGAGGTTCGCCGGTTTCCCGGCGCCGTCTTCGTGGTGGGAGCTGTAGCAGCGGTCCTGCTATTAGGCTCCCCAGCTGCTTTCGCCCAAGGCGACGCCAGCGCAAGCGCGGCAGCGACCCTGACTGCCAGCGCAACTGGCGCAGCTACAGCCGCAGCGCAGCCAGCGACCGCTGACTCTTGCAAGAGCGAGCCGCCGATTCCCGGCGAACCGGCCGCGAGCGGTGCTGCACTTCAATTTGATCAAGCGTTGTATTCCGCGGGAGCTCCAGTGCAAGCTGTGGCCGCTGGCTACCAGCCTGGAGAGCAGGTGCAAGCGACTCTGTTCGGAACCAACACAGCCACCACTGTGAAGGCGGACCGCAATGGAACCGCTACCGCCGTCTTGCCGTTGCCCGCTGATGCTTTGGCCGGAACCCACACGATTCAGTTCACGGGTTGGTGCACCTCTCGAATCGCCGTGGGACGGGTGCTGATTGGTCGAGCGGGCGCGGCCGCGCCACAACTGCCCACCTGGTTTGGGTGGGCACTCGGTGGGCTCGGTCTAGCCGGGCTCGGGTACGCCGGATGGTTGAGCTTTGGAGTCTGGCTCCGGCATCGACAGGAGACCTGATGGCTCTCGAAAGCTTGCTTCAAAAACCAGTGCCAGCGCCGGTGTCAGGGCCTAGGGCTCTCTCCGGTCGGCTGCTGCGGCTGCGTAGCGTTCGGCCAAGCTGGCGTCCGCAGGTGCCGGTGAAGTTTGCCCCCCGGGACGCCCGGTGGGGGGCCGGCGCAGTGATTATTGCCTGTTCGCTTTTGCTGCTTGGTTTTGTCGGTCAGGTGGTGATCGGCTCTGGGCTACAGCACCAGCGTGCGGCCCTAGTGGGTTACGGCGCGCTGCGCGTATCCCTGGCCAAGGGTGAAACCCCGGTGGGGCAGTTGGATGTGAACTCTGAGTTGGTGGCCGCCGGTACTCCAGTTGCGCTTTTGCAGATCCCCAAATTGGGCGTGACTGAGGTGGTAGGTGAGGGCACGGCGGCTTCGGTGCTGCGGTCTGGACCGGGTCATCGTCGCGACACGGTGATGCCTGGCCAGGTGGGAACCTCCGTGATCTTGGGACGGCAGATCGGCTACGGCGGTCCCTTTCAAAACCTATCCAAGTTGGTTCCCGGAGATGAGCTGACTGTCACCACCGGCCAAGGTGTCAACACCTACCGGATCTTCAGTCTGCGGCGCAGTGGCGATCCGCTGCCAGCGGCAATCGCCACCGGTGAGGGACGGCTGGAACTGGACACGGCCGATGGTCTGCCGCTATTTCCGATCGGGGTGCTGCATGTGGATGCAGTCCTGATCAGTGCGGCTCAGCCGGCCTCGGCCCGAGTAATGACCTATCCGGCGCTGCCTGCGGCAGAGCGGGTAATGGGGGCGGACTCAACTGCCTGGCCAGCTGCATTGGCTGCGCTGTTCGCCTTTGGAGTGGGGATCGCGGCAGTCAGGTGGCTGTGGCGCCGGTGGGGCTGGCGCCAGGCCTGGCTGGTTGGGGTGCCGGTGCTGCTGGCGCTCGGAGTTGCCTGCTCAGATCTGATTGTCGACGCGCTACCGAATTTGTTGTGACCGACCGTGATGAGGAAAACCGTGATGACTGACTCTCCGTTGCAGATCGACGGCGCTGCGCTGAATGGGCGAAAACTGTCGCCGACAGCGGCCACCGAACTGTTGCCGCCAGCGCCGGATGTTGTTTCACCCGCTGTGCCAGCGTCAGTCGCGGCCGATGCGTCACACAGTGCGGTGTCGTTGCTGGAAGGGCACTCGATTTCGGCGTGGTTCGGAACCCACAAGGTGTTGGACCGAGTCTCTTTAGCGATGCAGCCGGGGCAGGTCACCGCGCTAATTGGCCCCTCGGGCTGTGGTAAGTCGACTTTCTTGCGGATCTTGAACCGGATGCATGAAATGGTGCCCGCAGCGTCCATGGCAGGAGAGGTGCTGCTCGATGGGGTGGACGTCTACGACCGTGAGCAGAAGCTCCAAGACACCCGGCGCGACATCGGGATGGTGTTTCAGAAACCGAATCCATTTCCGGCAATGAGCATCTACGACAATGTGGTAGCTGGCCTGAAACTCACCGGTCGGCGGGCGTCACGGGATGAGAAGGACGAGATCGTGGAGCGATCACTCACCTCGGCGGGATTGTGGAAAGAGGTGCGCACGCGATTGCGCGAGCCGGGTGGCGGCCTTTCTGGTGGTCAGCAGCAGCGCCTCTGCATCGCCCGATCGCTAGCTGTGCGACCGAAGGTGCTGCTGATGGACGAGCCCTGCTCGGCATTGGATCCGACTAGTACCAGAGTGATCGAAGAGACGATCGCGGAGCTTCGTGGCGGGCTGACCATAGTGATCGTCACTCACAACATGCAGCAGGCGCAGCGGGTCTCTCAACAGTGCGCCTTCTTCCTTGCTGAACAGGGCACTCCAGGCGTGATCGTCGAGCACGGTGACACCGAGGCGATGTTCACCCAGCCGCAGGACCGACGAACCTCCGACTATGTCAATGGACGCTTCGGCTGAGGTCGGCACCGGTCGGTCCGCAGCTGGCGAATCGTCGGCCCGTCGTCAAGGCGAGGTTGGCGACAGTGTGCTGCGGTCCGGCGCGGTGTTGGTCGTTCTGGCTGGGGTGCTGGTCGCGGCAGTCGGCCTATCGAGGGCACAGGTGATGGAGGTCCCTCAGGAAAGTGCGCCGGTTATCGTTCAGTCGGTGCCGATATCAGCCGCCGACGCGGCTGCAGTCCCCGGCTACGGCCGCAATCTTGTGAAGGTGGATGCGAACTGGGCGACTCGGGTTGCGGCCAGCACGGGGATCCCCCGGCGAGCTCTCTTGGCCTATGCCGCCGCGGACGTCGCGACGGCCGAAAAGCAGTCCGGATGCGGGCTTAGCTGGAACACCTTGGCTGGTATCGGCGCGATCGAATCTGCCCATGGCACTCATGCTGGAGCTGTGTTGGGCGCGGACGGGCGGTCCTATCCAGTGATCAGGGGGCCGGAGTTGAACGGCAACGGGGTGGGTGCGGTCGCTGATACTGATCGAGGGCGGGTCGACGGTGATCGTCGCTGGGATCGAGCGGTTGGGCCGTTGCAGTTCCTGCCAAGCACCTGGGCACGGTGGGGTGTCGATGGCAACGACGACGGGGTTGCCAATCCCGATTCGCTTGATGACGCCGCGTTGACCGCCGCGAGCTATTTGTGTGCCGCGGGTGGCGACCTCACCACCGCAAAAGGGTGGACCGCTGCGGTGTTCGCTTACAACCATTCGCAGTCCTATGTTGACGCCGTACGTAAGGCTGCGAATCAATACGCCGAGGCCGCTGGCTGAGCGTTCCCGAAGTGCCCGGCGAGATTGATGCAATCAGAATCCCCTTCGCCCACGGCCACCAGCACCACCACTGGCTGGGTCAGGGCTCGAGATTTGGGCCAAGAAGCAGGTCAGCAGCAGCCATCTTGGGACTTTGTACTCAACAAGTCGAAGTTGCTCCTGCCCCCAGAACGGTCCGTGACATTTTCCAGTGTTGGGGCGTGCAAGGATGGCTTTTATGAGTCAGCGAACCATTGGTGTTACCGAGCTCGCCCTACGTGACGCTCACCAGTCTTTGATGGCCACTCGAATGGCCTTGGAGGACATGGTGGATGCCTGTGCCGACATCGACGCGGCCGGGTATTGGAGCGTGGAATGTTGGGGCGGAGCTACCTACGAT
>DHWU01000039.1:0-6587 GCA_002413345.1 Propionibacteriaceae bacterium UBA5174 | reverse complement strand
CTTGGCTATCGCCATTACGAAGACGGTGTCGTCGATCGTTTTGTGCAGAAATCGGCCGAGAATGGCATGGACGTCTTCCGAGTCTTCGATGCGTTGAACGATCCACGCAACATGGCTCAGGCGATGGCCTCGGTGAAGAAGACCGGCAAGCATGCCCAAGGCACCATCTGCTACACCATCTCTCCGTTGCACACCGTTGAGGGATACGTGAAGCTCGCTGGCCAGCTACTCGACATGGGTGCCGAATCGCTGGCCTTGAAGGATATGGCTGCACTGCTGCAGCCGCAGCCGGCCTACGACATCATCCGAGGCATTAAAGGGACCTACGGCGAGAACGTCCAGATCAACGTCCACTGCCACTCGACCACCGGTGTCACTTTGGTGACGTTGATGAAGGCCATCGAAGCCGGTGCGGACGTGGTCGACACCGCGATCAGCTCAATGAGCCTCGGCCCGGGGCATAACCCCACTGAATCGCTGGTGGCAATGTTGGAAGGCACGCCTTACACCACCAATTTGGACGCCGACCGGCTCACCAGCATCCGCGACCATTTCGCCACGGTGCGTCCCAAGTACAAGGCTTTCGAGTCGGCCACGCTGGTCGACACCGACATCTTCTCAAGCCAGATTCCCGGTGGCATGTTGAGCAACATGGAGAGCCAGTTGAAGGCTCAAGGTGCTGGTGATCGGCTAAAAGAAGTCATGACCGAAGTGCCGCTAGTCAAGGCTGATGCCGGGCATCCGCCGTTGGTTACGCCGTCGTCACAGATTGTCGGCACCCAGGCGGTGTTCAACGTGTTGATGGGTCGCTACAAGGTGATGACCGGCGAGTTCGCCGACCTGATGCTGGGCTATTACGGCGAATGCATGGGGGAGCGGAATCCTGAGGTAGTGGCGATCGCTCAGGCGCAGGCCAAGAAGGAGCCGATTACTACGCGTCCGGCCGATCTGCTGGAACCGGAGTGGGACAAGCTCACCGCTGAAGCCACCGCCTTGGACGGATTTAACGGCACTGACGAGGATGTGCTCACTTACGCCATGTTCCCCGGTGTTGCCCCAGGTTTCTTCAGCACCCGTGACGAAGGTCCGAAGAATGTCGGCAAGACTCCCGAGGAGCTTGCCGCCGAGGCGGCTGCGGCGAGCGGTTCAGCCAATGCCGTGCGCGGACCGATCACCTATCGGGTCGCCATGGGTGGACGCGAGCACAGCGTCAAAGTTGAGATGGCGTGAGGGTTCAGCCATGAGCAAGAAAGACATTACGATGCGCAAGCGCGTCGAAGCCTTGCATGAGGCCCGTGAGGTGGCTCGTGCTGGTGGTGGCGAAAAGCGGGCGGCAAAGCAGCATGAAGCTGGCAAGCTGACCGCGCGGGAACGCCTCGCTGAGTTGCTTGATGAGGGCAGTTTCTCTGAGGTGGGTCTATTTCGTCGCAATCGCACGGTGACCTTCGGGATGGATACCGCTGACCTGCCAGCCGATGGCGTGGTCACCGGTTCGGGAACGGTCTTGGGCCGTCCGATTCACGTGGCCAGCCAAGACTTCACGGTGATGGGCGGGTCTGCCGGGGAAACGCACAACAAGAAGGTTGTGCAGATGATGGAGGCCGCGCTAGAAACTGGCACTCCGTTCGTCTTCATCAACGATTCCGGCGGCGCCCGAGTTCAAGAGGGCATTGATTCGCTGTCTGGGTACGGCCAGGTCTTCTTCGCCAATGTGAAGCTGTCTGGGGTGGTGCCGCAGATCTCGGTGATTGCTGGGCCGTGTGCTGGTGGGGCGGTCTATTCTCCGGCGTTGACCGACTTCATTGTGCAGACCCGCAAGGGGCACATGTTCATCACCGGTCCGAATGTGATCAAGCAGGTGACTGGCGAGGATGTCAGTCAGGATGAGCTTGGCGGTGCGGATGCGCACATGGCCGTTTCTGGGGTAACCAGCTTCGTGGCTGAAGATGATGCCCAGGCCTTGCTGATCACCAAGAAGCTGCTGAGCTTCCTGCCGCAGAACAACACCGAGGATCCGCCAGTGGTCCCCGGCTACTACACCTTGGATTACGACCCTGAGATCGGGGACGTCGTCCCGGCTGACGGTAAGGCGGGTTACGACGTCCGCGAGGTGATCGGTCGAGTCATTGACAACGCCGATTTCCTCGAAGTCCAGGCAGGTTACGCGAAGAACATTGTGGTCGGGTTCGCCCGGATCAATGGACGCAGCGTGGGCATCGTGGCCAACCAACCCAGTGCGATGGCTGGAGTCTTGGACATCAACGCCTCCGACAAGGGCAGTAAGTTCATCCGGTTCTGTGATTGTTTCAATATTCCGATCATCACTTTTGTGGACGTTCCTGGTTACCTGCCAGGTGTTGCCCAGGAGCACGGTGGGATCATCCGCCACGGGGCCAAGATTCTGTTCGCTTACTCGGCGGCCACGGTGCCCAAGATTACGGTGGTGCTGCGTAAGGCCTATGGCGGTGCCTACATTGCGATGGCGTCGAAGGACCTGGGCGCTGACAAGGTGCTGGCCTGGCCGACTGCCGAAATCGCGGTAATGGGTGCCGAAGGCGCGGTGGCGATCGTGTTCCGCAAGGAAGTTGCCGCCGCTGCTGATCCAGACGCTCGGCGCGCGGAGCTGGTGGAGGAGTATCGCGAGACCTTCGCCACTCCGTTCATGGCCGCCTCTCGCGGGCTGGTCGACGACATCATCGATCCGGGCGACACCCGTCTGGAAATCGCCAAGGCCTTGGAGATCCTGGTTAGTAAGCGCCAGCTCCGTCCGGCCAAGAAGCACGGCCTCAACCCGGTCTAAGGAGGAGCTGATGAATACCAACGAAGAACTGCTCGAGCTGGTCAAATCACTCACCGAACGCATCGATGGGTTGGAGACCAAGATCAAGTCGCTGGAGGTGTTGGCGGCTGACGTCCCAGAGGAGACGATGGTGGCCATTGCCGCCGCGGTCGCCGCTTTCCTTGGAGAGCGGGCCAGGCGTCGCCAGCCGCACTTCACCACAACTGCTCGTACCTGGATGGCGGCCACTCGGCGCAGCCAGCATTCGCACAACCCGGTCCTGTGACGGCACTGGGCGTGGAAGGAAAACTATGAAACTGAAAGTGACTGTCAACGATGTCGCCTATGACATCAATGTCGAGGTTGAAGAGCCGGAAACTCCAACTCTGGGCGCGATCGTGATCGGTGGATCGGGTGCGTCCTCGGCCCCGACCACCGCCTCGGTGAGCGGCACTTCGGCAAATGCGGTGACCGCACCGCTGGCCGGATCAGTGGCTCGAGTACTGGTCGAAGAGGGTCAAGAAATCAAGGCGGGCGAGGTCTTGCTGGTCTTGGAAGCGATGAAGATGGAGACCGAGATCACTGCCCCCAAGGATGGCAAGGTGATTCAGGTCTTGGTCAGCAAGGGCGATCCGGTTCAGGCCGGCGTTGGGCTGATCGAGCTCGGCTGATGTGTACCGCCCAGCGGCCCGTCCCAGTTTGGGACGGGCCGCTGGGCGTTTGCGTTGCCAGCTCGGGTTCAGCTTGGTCGGTAGACCTTGTGATTGGCCGCCTGGGCTACCGGACGGATCACCAGGCGCTCGATTGAGACATGTTCGGGCCGAGTGGCCATCCAGGAAATGGCTTCGGCAACGTCTTCGGCCGCCAGCAATCCGGGGATTCCGGCGTAGAAGGCGTCGGCTTTGGCTTGGTCGCCGTGGAATCGGACCAGTGAGAATTCCTCGGTGTGTACCAGCCCAGGGCTGATCTCAGTGATCCGCACTGGTTGGTCGAACAGTTCTAGGCGCAGCGATTGGGCCAGGGCTCGTTCAGCGGACTTGACTCCGCAATAGCCTGCGCCGCCCTCATAAGCCGCCTCCGCTGCGGTTGAAGTGACGAACACGATCGCGCCGCGGGCGGCGATGATTGCGGGCAGTAGGGCTTTGGTGACCCGTTCGGTGCCCAGAACGTTCACTGAATACATCTGTTGCCAGGCGTCCAGATCGGCTTCGGCCACCGGCTCGAGCCCGATAGCTCCGCCAGCATTGTTCACCAGGACGGCCAGTTCGTCGCCGACGGCCGCAGCCAGGGCGTCCACCTGCGTTTGTACGGTGACATCGCAGGCCACGGCCCGTCCGCCGATTTCGGCAGCCAGAGCTTGGATGCGATCGGCCCGGCGAGCCGCACAGATCACTTCAAATCCTTCGGCTGCGAGTTTGCGGGCGGTGGCAGCACCGATCCCACTGCTGGCACCGGTAACGACTGCGATTCGGCGTTCATTCACGCTCCGCATTGTTTCAGTAATCGTCGGTAGGCTGGCGGCATGACTTCAACGCTGATCCTGCTCCGTCATGGCGAGAGCGAGTGGAACGCCCTTAATCAGTTCACCGGCTGGGTCGATGTCGACATCAACGAAAAGGGTGTCGGCGAGGCCAAGCGGGGAGCCGAGATGCTCAAAGCTGAGGGGCTGTTGCCTGATGTGGTGCACACTTCGGTGCTGCGCCGCGCTATCCATACCGCCTATCTGGCGCTGGACGGTTGCGATCGGCACTGGATTCCGGTGCGCCGATCTTGGCGACTTAATGAACGCCATTACGGCGCGCTTCAAGGCAAGAACAAGGCTCAGACCCTGGCGGCCTTCGGCGAGGAACAGTTCATGTTGTGGCGCCGCTCTTATGACACCCCGCCGCCGGTGATCGCCGTCGACGATGAGTTCAGCCAGTTCAACGACCCGCGCTACGCCGAGTTGCCCAGCGAAGCTCGTCCACTGACCGAGTGCCTGGCCGACGTGGTCGTGCGGATGTTGCCGTATTGGTATGACCAGATCGTGCCTGACTTGCGCGACGGCAAGGTGACCTTGGTGGTGGCGCACGGCAACTCGCTGCGGGCTTTGGTGAAACACCTGGACGGCATTAGCGATGCCGACATTGCCGGGTTGAACATTCCGACCGGCATTCCCCTTGCCTACGAGCTGGACGACGACCTGCGCCCAGTTACTCCAGGTGGGCGCTACCTCGACCCGGCTGCGGCTGCGGCCGCGATTGAGGCTGTCAAGAACCAAGGCAAGAAATAGGGCACGATTGGGCTTAAGTAGGGGTGTGGTTCAAGTACTAGCTTGAGCCACACCCCGCTTGGTTGCTGATCAGTTTTCTGGCCTGCATTGGCTCGCCGCAATGATTGCTTTTGCGATCGTTGATTCGCTGACCCTTGCGGCCCACTGCTGATCTACCTTGATCGTGCCCAGCATTCCGGAATACCAGCCGATGGTTACCGTCCGGTCTGCGTTGGTCACGGTTCCTTCGGCGGGCAATCCGTAGGTCGGACGGGACGCGGTCGGGAACTCACCCTTGTGGAGCAGGGCCTGGACCTCGGCAACTTGGCGAGCGCGAGCGATCATCAGCGCAGTGGTGAGCTCAGAGTTGATTCGTGCTCCGGTCATTGACTCCTTCGCACCAAACGCGAAGGTTACTGAGTCGATGGTGTTGTCGAAGGTGAGTCCGATTGTGATTGGGCAGTTGGGCGTAGCAGCTGGTGTGGGATTCTGCGCGTTCTCTTCCGCGGTCCGCTTGGCGATTTCTGCCATCTCCTGCTGAATCTTGCGCAGTTCCTCTTTGATGTCCTGTGTCACCCTACGACTCCAATCAACGATGCTTATTAGATGCTAGACGTGGAACTCTTTGCTAACATCCGGGGTTGTTCGCGGCAAGTCTGCCACGGGTTTCCGGCTTTGGGTTAAGGAAATCCCGTCCGCGGTTTCGTCAGTCTATTGGGTCTCCGAAACGGCTATGAATAGTTGACCGGGGGGCCTTGGCTGGCCGAGTGGTCTCGCCGCGCCGGTGGGCGCTTCGTGGACTCGCCAAAGATGTTTAAGGTCATCCATGCAGTGGCTTCCCCCTCGAAGGCAATCCACTTCAGCTGCCGGTCTCGAGACCGGGTGGGGCGGGTTTCGGTGACGCAAGTGCTGTGCGCAGGTCCACTCACGGATTATTGCCGTTTTGTGGTGGCCAGTTGGGTGGGGGGTAGCCCGGTTGGCCGTTGGGTGGGTATGGCGCGCCTGGCTGGTTTGGTGGGCCTGCGGGTGGGGTTGGTGGTGTTTGGTTTGCCAAGGCGGTGGCGGCGGTTTTGCGTCGTCGGATGATGATGGTGATGGCCAGCGTGATGGCTGCGATAGTGCCGGCGCCGATTCCGATTGGCAAGGCAAGGTTGGTGATTGCTGCTGGTGTGGTGGTGTTGCCTGGGTTGTAGCGCGGTGAGGTACCCAACTCGCAGCGCGCGGCGTATTTGCATAGTGCTTTTTCGTTGCCGCGATAGACGTAGTCGTTGTCGTTTTTGACTTCGGTTGGGTTGGTGAGGCCGTCTTTGTAGTTGGCGATGTCTTCAGCGTTGGGATGGGCTGAGGGGTCTTTGTTGAGGAGTGGGTTTTCGCTGGATTCGCTGGTGGGGTCGGTGGTGATGAGTTTGGTGGCGTTCATGGTGCCCCAGCCGGTTTTGGTTTGGTATTGGCCGTTGTTGCTGGCGGTGTGGATCAGCGATGCGATGAGTTGGTTCCCGTTGGCTTTGGGCCAGGCTTGTTTGGCTAGGGCAAGGGCGCCGGTGACCATCGGAGTCG
>DHWU01000045.1:68581-119351 GCA_002413345.1 Propionibacteriaceae bacterium UBA5174 | reverse complement strand
AGCGCGATCTCGTTGGGAGTCTTCTGCCGAGCCGCCCCTTCGACCAGCGAAATCATCTTGTCGATGAAGGTTTCTCCGGGCTTGGCAGTGATCTGTACCACGATCCGGTCGCTGAGCACCGTGGTGCCGCCAGTCACCGCGCACCGGTCTCCGCCCGCTTCGCGGATCACTGGGGCTGACTCGCCAGTGATCGCCGATTCGTCAATGGTGGCCACACCCTCGATTACGTCACCGTCGCCAGGAATCACCTGACCGGCCTCGACGACCACTCGATCGCCGAGGCGAAGCTCGGCACTTGGCACCAACTCCTCACCGGCTGGGGTGAATCGCCGCGCCATGGTCTGGGTTCGGGTCTTCCGTAACGAATCGGCTTGCGCTTTGCCCCGGCCTTCGGCGATCGCCTCGGCCAGGTTGGCGAACAGGATCGTTGCCCACAGCCACACCGCAACCGAGACCGCGAACATGGTCGGCTGCAGCACCGCCAAGACGGTGGTCACCACTGAAGCCACCCACACCACGAACATGACCGGATTGCGGACCACGTGGCGGGGGTCAAGCTTGATCGCGGCCAGCGGCAGCGACCGCCAGGCGGTGACTACCAGCGAGGGATGAGACGGACGGGGGTGTTTGCTCATGACAGTGCCTCCGCGATCGAACCGAGCGCCAGCGATGGGAAGTAGGTCAGGCCAGCCAAGATCAGGATCACCGCGATCAGTAGTCCGGCGAAGCCGGCGGTGTGGGTGGGCATCGTGCCAGCGGTAATCGGCCGGCGTTTTTGGCGAGCCAGACCGCCAGCCAGAGCGAGCATCGCCGCGATCGGTACGAACCGTCCGAGCAGCATGCAGAAGGCAAGCGCCAGGTTGAGGAACGGTTGGTCAGCAGACAGCCCAGCGAAGGCCGAGCCGTTGTTGTTGGCCGCGGAGGTGAACGCGTAGAGCAGCTCGGAGAGCCCGTGCGGCCCGGTGGTGGAAAGTGCCCCGGCCGAGGCTGGCAGCAACAGCGCCACTCCGGTGCCCAGTAGCACCAGGGTTGGGGTGATCAACATTGCTAGCGCAGCCAGGGTGACCTCGCGGCTGCCGATGGGTTTACCCAAGAATTCCGGCGTGCGTCCCACCATCAGTCCGGAGATGAAGACCGCGAGCACGACCATCACCAGCATCGAATACAGGCCGGTGCCCACCCCGCCTGGGGAGAGTTCACCGAGCATCATGTTCAACAACGCGACCCCGCCAGCCAGCGGCTGGAGGGACTCATGCATTGAGTTCACTGCACCGGTGGAGGTGCTGGTGGTTGCAGAGGCGAAGATCGCTGACCAGATTGGCCCGAAGCGTTGCTCCTTGCCCTCCATGCTGCCGCCCGATTCCAGCCCCACCATGATGGCCATCGCACCAAAGCCCAGCACGGCCATCACTGAGACCATCGCCCGACCCTGGCGCCGGTCACCAACCATCCGACCGTAGGTGTAGGGCAGTGCGCTAGGGATGGCCAGCAGCAACAGGATCTCGAACAGATTTGTCCAGCCACTCGGGTTTTCGAAGGGGTGAGCGGAGTTGGCGTTGAAAAAGCCGCCACCGTTGGTGCCCAGTTCCTTGATCGCCTCTTGGCTAGCCACCAAACCGCCTTGAATCACCTGATCGCCACCAGCCAATGAGGTGATCGTGGTCGGTGCGGTGAGGTTCTGGATCACGCCGCCAGCGACCAGCACGATCGCGGCCACGGCGGCCAGTGGAAGCAGCACTCGTAGCGTCCCGCGGACCAGGTCGACCCAGAAGTTGCCGAGTCGATCGGTGCCCTCCCGAGCCAGGCCGCGAACCACCGCGATGGCCACGGCCAGCCCGACTCCAGCGGAAAGGAAGTTCTGCACCGTCAGGCCGACGGCCTGCACGAGGTAGCCCGCACCGGCCTCGCCAGAGTAGGACTGCCAGTTGGTGTTGGTGACGAAGGAGACTGCGGTGTTGAGCGCGGTGTCGATGTTCATCGAGCGTCCCTGCGAGAACGGAAGGTATCCCTGCAGCACGATCAGCAGCCACAGCCCGATGATTGAAACAAGCGAGAACGCCAATACCGCCAGCAGATACACCGACCAGCGCTGCTCAACTTCTGGGTTCACCCCGACTAAGCGGTAGACAAGCCGTTCGAGGCGAGTGTGGTGGGGTGAGGTGAATACCCGGTGGAGCCAGCGCCCCAGGGGCACATGGATGACGGCTAGCACAGCGCCAATGGTCAGGATGGCCAGGCCGCCCGAAAGTGCAGGTGTCATCACTCAGAACCGTTCCGGATGAACTAGGGCATAGCCGAGGTAGACCAGCAAGGCCACACCGATCGCGGCCGCCACGAAATCTTCGATCACACCGTTACAGTGCTCTCACTGTGGTGTCCGTGGGCGGTTCCTGACGCGTCCCTGATCGATCTTTACGCATTCCTGACCCATTGTTGGGTCCCGGGTTCCCTGCGTTTAGCCTTTCAGTTCCCGGAGCTTGGCGAAGGGTGACGAAGGTTTGGGCTTCGACGAGCTCGGTCAACAGGAACGGTCTAGCTTCCTGCGCTTGGCGCGTCCGTCCAATAGTCAGTCGGCGTGGGCGAGCAGGTCCACAGCCTGCGCCAGGGCGGCAAGCCCGACGGGCTCCTCAGCTCCGAGAGGTCGATCGAGCTCGAAACCCATGAAGGCGGCTTCAACCAACTCCGCGATTTCGAGGCTTCGCTGATCAGTCACCCCAGAACTCACCAGGTGTTGGCGCACCGCTTCCAGCCACACCAAGACCATCGCGGACACTTCGTCAACGTAGGGCTGCTCGCCGAACAAGCCAAGGATGGAGGCTTCAACGTAAAGCCGCTCGCATTGGGACTGGTGTTTGGTCGTGCGGAGTCGCCATTGATCGAACACCGCCTGACGCGGTGACGCTGAGGCAGGGAGCGAGTGAAGCTCGCGGGCCGAACGCGCGGTAGAGCAACGAAGGATTTCGACGATCAGCTGCTCTTTGCTACCCAGGTGATAGATCAGCATCCGATCGCTGGTGCCGATTGCGGCAGCCATTGGCCGCAGACTCAAGCCCACCAGGCCGTGTTCCAGCGCCCAGTCGGTGGCCTGCTCGATGAGGATGTCTCGCCTGTTGCTCATTTCGCACTCAGTGTAGCGCCTGCTACAGTTTGACCTATGTAGCAGGCGCTACATAAGACCAAGGAGAATCTGACATGCCCATCGCGCTCGCACTGCTTACGCTTGCGATCCTGGTAGAAGTGGGTGCCTCGGCCCTGCTTCCGAAGGCGGAGGGCTTCACTAATCCTGGCTGGACGGCCGTGGTTGCGGCTGGCTATCTGTTTGCTATCTGGCTGCTCACCATCGTGGTGAAGAAGATGGACGTCTCGATGGCCTACGCCATTTGGTCCGGCGCCGGCACCGCGATGATCGCCATCGTCGGCTACCTGTGGCTGGGCGAATCGATGAGTCCAGTTAAGGTCGCCGGCATCGCCCTGATCGTCCTTGGCGTTGTTGCATTGAACCTCAATACCGCTAGCTGAGTCGCGGCAGGCGGGTTCGAATCACGGATGCAGCAGCCTGGCATACCAAGCCCGGGAGGCGGCGTAATCCTCGTCGGTGAAACCGCGGGCGATTTCGGGACGTACTCCGTCGGCGCGGGGGTAGGAGCCGAGGAAGACCACATCTGCGCAGATGCGATGCAGGCCTTCAAGGGTTTCGGCCAGACGCGGATCGTGCAGGTGGCCTTCGGCATCGATGCTGAAGCAGTAGTTGCCCAGGCCGGTCTTGGTCGGTCGGGATTCGATCCGGGTCAAGTTCACCCCGCGGCTAGCAAACTGTTCCAGAATTTCCAGCAAAGCACCGGAATGGTCGGTGTGCATGTAGGCCACCAGAGTGGTCTTATCTGCTCCGGTTGGCAGCGGCGGCTCGGTCGGCAACGAGACCAATACAAAACGAGTAACCGCTGCGGCATTGTCCGCGATGGCGGTAGCGATCGGGGTCAGGCCATACATCTTGCCGGCGATTTCACCACAGATTGCAGCGTCATATTTGCTGTCGGGGTCGCTAACCTCCTGCGCCGCGGCAGCATTGGAGCCACCCTCAGTGATCGCCACCTCAGGCAGATGTTCGATCATCCAATGCCGAGTCTGAGCCGCTGAGTGGGGGTGGGTCAGTACCCGACGAACTGAGCCCAAAGCGGTGCCGGGGCGTGCATAAAGGTTGAACTGGACTGGCAGCAGGACCTCTTTGGCGATCATCAGCTGTTTGCCCGCGGCCAAGATGTCTAGCGTTGCCGAAACCCCGCCCTCAACCGAGTTCTCGATGGGCACCATCGCCGCTTCGATCTCACCGTTTCGGACAGCGTCCAACGCTTGCGCAACCGTGCCGAACGGGACGGCTGGGGCGTCCGAGACGCTCAGCAGCGCTTGGTGGGTGAAGGTTCCCGCAGGTCCGAAGTATCCGAGCACCTGTTCAGCCTAGTGGAGTGGCAGAGTCAGTCGGCTCGAGTTGCGCCGGTCTGGGCTGGTGATGATGCGGTGTGGAACGAGATTCGGGGCAGCTTGGGTAGCTCATGACCCCAGCTCCACCACCACCACACGATTGCCACGAGGACGCCGATCTGGGCGGCAACATTGACCTGCTCGCGCAGGATCTTTTCTACGAAATGCATCTGGTCGCCAAACTGCAGTGCGCGGCCAGTGACCCAGGCCACTGAAAGCCAAGCACCGCGCCACATCATGATCATGTCCAGGCGAGAGGCCCAGAGCAGGCCAAGTGGCATCCAGGTGATTAGGTCGTACCAGCTGAATGCCCACGGGGAAGCGATCAGCCAAGCGGAACACAGCACCACGGTGGTGCGCACAGCGATGGTGAGCGGATCCAACCGGGGGTCCTCGTTGTCGGGGTCGCCGGGGACCAACCGCCAAGGCAGCACCCGAGACAGCATCCAGGCGAGTACCACCAACAGCACCCAGCCAGTGACCGCAACGATCTGGCGCGCGGTGACGTCGTCCAGAACGGTCTTGAGCAGGGTTAGCCACGAAATGGCCCAAGTTCCGGGCGAGATGTATCCGGTATTGCGCTGCGCAGCCAGCAAGGCGTTAGGCATCCACACCCCGTAGGCCAACACCAATGGAACAGCGGCGCCAGCGCAGAGCTGAGCCAAACGGCGAGGATCGCGCCGGAGCCCCCACACCATGGCGAGGCCGTAAAACACCATTGACACCTTTACCGTCCCGGCTAGCCCGATCCCGATTCCGGCGACGAAGGGGTGTTTGCGGTAGAACCACAATCCGGCAATGGCGAACACCACGCTAAGCGCCTCATTGTGGGCGCCCACCAACACTCCCCAGAGCATCAGCGGATTCATCACCGTGAATAGGACGGCTCGGGTTTGTAGTTTGGGGTCGCCATGGGCGAGTTTCACCGCAATCGCCGCAGCGATAAGGAACGACACCAAGGTGAACATCTGCAGCCAGAACACCGTGTCGTGCATGTTCTCGCCGCCCAGCTTGGAGGCGAGCCACTGGGACCAGGTGGCCAGCGGGCCGTAGACACTGGGAGTGTCCTGCCATGGGCGTTCAGTCCAGATCAGCACTGGATCGAACAACTCGCGGAACTTTTCCGCCGGGGTGATGTCGTAAGGATTGAAGCCGAGGACTTGAAGCCGACCGTAGGCGGCATACATCAACACGTCGGCCGAAGTCAGCGGCGGAATCAAGGACGAGGCAATGCTCAATCCGGTGCCCAACGCGAACAGCTTGCGGGGGTTCGGACGCCAGCCCGCATTGACCGCTCGCCAGGAGATCCATAGCCCAAGTGAGCCAATCACCAACATCGCCCACAACGCTGGTACGACCACCCACTCGCCCAGGGAGATCCAGTTGACCGGGACATACCAAGGTGGCAAGAAGTTGTCACGGCGACCCAGCTTCAGCGTCACCGCCGACGGGCCACTCGCTGCAACCGCGACGGTAACCACGGTGGCGGCGACGATCATTGCCACGCCCACCCGATGACTCGACGTCCAGTCTGGCAACTGGATCCCGGGAAGACGGCGACGCTCAGGACGTGTTCGCGCCACTATGCCCCTCCCGCTGATCTTGACCACTGTAGAGGGTATCGATTCTCTGAAGATTCCGCTGATTCAGTATCCCCTGGCGTTCAACCGGGCAAATCCGGCTCGAATCCAACCTGAGGGGTGGACTACTCAGCTGGCGACGCGCTTTGGCCAAGCAGGTTCAGGCACAGTAAGTGCTTCGTCCAAGAGGTCGAGGTATTCAGCGCGATCGATTTCGATTACTCCAAGACTTGCCAGGTGTGGGGTCTGCCATTGAGTGTCGATGATCCGGTCTTCGGCGTAATCGTCGCTGAGGAATTCGACCAGGCGCAGCAGCGCCACCTTCGAAGCGTCGCGGCCGTGGCGTTCATCGTGAAACATCGACTCCCCGGCGAATAGGCCGCCTTGAGCGAGACCGTAGAGACCGCCCACCAGGCGACCCTCGGTGTCCCAGACCTCCACCGAGTGACACCAGCCGGAGTTGAATAGATCGGTGTAGACCCGCCGAATCTCGGCGTCGATCCACCCATATGGACGGCAAGGATCAGCGCAGGCTTCCAACACCTTGGGGAAGGCGGTGTCGATGGTGGTGGTGTAGCGCCTGGCTGATTGGCGTAGCGACCGGGTGATTCGCAGGGCGTCCAAGGGCAGCACGCCGCGCCGAATTGGTGACCACCAGCCGGTCTGTTCGAAACCCGACTGCTCCAAGGGCATCGGAAATACCCCGCCTCGGTAGGCGTCCAATACCAACCGGGGGTCGATGGTGGTGGAAAACGCGATCAGATCCTGTTCGGGCCAATCCGCGGGAGGCCCAAACATATTCAGTCGCGTCATGGCCCGATTCTGCCCTACCCCGCTGACGCTTCCGGTGAGGGATCGCTCGGGGAACGCTCGGGGGTTGTGGCCGAAGTCAGGCATTGCCAGCTCGCCTAGGCTTATCCCATCAAGTGAACGAGGGTGGCAGATGGCGAATGCAGCCGATATCGGCAAGCAGGTAGTGCGGCGTACCCCAGAGGTGGCGGGCGGCATGCTGCGCAGCGTCGTTGATTTCGCCATTTACGGCAATGACGCTTTCCCAGGCGCGAAGGTTGTGGGGGCACGGGCGTTGCAGTCCCGCGGGGACCGAGAAGCGGCGATCGACAACGTGGTTACCCAGCACATCAGCCTCGCCTCGGCTCAAGGATTCCTGACCAGTGTGGGCGGGTTGATTACCTTGCCGATTGGGCTGCCAGCCAATATTGCGGGGATGGCGGCGGTGGGGGTGCGCATGGTTGCCGCCATTGCTCATCTGCGTGGCTATGACGTCGAAGACCCACGAGTTCGCGCCGCGATCACTTTGGCGCTGCTTGGGGATGATCAAGTGCGCAAGCTGATTGAGGCTGGCAAGCTGCCAACTTCACCGTTGGCGGTGGCTACCGCGCCGACATTTGATCCGCGGCTAGAACGGGAGATCAGCGAACGAGTGATGGCCTCGATGGGCTCCCGATTGGGTGGGAAACACCTCGCCGTAATCGTCTTGCGGCGGATTCCTCTGGTTGGTGGCGGGGTTGGTGCGGCTGTTGACGGCTGGCTGACTTACGGGCTGGCGTCCTATGTGAAGCGGGAGTTTGTTGCTCGCCACCAGTTGACCCGCTGATTCCGGCAGCGGGCAAAGCTGAGATCCTCAGCTATTGCGACGCCGATCGCTGAGCTTCTTCAGTTCCTTGCGTTGGCCTTCGGTGAGGCTGTGAATGCCCTGGTCGTTGATCTGATCGAGTAGCTCATCCAGCCGTTGCCGATCGGAGGCCCGCCGCTCAGCTTGCTTCGCCTCGGCCCGGGGTACTTTCGGCGCCTTCGGTTTGCGCGTTCGGGGAGCCCCAGGAATCCAGGAGTGGGTCGACAGTAGGCCGGTGGTGCGCGCAATGATCGCGACCGGCACTAGGGCGAGCAA
Source organism: Propionibacteriaceae bacterium UBA5174 (assembly GCA_002413345.1). GTDB lineage: Bacteria > Actinomycetota > Actinomycetes > Propionibacteriales > Propionibacteriaceae > Propionicimonas. The sequence goes on along the minus strand of DHWU01000045.1, from coordinate 111,383 downwards.
CAAGGCGAGTGGGGACGCATAGTCCCCGACGCCGAGCGGTTGAAGTAGGGACAACGCCAAAATCACCGCGCCAAATACCCAAGCCGGAATATTGAACACGAACCGCGCGGTGGGGTATTCGCCGATCCAGATCAGCACCAGCATGAATTCGATCGTGCCAACCCCGTACAGCGCCGTGGCTGGGAGCAGGTAGGCGGCCAATGAATAGGTGATGGTCGAGGTCGCCCAGATGCCGATCAATAGCCGGGCCATCGCGTTGCGTCCGATTTGGCCTTCCAGCATGGTGCCGAAATACCAGAGCATGAACACAGCCAGCGCGCTCCAGATGCTCAGTCCCTCGGCGAACGGCCAGGTGCATAGCCGCCACAGCTGACCGTCAGCCAACAAAGACGGATGGTAGTAAGTCGCCCTCACCCAGCCCTGATTGGCAATCGCCACCGAGGGCACGATGAACGCCACTGAAAGCAGCACCACGAACATCGTCGTGCCGACTTCCAAACGTCCGATCCGAAACCAGGGATCGGTGTGCTGGCGGTATCCGAACAGGCCACTCATGGGTTCAAGGTTGCCAGATGAACCAAGGTGGTTCGGACCGCAGGGTGATCGTCCCAGCGCGGATACCGTCTCGCGGTCCCGAACTTGACCAAGATCAACTGGCCACCAAGGCGTCCAGCCAAGAGATGACGTCGGCGGTGACAGCGTCGCGATTTGTCTCGTTGTAGACCTCGTGGCGGGCACCGGGATACACCTTCACTGCGACGTCGGTCAGCCCGGCCTCCCGATAACGACTGCCCACCAGTTCAGGCAATGGCCCACCGCCCGCCAGCGGGTCTTCGGATCCGGAAATGATGAGGATCTGCAGCTCGGGGCGAATCTTGCCCAACTCAGTCAGATCAGCCAGCCGGGCACCGTCGGCGAATAGCGCTGGCGTGGTTTCGGGCGGCAACGCGAAGCCACACAGCGGATCGGCCACGTAGGCGTCCACTTCGGCTTCATCGCGCGATAGCCACTCATAGCCGGTACGAAACTCGAAGGCAGCATTGAAGACGCTCAGGTCAGCGGCTGGCGCTTCGGCCATATTGGCGGCCATCACATCGATCGCAGTGGTGCCCGAAAGCACTACGCCGTCATAAAGCTGGGAGTACTTCGGCAGCAGGCTTTGCGCAGCGAAAGACCCCATCGAGTGGGCCAGCAAGAACAACTTCTTACCCGGATGCGCAGCGCGAAGCTGTTGGCCGTATTGGGCAACGTCTTCCCACAATCCAATGAAGCCCGCGGCTCCCAGATCACCGGGAATGTCGGTGATGGTGGCGCCATGGCCGCGATGGTCATTACCAGCCACGTAGTAGCCCGCGGCATTCAGTGCGCCGGCCAGGCGGGCGTAGCGAGGGGCGTGCTCAGCCAGCCCGTGGGCGATCTGAACCACCGCAGCACCATCGCCTTTGGTCGGCCAGTCATAGGTGAAGATCTCCAACCCGTCCTGGGCGGAGCGGAAACTCGATTTGATCATGAGATCACGCTATTCCTGTGAGGCCAGCGCAGACTGGAAGTGCGGGCAAGTCATGCCAAATGCCTAGTCAAGCCACAGCCGCGCGGCGCAGCCAGGCCCAGAGGGAATGAACGCAGGATCACCGAAGTTGGTTGAAATATGAAGCGCATTGGGTTTCTTTCCTTCGGCCACTGGACGCCATCGCCACACTCCAAGGTGCGATCGGCCGCCGATGCTTTGAATCAGTCGGTGGAACTGGCGGTAGCCGCGGAGGAACTGGGAGCAGATGGCGCGTATTTTCGCGTGCACCACTTTGCGCGCCAATTGGGCTCGCCGTTTCCATTGCTGGCCGCGATCGGAGCTCGCACGTCGAGGATCGAGATCGGCACTGGTGTGATCGACATGCGCTACGAAAACCCGTTCTATATGGCCGAAGATGCAGGTGCTGCCGACCTGTTGGCTGGCGAGCGGTTGCAGTTGGGCATCAGCCGCGGATCGCCCGAGCAGGTGATTGAGGGCTACAAGTACTTCGGCTACGTGCCCGAAGCAGGTAGCAGTGATGCGGCGATGGCCAGGCGCCACACCGAGGTCTTTTTGGAATTGCTCAAAGGTGAAGGCTTTGCGGAACCGAACCTGGCACCGATGTTTCCCAACCCGCCCGGTCTGCTGCGGATAGAGCCGCACTCGTCGGGGCTGCGGAAGCGGATTTGGTGGGGTGCTGGCACCCGGGCAACTGCGGAGTGGGCCGCCGGTCAGGGCATGCACCTGATGAGTTCGACGTTGTTGACCGAAGACACTGGGGTGCCTTTCCACGTGGCTCAGGCCGAGCAGATCCGCTTGTTTCGCGAGGCGTGGGACGCGGCCGGGCACGATTGGGAACCGCAGACCTCGGTGAGTAGAAGCATCTTTGCCCTAGTCAATGACCAGGATCGGGCCTACTTCGGCGCGTCCCGCGAGGAGGGTGACCAGGTGGGTTACCTGGACGGCGGCAGCGCGCGCTTCGGCCCGTCCTATGCCGCCGAGCCGGACCAACTGATCGACCAGTTGGCCGCCGATGAGGCGATCGCTGAAGCCGACACGCTCCTACTCACGTTGCCCACCCAGCTTGGGGTGGATTACAACGTCCACGCGATCGAGTCGATCCTGACTCACGTGGCTCCGGCCTTGGGCTGGCGCTGACCTGATTCTCGATCGGGGGGTTGATGGGGACGGTTCCTTTATGCGCAGCTGGAAAAGGAACCGTCCCTTTATGCGCAGCTGGAAAAGGAACCGTCCCCGGGCGGGGAGCTGAGGTGCGAGCAGATGGTTCTTAGCTGCTGAATCCCCGGGCTACTCGCGGACTGATCAGACAGGTCATTTCGTAAGGGATGGTGCCCATCAGTTCGGCAACTTCAGTGGTGGTGATTGCGTTGTCTCCTTCACCACCGATCAGGATCACTTCATCGCCGACTACTGCGTCACTATCGGCGCCGAGGTCGATCATGGCTTGATCCATGCAAACCCGGCCGATCACCGGACAGCTGCGTCCATTCACCAGCACTCGGCCGCGATTGCTGAGCGCCCGGGAGTAGCCGTCGGCGTACCCGATCGGGATCGTGCCTACCCGCGTGTCAGCAGGAGCAACCCAAGTGCCGCCGTAGCTGACCGCGCTGCCAGCCGAAACCGGCTTAACGAAAGACAGATAGGTCGACCACTCCAGTCCGGGACGCAGCGCCACAGTGCGAGGGCAATCTGGATCGGGGTAGGCGCCGTAGATCATGATTCCGGGCCGCACCATGTCGAACCACGATTTCGGATGGGCCAAGATCGCTCCCGAATTGGCCAGATGCTTCAGCTTCACCGGCCCGCGGGCTTGCTCGATGGCAGCACAGGTATCGGCGAAGAGCTGAACCTGGGTGCGAGTAACTGCGTCCCCACTAGGCGAATCAGAAACCGGCAGGTGAGAAAACACCCCTCCAAGGTGCAGCGAGGCAGTGTCGTCGACCAGTCTGGCCAGTCGGACGGCCTCCGCCGGCGGGCAGCCGATTCGGTTCATCCCAGTGTCGATCTTGAGATGCACCTCAGCGATCACGCCATTGTCGGCCGCTGCAGCTGCGGCGGCCACAATCGAGGCGGTGTCAGCCACAGTGAGAGTGATGGCAGCCCTCACCGCAGCTGCAGTCTCATCGGGGTGGCGAGTCATCGACAGCTTCAGGATTGGCAAGCTGATGCCAGCGGCACGCAGCTCCAAGCCTTCAACCACCGTGGCCACGCCGAGCCAGTCAGCGGTCTTGGTCTCCTGCATCATCCGTGCCACCGCGATCGCGCCGTGGCCGTAGGCATCGGCTTTGACCGCTGCGAGTACCAGTTGGCCGTCCAGTCGGGCGCGAATGGCATTGAGGTTGGCTTCGATGTTGTCTAAACGGGTCACCACAATGCTGGTGGGTTCGATCTCGCCGCCTTCAATCATGATTGGTCACCAACCTCAGCCAGCCGGGACGGATCGGCCGACCACCCCGACCAGCCCGGTGGGTACAAAGTGGCTTCGACACCCAGGCTGGCCAGCGCGAACACCACCTGCGCTGCTGACACCCCCGAACCGCAATAGGCGACCACTTCGCGGTCCATCGGAATCCGAAGTAGTTCGTCGAGCTTCTTCTGGTCTGGAAGCCGGCCCGATCCGTCCCAGAACTCGGGGACGGGGCGGTTCACCGCACCGGGAATGTGGCCAGCCCGAGGATCGATCGGTTCGTTTTCGCCCCGGTAGCGCTCCGGAGTGCGCACGTCGAGCAAGGTGCCTTCAAAGCTGGCCAACTCTTCGGTGGTGATGGTTGGCAGGTTCCCGGTGGTCACGGTGACGGTCGTGAACTGCGCAGGTGGTGGCAGTTCGCCGGTTTCCACCGTGCCGCCATTGGCCTGCCAGGCCGGGAAGCCACCATCGAGCACCAGTGCGTTCAGCCCCGCCCAACGCAGCACCCACCAGGCGCGGGCAGCAGCGAAAGAGCCTGGACGGTCGTAGACCACGATCGGCAGGTCGGGATCGATGCCCAAAGCGCCCAGACCCATGCCGATGCGTTCGGCGTCCGGCAGCGGGTGGCGGCCGTCATTGCGGTCCAGCCGCAGCCCGGTGAACACATATTCGAGGTCGGCGAAACGGGCGCCAGGCAGGTGCCCGGCAAGGTATTGGCGGTGTCCGGTGCCGGGCGGCTCGGTCAGTTCCCAGCGAACATCGAGCAGCTGGGCACCGGCATTCAGGGCAGCAGGCAAGTCGTTGACGCCGATCAGAACGTCATTTCGGGCACTGTTGGAGGACACCCTGTGCACTTTAGTGCCGAGTTCGGCCAGGCAGTAGACCGGCCCACCTGTGGTTCGGTCTACTGCCGAAAGGTCACAGCGATCAGAACATGAGTGCCAGGCCCGGATTGCTCATGATGGTGGCCACCTCGGCCAAGAACTTTGAGGCCATTGCACCGTCGACCAGTCGATGGTCGAAAGTCAGCGAAACCGTGCAGACCGAACGCGGTTCTAGATGTTCGTCAGCTCCGGTTCCCACCACCCAAGGCTTGCGGCGAATGGTGCCCAGGCACATGATCGCCGACTCCCCTGGGCTGAGAATTGGCGTGCCGCCGTCCACTCCGAAGACGCCGATATTGGTGATCGTGAACGTACCTCTAGCCAAATCCGCAGGCTGGACGCGGCCATCGCGGGCTACCGCCACCATTGCGGTGAGTGCCTGGGCCAACTCGGTGAGGTTCATCCGATCGGCGTTCTTAATGTTGGGCACTAGAAGTCCACGCGGAGTCGCCGCGGCGATGCCCAGATTCACCGCCTTGTGCAACACGATTTCGTCGCAGCTGCCGTCAAAACTGGAGTTGATCTCGGGAATCCGCGAAATCGCCAGGCAGGCCGCTTTGGCGAAGACCAGCAGTGGGGAGACCCGTAGCTCGGCAAACTCACGGCGCTGTTTGAGGGTTTGCAGCATGTCCACCGTGCCGGTGACATCGGCCTCGATTAGGGCTGTGGCCTGGGGAATCTGGAGTGAGGCAGTCATCGAGTTGAACATTTGTCGGCGAATGCCTCGCAGTGGGATCCGCTCATCGCGAGCCCTTGGTTGGGTGTGTGCGGCCACCACATCTTCGGCGGTGATCAGCCCATCCGGACCGGTGCCGTTGAGCTGAGTTAGATCCACGCCGAGGTCTCGAGCTACCCGGCGGACCGCGGGGGTGCTCCGCGGCAATGGAGTTGGCGTGATCGGGCGCGGGACGGCGCCGAGTTCGTCGAAAGCCGTTGACTGCGTGGCAAGCGGTTGGATTGGGGCTTGGACGGTGGCTGACTGGGCATTCGAAGACGGGGCATTCGAAGAGTGGGGCGGGACGGCCCGGCGGCGCCGGGTGGTCGACGCTGTCCGGACGCCATAGCCGACCAAGACAGCTGTCGGTTCAGCCGGTTGGTCGGCTATGGCCGGTTCAGCCAAGGCCGGTTCAGCGCTTCCAAGTGTGGGTTCGGTGGGTTCGGCCGCGGGGATCCAGGTCTCCCCGCGTTCGCCGATTCGAATGATGGGACTGCCTACGGCGACCATTTCGCCTTCGGCCACCAGCAACTCCGCCACCACTCCGGCATACGGGCTGGGTAGTTCCACCAGCGACTTGGCAGTCTCGATCTCCACCAGCACGTCGTTGACCGCGACTTCATCGCCAGCAGCGACCACCCAACGAACAATCTCGGCTTCGGTTAGCCCTTCGCCCGGGTCGGGCAACTTGAACTCAAACATGTTCGGCTCCTTCACCAGTTCATGGATCTGTCGACGGCATCCAGCACCCGGTCAAGGTCGGGCAGAAATGACTGCTCGACCTTTGAGGGCGGGTAGGGCAGGTCGTAGGCCGTTACCCGCAGCGTCGGTGCGGCTAGTTCGTAGAAGCATTCGGCCTGGATTCGGGCGGCGATCTCGGCACCCATCCCGAGCGTCCCCGCAGCTTCGTGAACGACTATGGCGCGTCCAGTTCGCCGCACGGAGGCAAAGATTGCCGCATCGTCCAAAGGAGCGAGCGTACGCAGGTCCAGCACTTCCAGTTGGTGGCCCTCGGTGGCGGCCACAGCGGCAGCTTCCAGACAGGTGCGCACCATCGGACCATAGGCCAACAAAGTGGCGTCGGTCCCCGGCCGGGCTAGCCGAGCAGAGTGCAGCGGGGCTGGGAACTGGCTGAAGTCGACTTCAGCTTTGTCCTGGTAACGGCGTTTGGGCTCCAGGAAGATCACTGGATCATCGCTGGAGATGGCCTGTTGCAGCATCCAGTAGCCATCAGCAGCGGACGCACAGGTAACCACCTTCAGCCCTGGAGTGTGGGCGAAATATGCTTCCGGAGATTCACCGTGGTGCTCAATCGCGCCGATCCCACCGCCGTAGGGAATCCGCACCACCAGGGGGACGCTCAGCGCGCCAGCAGTGCGAAACCGCAGTCGAGAGACCTGGGAGACGAGTTGATCGAAGGCGGGAAATACGAACCCGTCGAACTGGATTTCGACGACTGGCCGATAGCCACGAAGCGCCAACCCGATCGCAGTGCCGACAATGCCAGACTCCGCCAGCGGGGCATCAATCACTCGGTTGTTGCCAAACTCGGCCTGCAACCCTTCAGTGACTCGGAACACTCCGCCCAGAGCACCGATGTCTTCACCGAACAGCAACACTTTGGGATCGTCGGCCAACGCCTGGCGCAGACCAGCGTTGAGGGCCTTCGCCAGGGTCAGGGTTGTCATCGAGTAGCCTCGAAGCTGGCTTCGTACGCGAGGTGTTCAGCGCGCTGGCTGAACAAGGCGTCGGGGGTGTCGGCATAAGCCTGGGTGAAGAACTCCTCGAGTTTCGGCTCGGGTAGGTTCACGCAACCTAGGCGGATTCGTTCGGCCAGCGACTCGGCTTCGGCTTCGACCGAATCCAGCCAGGACTGGTCGATCGCGCTGGTGCCGAGCAGATAGTTGCGCAGCCGGGTAATCGGGTCCTTGGCCCGCCAGGCCTGTTCTTCGTCCGCACTTCGGTACTTAGTCGGGTCATCCGAGGTGGTGTGGGCGCCCACTCGGTAGGTGTAGGCCTCGATCAGGGTGGGCCCGTCGCCGCGCCTGGCTCGCTCCATTGCCCACTCAGTCACCGCCCGCACGGCCAGCAAGTCGTTGCCGTCCACCCGAACGCCGGGAAAGCCGAAGCCAGCGGCGCGTTGATAGAGCGGAATCTTGGTCTGCACCGAGGTTGGTTCGCTGATCGCGTACTGGTTGTTTTGGCAGAAAAACACCACCGGCGCGGCGAAGGATGCAGCGAAAACGAAAGCCTCGTTCACATCACCTTGGCTGGTGGCTCCGTCGCCGAAGTAGACGATCGCGGCCGCGTTGCGATTGGGGTCGGAGTTGCCGACCAGGCCGTCCAGTCGCAGTGCCATGGCCATGCCTACCGCATGCAGGGTCTGGGTTCCGATCACAAAGGAGTAAGGGTGGAAGTTTGCCGGGCGAGAGGCCCAGTCGGTCATCCCGGTGCCACGGAAAGTGGTCAGCAGGTCGAGTGGGTCGATCCCCGCACACCAGGCGACGCCGTGTTCGCGGTAGGACGGCACGATCAGGTCGGCGCCTCGCGTAGCGCGCGCAGATCCGACTTGGGCGGCCTCTTGACCAAGTAGTGGCGCCCAAAGACCCAGCTCCCCTTTTCGTTGTAGAGCAGTGGCTTCGGCATCCAGGCGGCGGATCAGCAGCATGTCGCGCAGGTCGGCAGCTAGCTCGGCGTCGCTGCCGGAGTAGCCGAATCGGTGAGGTTCGGCCCGACTCCCGGTGGGGTCGAGAAGTTGAACGAAGTCGGGTCCGGGAACTGGGTCGATCAACGATCCTCCTGGAAGGCGGCGGTTTCAAAGGCAGCGGGTCGCCAGCCGCGGTGACGCGATCTGGATCTCGCCTGCTTCAGCTACCTGTGGCCGCGCCGTTGCGAGGCCGAGGTATCGGCACAACCTACGGTTACGTAACCATAGGTGTCAATGGTCGACTCAGGTCGTTTCCCTCATCAAGGACTGAAGTGCCCGTCGAAAAGAGCCGAACTAGGTTTGGTCTTTTCGTGGCGGAACTGGCGCCGACAAGGCGCGAAACTTGGGTGGGCCTCAGAAGTGATGACGAGCTACTGCTCATTAAGGCAGCAACTGGGGTTCAGGTCTGAGCATCTAATGGGCTTACAGCTCCAAGATGCGCTCGGGACGGGCCCGCCCGCCCGAGGCAATCAAGTCACCGATGGCCAGCCAATTGCCCTTCACGCGTTCGACCCGCGCAGGGCGCTCACCTGGCAGCAGCACGCCAATCAAATTGCGGAGCGCTGGCCGCCCGGCTTTGGTCAGGGCCGTGCGCAGCGGCAAGGTTCCCTTTTCAACCATCAACGCCGGATTGGCAATCTGGGAGTAGCCCAGGCGTAGATGCTGTGCTCGCCCGCCACTAGTAACCGCCCGGTGCACCGCCACGGTCGATGCCACCTTGGCGAGCTTGCCATGAGCGAGCGCCTGTCCCGCGTAGTCAAGGTCTTCCATCCAGGAGTAGAGCGGAAAACGGTCCTCGAATCGAAGCTGGTGGAGTGCACTCCAGCGAACTGCGAAGTTGCAGCCGTAAAGCTCCCCGGTGTTCTGCCAGCCGGGGTCGGGGTCAGCGGTCCAGCTTTGATCCAGCGCTGCGACGGATTCGGCGAGACTCACTTCGTGTTTCTCGGCTGCTCCGTCGCGCACCAGGCGTCCGGTGATTGCCACCTGGTCGGGATTGGTGGCGAAATGCTCCACCGCGGCGGTGAGGTAGTCCTGTCGGGGCAGTGCATCGTCGTCGAAGAAGAACACGAAGTCGGCGCTATCGGGCACCTGTTCCAAGGCGAGATTGCGCTGGCTGGCAGCCCCGCGGCTTCCCGTGAGTAGGCGCCAATCAGTCGGTAGATCTGCAGGCGCATCGGCCTCAGTGGGCGTGCTCAACAGCCAGCTCAGCGAGCCGCCGACCGGAGTGCGCACTTGGGTCGACCATTGGGCCAACTCGGCAACCGCGCCAGGACGCCCGGCCGAGGCGACTATCACAAAGACCTGCACCGATTGCTCCCTTCGCTCCGGAGCCTAGCCCGACCAACTGCCGGTGAAGAACTGATACGCCCACCAGGCTTGAAGGGTGACCGCGCAGACGACCAATGCTGCGATCGCTGCCTGTCGCTGAGCCGACGGCTTAGCCCGACCCAGAGCTGCCGCACCGAGAAGTTCCCAGGCAGGAAACCACAACAGCGTTGCTCGGGTAACGCTCATGAACCAGTGGGAGACGGAGAATGCTGCCACCTGCGCGCCAACCCAGACCGCCTCAGCCCAACGTCTGCGGAACAGGCAGATCAGGGTTACCAATACCCCCACTGCCATGCTCACTAGTTCAAATCGGAACATCGTCATCCAGTTACTGCCCGGGGCGGCCGCTTCGAGAGTGTGTTGGAGCGCAACCCAGGGCCAAGTGAGACTGCGTGACCAACCCGCGGCCTCGGCGTTGTACCAGGCTGACCAGGTGCCGAACGATAGGCGCAGATACAGCAGATATCCGCCCAAGGTGGCGGCCGGCAGGGTCAGCCAGACCAGGCGTTTGAGCCGGGCGCCAGCGCGTCCGGTCTGAGTGAGAGCCAAAACCACCAGCGCGACGATCAGGAACAGCCCCGAGATCCGAGTGGCGGCGGCGACGGCGGCCAAGACTGCTGCGGGCCCCCATTGTTTGGCCCGGGCGCGTTCCCAGGCCCAGAACGCGGCGGCACAGAACACCGACTCCGAGTAAGGCACCATGGTGAAGACTGCCGTGGGAGCCAGCAGCCAGGCGATCGCTGCGGGTGCGCCGTACATTCGGTACAGCGCGGCTGCGGCGATTCCGCTGGCGAGTAGCGCCAGCAGGGTTCCCATTACCAGCGCGGAGGATCCTGGCAATGCACTGCTGAGCCAAATGAGTATTGGCCAACCTGGAAAGAACGCGATCGAGTTCGGCGCGGCATACCCATCAGTGGCGATGGCCAGAAAGTGTGCAACATCCCACCGATCGACCACTTGGGCCAGCGGAATCTGTTGGGAAATCGCGACCCAGACGGCCACCATCGCCATTACCACCCGAGTACCCAGCCAGGTTTGCACCACCAAGCGGGCATTCTTGGGAGCGGTCACGCCAATGACAACTGTTGTCGCAGCTTCACCAGCCAGGCAGCGTCGGCCGCAGCATTTAGGACGCCGCCATCGGGGTCGTCCAAACCACCAACACGGACCAAGTCGCCGTCGGGTTTGAAGATGTCCATGAGCACTCTGCTGGATAGCCAGACCAACACGCCCACTCGGAAGAAGACCGCCAGCAGGTAAAGCTTGTCCTGCCCGGTTCCGGTGTTCAGATAGCCGTCAAGTAAGGCCCAGATCGCAACGTAATACAGCGTTTCGGAGATGCTGAACACCACCCAATCCAGCCATCTGGGTCGGGCCAGTACCAACAGCGGAAGGAGCCAGAGCACATACTGCGGGGAATACACCTTGTTGACCATCAGGAACAGCGCCACCATGAGAAAGGCGCCTTGGGCCAGCCGAGGCCGGTTCGGCGCGAGCAACAACACCGCCATGATCGCCAAAGCGCCGACCACCATCAACAGTGCGACCAGCAGCGAGAACTTCGACAGCGTCAAACTGCCCAGGTTCAGACTTCCCTGAACCTGGGGGATCCCGACCAGGTTAAAGGCGTACCAAATCGATCCGTAGTCAGGTCCCCGATCGGCGTTGAAAGTCCAGAAGTAGAGCCAGCCGGACGGAGTGGCCAAGTAGACCGGCAGGTTTACCGCAAGCCAGGACGCAGCCGTCGCGCCCGCCGTGATCCACAATTGGCGCCACTTTCCGGTGCGAGCGGCGAGCACCACCAGTGGCACTAACAGCAGCGCAGGGTAGAGCTTCGCCGAGATCGCCAAGCCCAGCCAGACGCCGGTCCAGATCGGTTGCTTACGCGACCAGGCGAGCAGCGCTAGGGAGGTCAGTGCGACTACCAGTGCGTCCCAGTTGATCAGGCCGGTGGTGAGAATCGCCGGGCTGATGGCAATCAGCATTGCGTCCCAGGGCCGGTGCATCTTCAAATGAGCCCAGACGAGCACGCCAAACAGAATGAAGATCAACACGCTGGTCACGCCCATGAAGATCTGGGCCGATTGTGCGGTTTGGGCAGCGCTGAGCGTGGACGAGTCGCCACCGACGAGCAGTGCCGTGAACCGTCGCCCGACTTCCATGAACGCGCCGGTTAACACCGGATACTCCACCTGAGACTGCAGAAAGGGGATCTGCCCGGCTTGAAGACCACGCCAATACCAAAGTGAGCGGATGTCGGAGTAGCAGAAAGCCAGATAGGCAGTTTGCCCGGCCTGACAAGGTAGCTGCCGGACCATCAAAGCGGTGAAGTTGATGGTCAAGGCCAAGAAAGCCCACGGCCCCGCACTGAACCAGATTCCGCCGGGACGCACACGGCTTCCTAACTTGCCGCCAAGAAGCTTTGACAGTCCAGGAGCGTCGGGAATCACGGCAAGGATCCTAGTGGTCGCCTAAGGGGTAGTAGTCGAAGTCGCTGAGACAGAAGCTGAAGTTGACGTACTGGCAGATCCAGAGGCCGAGGCACGTGCGGAAGCAGAGGCGGAGGCGGAGGCGCTGGCTGACGCACTCGGTGACGCCGTCGCTGTGGTCGACTTTTCAAAGGACACTCTGTCCTTGCCAGCCATCTCGAGCTTCATGTACATGGCCCAGGTGATTGCCGGGTATTTGCCGCCCACCCAACTGGTTCCTTGAGCTTGGAGGTTGGAGTTGCCTTGCTCGCCTGAGACGAACATTACCGAAGTGGTGATCTGAGCGGTGTAGCCAACGAACCAGGCGGCGACGACGTCTCCTTTGCCTGCGGTGCCAGTCTTGCCAGCAACCGGATAATTGCCGATGTTGGCGGCTCTGCGCCCGGTGCCGTCGTTGACCACATGAGACAACGCATAGGTGACGTCTTGGGCTACCTCATGTTCGATGGTCTGAACGCCCGTCGTGTCGGGGGCGTAAAGCACCTTGCCGGTCGAATCAGCCACTTGAGCAATCACATGCCAATCGCGGTGCAGGCCGTAATTCGCAAAGGTGGAATAGGCCGAGGCCTGGTTGATTGGGCTGACCTGGGCATTGCCTAAAGGCAGGTACGCATCCGCATCCCAGGCAGCCCCAGTAGGAGCGCCAGCGTCGTTGGCGGCCTTAATGACGTCGGCCGCGCCAGCATCCACGCCGCTGCTATTCAGCCAAGACACCAGGTTGAAGTAGGCGTCGTTGTCGGATTTGGTGGTCGCCTGCAACAGGCTGATCTGCGGCCCAGTCTTGATAGCCCGCCGGGCACCACTTGAGTTGGTGCCCTTGCTGGCGCTTACACCCCTATCCAGCGTCCATCCATTTCGCAGGGCGGCAGCAAGGGCGTAAGGCTTGAAAGTTGAACCAGTCGCGCGAGGAGTGGTTGCCCAGTTGCGCGAGTTCGTTACGTAGTCAGCGCCGCCATAGATGGCCCGCACTCCACCAGTGGCGTTGTCGATCGAACTGATAGCTGGGTGCAGGTTCTTTTCGGCTTTCTTCGAACCATTCGCAGCAACTTTTGTCATCTTGGTGGCTACATCCACAGCGTTCTGCTGGGCGGCAGCGTCGAAGGTGGTGGTGACTTTGAGCCCACCGCCAGCAATTTCTTCCTCAGTGAAACCCTTGGCGAGAAGTTCGTTCTCCACCAGCTTCAGCAGGTAGCCAGTCTGTCCGCCCAACCGTGCGGTGTCGTTCACCGGTTGGACGGCAGGCAGAGCGTCATAGATCGCGGCCCGATCGGCAGCGGTGATCTTGCCCATCTCGACCATGCCGTTCAGGGTGTACTGATAGCGCTGTAAGAGGTCGGCGGCTTGCTTATCGCCGCTAGCTGGGTCGAGGTTGCCCGGTGAGTTGACAATGTCGGCAAGCGCGACGGACTGGGCCAGGCTCAACTTGGACGCTGGCACCTTGAAATACGTCTGGGCAGCGGCTTCGATGCCGTAGGCCCCCCGGCCGAAGTAGACGGTGTTCAGATAGCCCTCAAGGATCTTTTCCTTGCTGAGCTCACCACCCATCTTGGCTGCCAACAAGACCTCGGTGGCCTTGCGTGAGAAGGTGCGCTCCTGGTTGAGGTACATGATCTTGATGTACTGCTGGGTGATGGTCGACCCGCCACCAGAGGCTGTTTGATCTGCGGCACTGATGCCTACCAAACCGGCTGCCGCGCGCATCAAGCCGGGCACGGAAATGCCGGGATCGGTCCAGAAGCTGCGGTTCTCAGCGGCAACGATGGCGTCCTTGACAGTCTGGGGCATCGTGTCGTAGCTGATGGTCACCCGGTTTTGCACCTGGAAGGAACCAATCGCCTGCTTACCATCGGCGTAGTAAACGAAAGTGGTGTTGGTCTGGAAGTCGGAGTTGGGATCAGGGATCTTCAAGGTGCTGTAGGCGTAGGCGACGATGCCAGTACCGATCAGCGCGAGGCTCACCACGGTGATCGTGGACCACAGCAGGATGCGAAGCCACAGCTTCTTTGGCGGTTTCTTGCCTGCCTTGTCAGGAACAGGTTTCGGACCTTTAGTCAGATCGGTCCGCAGGGGCTTACCCATAAATGTCCTCGGCTGTCTGCTGTCGGCGGGGTGGACGGCGCTTGGTGCCGTCGCCGAGCAGATACGTGGTAATCATGTGGTTCCAGCCGCACTCTGTGCAAACTTCGACCACACACACTTTGAATTCTCCGTACTGGTGCTGCATCTCAACTAGCTCTGCGCTGGCCTTGATCCGGCCAGAGTACTGCCCCAACTGCTCTCCGAACACGTAACGGAGGTTCACCAGTTTGGTGTCGCTACAGGCCGGGCAATCTGAGTTGGTCGGTTCGCCGTGATTGGCGGCTGAGTGGAGCAATACTGGGTCAGCATCACAGGGGTCAGACTCCCCCAACGCACGTTGGGGACGACGCAGCGCCTGCAGCGAATTGTGCCGCTGCAAGGCATAGTCGACCTCTGCTCGTTTGGACCACATGACACCAAGGGTAGTTGGCGGTTCCCAACAGGGCGATTCCATCGTGTGGTTCCGGTTTGGCACTGTTGCCCTGATGGATGCGAGAATGGCCGCCGCGGGGCATTAGCTCAGTTGGTAGAGCGGCGGCTTTGCAAGCCGTAGGTCAGGGGTTCGAATCCCCTATGCTCCACTCGCGGAACGCTGACGCGCTTCCTTCAGTTGGCTCCACCGATCGGGAGGCGGGGGTTCCAGATGGCACGAATCTTGTCATTGACGCTGGGCGGCCATGAATTCGGAGTCAATCCGGTGAAGGTCGACCGAACCAAGCTTTACGGCCGCACCGAGACGGTGGCTCTGGACGATTCCGATAACCCCTGCGAGCTGGTTGCCATGGATCGCAGTGGCACCTTGATCATTCCTCGCGGCGGCTTGGGTATGGGGGCTTTGGCCGACGACGGCACCTGGGCTGATCGCAGTGAATTGATCGCGGTGGGTGCAGACGGTTCACCGGTGCCGGTACACCCGTCCAGCTATGACACTCCAGTCGGCTTGGATCGCAAAGTGAGTGCCGATGAGCTGTTGGAATGCAACATCACGGCGGTTTACCAACTCGACGACGCCAGCGCGGAGTTAACCGCGGCAGTTGGATCCGACATCTACACCTTCGACTATTTTTACCGCGCCGGGCACACGGGCAGCCAAGCTTTCCTTCTGGCCAGCGGTGATGCGGTCTTCATGTTGTTGGGCCAGGCTTCCCCCTTCGAACTACTCGGCTTGGACGCTGCCGCCGAGGTGCTCGAACTGGCCGACGACGACGCCGATATCGATGACCTCGACTTCTCGATGATGTGAGCCGCTGATGCGAACGATCAATATTGCCAATGCAGCCAAGAGGGACGCCCAGGTCGGCTTTGAGGCTCCGCCGAAACGAGAGCGGGTCTTCCAAGCCCTTCTGGACGGTCAGCGCCCGGCAAACGTGCGGTATGTGAAGGCCACCACGACCGCTGCGGCGTTGCAGCGGGAGTTCGGCGGCCTGGAAGCCTTGGGCCAGGCCATGATCGATGGCGACCCAGAGATTGATCTCGAAACGGTCGGCAAGCTGATCGAATCTCCGCTGCGTCTGTATGTCACCGCCGAAGGTGAGATTGCCTACCGGGTGCGCCTGCAGCAGGTGGTCTATAACCCCGATGGCACTGAACGGGAGCGGCGCGAGCTCTCCCGAACCCCGGCCAATGTGTCGGTCGAGGTGCCGATCGGCTGGAGCAAGCGGTCAATCAGCAAAGCTGATGCGATCCGCCGATTCGTGTTCTCGCGCAGCTATCAGCTCACGCACACCAACGGTCTCACTTTCGACTTTCTCTACCAGATGGCCGAGGAACTGCAGCGTGACCAGGTAATGCGCTTGGTCGGTAGCGGGCCGAACGGCAGCGGTCCGCTCGTCCTCACCACTGGCGGAGAGCCTTACCGAGGGTTCCTTGAAGGCCGAACTGACGGTCAGCGTTACGCCCTGATCCTGCACCTTTCGAATCAAGAGCTGAAGACCATCGGTGGTGCGCAATGAGCATTGAACTCTCCCAGTTGGTGGAGCGGGCCGGGTTCCTGGAGGGGACGGCGGCCAAGGCGGCGCCGAGCGAAGGCGCCTTGGTCACCGACTACAAACAGCAGATCTGTCGCAAATACACCTCGTTGAATCCGGAGCAGATCGAACACCGGTTGGCTGGCACCCAGTTCCAGGTGACCCGCAAGTATGACGGCGAACTGGCGGTGATCTTCTATGACGGCCAGCAGGTGTTCACGGTCAACACTGGTGGTCGTGTGCGCGCCGGACTCGCCGTCCACGCTGAGGCCGCAGATCGATTGCGGGCCGCCGGAATCACCTCGGCGGTAGTTCCAGCCGAGCTTTATGTGGCCGAAGACGCTGGACGTACCCGGGTGTTCGATGTCGCCGCGGTGTTGGCCGACCCCAGCCAGCACGATCGGTTACGACTCGCACCCTTCGAGATCGTCAGCCTGGACGGCGACGAGCATCGGCCAGCTTCGTATTCGGAGACTCATGCCAAGTTGAGTGAGGTGTTCACCGAGCAGTTGGTACGTCCAGTGCAACTGCGGCAGGTGACCACTCGCGAGCAGGTTGCCGCGGTCTACCGCGAATGGGTGGACGGCGAAGGCGCCGAAGGGTTGGTGGTGCGCAGCGACCTGCCGGTGGTGTTCAAGATCAAACCGGTCTACACCCTCGATGCCGCGGTGATCGGGTACTCCGAAAACCCGGAGGTGGCCGGCCAGGTGCGTTCGTTGCTGCTTGCCATGGGCACCCAGGACGGTCGCTATCAGCCGGTTGGTCACGTCGGCTCTGGTCTGAATGACGACCTGCGCACACAGTTGCATGCTCGGTTGAGCCCATTGGAAGTGCCCTCGACCTACATCGAGACGGACACCAACCATGTGGCCTTTCACCTGGTCCGTCCCGACCTGGTCGTGGAGTTCAAGGTCAACGATGTGCTCTTCGAATCCACCAATGGCACGGTTTACGCTCCGCTCTTGGAGTTTGGCGGCAGTTGGGCGAAGACCGGAACCTCGCCGGGGATCAGCATCATTCATCCGGTGTTGGAACGAGTGCGCGATGACAAGGCCGCCAGCGGTCCCGATGTTCGACTGGCTCAAGTCGAGGAGTACTGGTCGTGGCCAGTGCCGCCAGCGGCAGTGAGTGCGGACCTGCCACGTTCTGAAATGTTGCGCCGCGAGGTTTATACCAAGGGCAGTGGCGGCAAACTGATGGTGCAAAAGTTCCTGGTGTGGCGCACCAACAAGACCGATTTTGGCTACCCGGGTTTTGTCTTGGCGTACACCAATTTCAGCAGTGGTAGGGCCGAGCCGCTGGCCACTGAGGTACGAATCTCTAGCAGTGAGTCGCAGATCATGGTGCTGGCCGACGACCTGATCGCGACCAAAGTGAAGTCGGGCTGGAAGCTCGCCGGTACCGAAGAAACCTGAGCAAGGCCGCGGGTAACTGACTGCCGCTACGGTTGTGCCTATGAACCTGCCCGACGGCTATCTGGAGGCCCTCCAAGACGAGCTGGCTCCTTTTGGATTCGATTTCGCTGGATCGCGCACCGATGTGGACGGCCTCGAACTCGATTTCACCACTGACCCAGATTCGTTCGTGCAGCGTTACCCGCAGGTGGGTATCGCCGAGTCTTACGGTGCGGATTGGCCGCCAGCTCAGCTCCACCTGCGGTTGCTGATAGCTGGGCGCGATCCGGTCGAGCTGATCTTCGAAACATTGGATCTGCTCGCCTTCACCGCGTCGGTGGATTTGCAGCTGCGGGACCGGCTCAACACCCTGGCCGATCCGTACGATCAGGCCATGGCTGTGGGACAGACGCTGGGGTTAGCGCTGGCGGAGCCGGAGTCTGAGCGTGATTCCTACCTGGAGTGAGCTAATCCTCGCCGTAGGTCTTCCAGTAAGCCCCAAGTTGGTCGGACTGGATGGCCGTGGAGAGTGTGGCGAGTTGGGCTGTGTTGGGGATCAACACGGCACCAGCACCGGGAATTCGCTTGCCACCGCTGATCGGCACCTGCAACTGGCGGATGTCGCCTGCAGATCGGACAGCCAGGCTGGAAGCAAGCTTCCAAATCGCGTCATTAGTGAGGCTGCTATCGACCGTAAGGTAACTGCCGACTTTCCCGGCCACCGAGTTGAATGTGGCGGGGTTGGCCAAAGTCGAAGGATTCAACAGTTTCAAGACGAGTGCTTTGACCACGGCTCGTTGCCGGGCTTCACGATCTAAGTCGCCGCGTGGAAGGTCATAGCGCTGGCGAACGTAGGCCAGTGCTTGGTCTCCTTTGAGGGTGATTTCGCCGCGAGGAAAGTCGAAACCGAGATTCTTTGAGGCGATCTCGTTGAAGATCGTCACCCCGCCGACTTCCGAGGTGAGCCCGACGAAGCCCTCAAAATTGACCATCGCGGCATGGTCGATTTGGATGCCCAAGAGCTGCTCAACGGTCTTAATGGTCAAGGCGGAGCCGCCAAAGGAGTAGGCGGCATTGATCTTGTTGCTGCCATGACCAGGGATGCTGACGTACAAATCGCGTGGCACAGAAATCAGATAGAGGGTGTTTCGCTCAGCGTTTAGGTGGGCCACCATCAGGGTGTCGCTTCGGCCCCGATCGCTGCCGCGTGAATCTGAGCCCATCAGCACGAAGTCGACTGGGCCGGTGTCAATAACGGTGGTGGTGCGGCCGTCGTCGGTGGGCATCATTCCGGGGTCGCGTTTGATGTTCTGCAGTGCGTTGAGTCCCACGGCCAGGTAGAAACCGCCAACGCCGAGCACCACCGCCAAGAGCAACGAGGTGGTAATCACCAGGATGCGCATCCAAGTCCGCCGACGTTTTCGTTCGCCGTCGGGCAATGCCTCCGGTTGGGACGAGTTGTCGTCGCCTTCTTCGTGGTCTAAGACCGTCAGGCCAAGATCATCCATCTTCCCCCCTGGCAGATTCCTGACCGACAGTGTCAGTGCCGGCGGCCCAAACGGCCTGAGCTTGCCGGTTGCTCAGCCAAACCTGCCAAGCCGTGTACCCCAAAGCGCTCACGGCTAGGGCAATTCGCAGACGAGTGCCGATCGGCCTCAGTCTAGTTCCAGGAGTCATCGACGCGTCTCCTCTGGCAAATAGGCAGCGGCTTGGTATTGCGGGGTGTCGACCAGGTTTGGCGAGGAAAGGCCGGTGCGAAGCGCCTGGCGAGAGTCTTGGTCGATCAAGAGCGCCGCCGATTGTGACTGCGACGAGAGAGGCCAGAGGCGGATCTCGGTGGGGTGAACGCTACTTTCCAGGTACAGGGCCCTGACTTCGCCACCAGTCAGCTCGGTGTCGACCGTGACGCAGACAGGCAGAGCTTCTATCAAGCGACTGGACCGGAAGAAATCAAAAGGGGTGTCGTCTTCGGCTAGCAGGACTGCCTTGATCAAGACGCCAGTGGCTGTGGCCGCTTGGTCGGCATCGGAAGCCTCGAGTATTTGGCGTACCGCCGATGCCCCGTCGACCTCGCGGCCGCCTAATCGGATGCCACCGAGGTTGTCGATCGCCGCACGGGAGGCATCTAGATCGAGCAAGATCTGGTGATCCATCCGAGTTCCGGTGTAGGTCTCGAGAGACTGCACGGCGGTCGCCGGGTCGATGGCGAAGCTTGACTCAAGGGTTTGGGCTGGGTCAGCGGTCAACACCAGATCTGCTGGAATCGTAATCAGGGTGAGGTTGCGCCGGGACGCGGACAGGTTGACTATTACGGCAGAGCGAAGTGAGTCGCCCGACGTGGCCAGCACCGCGAAGTTGACCGCCGCGGCTCCATTCTCGCCAATCACCGCCGCGGGACGTCCCGCGTAGTCAGCCATTATCTGTCGATGGTCCAGCGAGTCGGTGCTGTCATCGATTCGATTCAGTGAGGTCGTGACTAGTGCCACACCAAGGGCGGAGACCACAAACAGGACGACCAAGGAGACGATTGTCGCCCGCTCGATGAGTCCGTGTTTGCGCGCTGGCGCGTGTGGCTGCATAGCTTCCTTCCCTCTTACACAGCAAGAGTACGAGGGAGTAACAAGAAGTGAGGGAAATGGCACCAGAGGGCCACTGGAAGTCCGAGTGGCCCTCTGGGCGATCTTGATGGCGAGATGTCGGCTGCCAAACCCCAGATGACTACACCCTAATTCTACGCCGACATGACCGAGACAGCGCGCCATATCGGTATTCGTTGGTAGCTCGCTAGGAGCAACCTTGCAGTGAGCTGTTGACAACACTGGTCGCCGCTGAGGCAACACCGCGGGCAACACTGGTTCAAGACGCTTACCGGGTGGAAATCGATCGAACTCTGGCCTCGCTGAATCAGGAATGGCGTCAACTGGTAGCCACCAGCGCGGACGCGGTAGCTGCCTGGGGTCGGCGGTATCCACAACTTGGGCGAGCTGCTGATCTAGATGGCGTCTTGAAGCTGATCGCCAGCAATCCGGATGGTGTGCTGGGTGCCCTTCTGGAACTCGGTAGCCGAGGAGAGGTGCTCGCTTGGAGAACGGTGCTGCAGGCAATGCTGGGCAAGGCGGTGCGGTTGACTACGAGGCAGCCGGGCCGTTTAGCAGAGGCGATTTCCGAGTTGTGGGTGGTGATCGGTGAGTATCGCCTGGAGCGCCGTCCCGCGGCGATTGCATCAAACTTGGCGTGGGCGTTGCGGCATCGGTTGTCCGAGAAAGCCCTGCTGCCGCTCCCAGCGCGGGTTAAGGGGCCGTCAGCGGAGGCGACTCTTTCCGCGGCCCACTCGCTGGGGCTGATCGATGCTGAAATCCTGCGGACCTTGCAGTTGGTGTACCTCGACGGGCTGACTAGCGCGCAGGCGGCCAAGCAGTTGGGGATTTCTGCCGAGTTGGTGCGTTATCGGTGCAGTCGTAGTCTGCGACGCTTGGCCGGGCAGGCTGAGTTGTTGGCTGGGTGAACCACTGGACTTGGTTTTACCGCCAGCAGTGCCTGGGGTACGGTGCCGGGCATGTCGACTGCACTCATCACCGGAGCCAGTGCTGGCCTGGGCGCTGCCTTCGCCACAGCCTGTGCGGCTCGGGGTCTCGACTTGGTGCTCGTGGCTCGAGATGCAGGTCGATTGGATGCCATGGCCACCGAGTTGAGCCAGACCCACGGGGTCGCGGTCGAAGTGCTGGTGGCTGATCTGGGACAGGTCGATCAGCTTGCCCTGGTGGCGGCGCGAGTTGTCGATCCACAACAACAGGTCGAGTTGCTCATCAACAATGCCGGCTTTGGCCTTGCGAATCACGTACTCTCTGACTCCTTGTCCGACCACCGCCGAGCGCTGGACGTGATGTGTTTAGCAGTTGCTGAGCTCAGCTGCGCTGCCGGACGGGCGATGCGTGAACGCGGACACGGGCGAATCCTTAATGTCGCGTCGCTGTCGGCCTGGGTCACCCAGGGCAACTATTCGGCGGTGAAGTCCTGGGTGAAGGTGTTTTCCGAGGGCCTGGCTAACGAGTTGGCTGGCACTGGTGTGAGCGTCACCGCGCTCTGCCCCGGGTGGGTGCGCACTGAGTTTCACGAACGTGCTGGAATCGCGGTGTCCGGCATTCCGGACTGGATCTGGGTTGACGCCCAAACCTGTGTGACCAAGGCTTTGGCCGACGCTGAGCGGGGCAAGGTGATTTCGGTGCCGACGCTGCGCTGGAAGCTCGCCGCTTTCGGACTGGGAGTGTTGCCGCGGCCCGTAGTGCGGTGGCTTTCCCGCAAGCTCACGCAGAGTCGAAACTAGCTCCTCTGGCTCGAAGCCGCTCTAAGTGGGACACTCTATGAGTTCACCAACTGGAGGGGACCGGTGTCCGAACCGAAAACGAACAGGTACACCTCGGCGGGGCCGGGCACGGCTCGCTTCGTCGCGCAACACCTGGTGATGAAGCCATACATGTGGTCGGCGTTGACGGTCCACATTCACGGCCGCCGCAATCTAGATTCGGTCAAGGCGCCGTTCATTGCGGTTGCGAATCACTCCAGCCATGTCGATGCGCCACTGATCTTCGGCGGTCTGCCTCGCCGACTCTCAAAAAACCTATCGGCCGGCGCAGCCTCGGATTACTTCTTTCAGAGCTGGTACAAGGCGTTACCGACCACACTGTTCTTCAATTCGTTTCCAGTGGAACGCCAGGGGTCCCGTGGTCGTCGCGGCATGGCCGGGGTGCTCTTGAACGAAAGTGTGCCGCTGCTGATCTTTCCGGAAGGTACCCGTTCCCGTACCGGCGCGATGGCCCGGTTCACGGCGGGCGCGTTTGCGCTGAGCATCTCGCGAAATGCTCCGATCCTGCCGATCGCACTGGTCGGCGCGTACGCGGCGATGCCTTACGGAGCGACCGTGCCGGTGACTGGACGGCCACCCGTGCACCTTGTTTTCGGACGGCCATTGCGGGCTGCCCCAGGTGAGATTGCTCATCAATTCGCTGAGCGGGTCTCTCGCTATGTGGTGGAAATGCATGACGCCACCGCACGGGCTTACGGCATGCCGACTCAGGCCGACTTCCATCGGGCGGTCGCGTTGCGAACCGCGGCTGCTGAGCGAGTCTCGCAAGACCGCCAAGAGCCCCTCGAACAGCCGGTGGCTGAGCTGATCAAGCCGCAAATGGTCGAGGTTGAACGGCACGCCGAGGCCGGCTGAGCGATTCGCAGCGGCGGCGGACTAGACCGCAACCACGCTGGCTAGGTCAGTACTGCGCCGTCGAAGGATTGCGATCGAACTCGCCAGCAGGCCGATCAACAACCAGCCAATGACGCTCAACGTGGCGGTAGCTGCGCCACCAGAGTCGGTGATCACTGCCCGCAGTGCGTCCAAGGCTGGCGAGAGCGGTGAGAACTGGCGCAAAGTGGTGAGCGTCCCTGGTGCGGCGGCAGCCAAGGTGGAGGCGGCGGTCACCACCGCGAACAGCACCGAGACTAGACGTCCAAAGCCACCAGCCCAGCTCACCAATGCCTGGTTGAGCACGGCGAAGGCGATTCCGGCGACCATTAGGACGGCGGTGACTTCGCCAGTCTTCACCCACGACAAGCCCAATCCGAGGTGGGCCAACCACGCCATCAACAACGCCTGGGTGGCGACCACCAGCACTCCAGGCAAGAGCGCCTGACCGATGAGTTTTGCCGATGGTTCGGCCGATCCCAGCAATCCGCGAGAGGTCGCTTTCAGTACCGAGAAGGTACCGAAAGCACCTAGCCACAGCGCCAGGACTAGGAGCAAACTGACCCAACCCAGGTTCGGATTGGCCAAGCCAGTGAGGCCGCCGGTCGAAATCGGAGTGGCGACCACATCGGCGAGGTTCTCCCGCTCTGCGGTGGTGTAGCTGGGCACTTTGTCCTTGCCTTCAGCGATCCCCGTGGCGAATTTGTCCATGCCCGCGGCCAGCTTTGCGCTCCCGGTTTTTGCGTCGTTGAGGCCGCTACTCAGCTGGCTTACGCCGCTAACCAGATCATTACCACCGGCCTTCAGCTTGTTCAGATTTGCAGTGGTGGTGGCTACGTCTGGAAGCGCCGCCTGGAGTTGGGTGTTCAACGTGTCCATTCCGGAGGCGAGGCTTGTCGCGCCAGACCGCAGGCTTTGGCCAGTCTTGGCGTCCTTGGTGTCCAGGCCGGCGGCGGCGCTGGCCATGGCACCTGATCCGGCGGTGAGCCCGGTTGCAGTGCCTTTGAGGGTGCCAATGCACTCGTAGGTCAGATTGACCAGCTCGGTGGTGTCGGTGGCATCGGGATTTAGGGTGGAACAAGCGCTATGGACGTAGCCAGCTAGCGCTGCCGCTGGCAGGTGGCCAGCTTGGTAGGCCGCCAATGCTGACTCAATGCTGGCTTGACCCTGGCTGGCCTGGGCGGCCCCGGCTGACAAGTCGGTGGCACCGGATGAGACCGAGCTTTGATAGGTCTGTAAACCCTGGCTCAGACCGGAGGCGCCAGCGCTGGCGTCCTTCACGCCGTTAGCCAGCTTCACCTGGGAGGGAAGTGCGCTGATCGTGGAGTCAACCAATTCATTGACGCCGGCGACATAACTGGAGGTGCCAGTGGACAGTTTTGCGCTGCCGTCGGAGGCAGAAGCGATGCCGGAGGCGAGATCAGAGGTGCCACCGGAGAGTTGCGAGGCGCCGTCAGCCATAGTGGTGAATTGGGTCCCCAGGTCGTTGAAGCCGATGTAGATCTTGTCCAGATAGGTAGAAGTCAGCGTCTGATTAAGCGAATCCGTGGCAGCTAGTGCCACCGCCTTGCCTAACGTGGCATCGGCTACGCCGGCCACGGGAGAGGTGGACAACTCGATAGTGGCCTGTTGTGCGTCGCCAGCGTTGCCACTGTAAGAGGTGGCGGCTGCGGAGAAGTTCTTGGGAATGACCACCATGGCTGCGTACTCCCCGGTGGCCAGGCCAGCGCGGGCGTTTTCCTCGCTGTCCAGGTTCCAGGTGAGGTTCTCGGTGCGGTTGGAATCGACCAGATTCGCAGTCAGCTGGCGTCCCAACGGGATGTAGGTGCCGTCAATAGTCACCGGGTCGTCTAGGTTCACGATCGCAGCTTTGACGCTCTGGTAGCTGCCAGTGGAGTTCAACCCTGCAATCAGGAAACCACCGGCAATCAACAGTGGAATCAACACCAAGCCGAACAAGCTGTACCAGCGGGCGGGAGTCGAGTCGAGCTTTTCGGTGTTCATCGGTTCGCTCCTTCGAGAGCAAGGTGTGAAGGCAGTCGCAGTAACTTGAAGGGCCCGGCGAGGTGGCTTTCCAAGTCTGAGCCGGGTAGAGCCCCCAGAACCCAGGTGATTGGTTCTTCACTGGAGGCGCCCATGGCGCGACGCAGCGAATGTTCTTGAGTGTCGGAAAGCTCGTCGGCGTCGTCAACGAAGACCACTCCTCCGCGCTGCTTACGCAGCACTCGGCCGAAGTGGCGAACTGACGGGCTGAGTACCGGTGCGAGCCTGCGAAGCACCGGAGCTTCCTCGGGTAGGACCAAGCCGAGAGTCTTGATCCGGCCATCGGTCAGCTTCAACCGCCCGGCAAGCGCAAGGAGCAGAGCGCGTCGCTGTGCCGGCTCGCCTTCGATCAGCAATAACCCACCACGGGGCACTTGGACGCCGACGTCGGCGAAGAGAATTCGATCGCCAATCTTGGCGTTGAGGCCTTGGGCCACAATCGCTGAGTCATCCTCTGGGGAGGGCCAAGCGGCCAGTTCGAGCTGGCGAGTCAGCGATTCGCCTTCGATATCGAAACTGGGTAGCCGGGCGTCCAACCACTTGGGCAACCACCAAGCGTGAGTGCCGAGCAGTTTCATCACCGCTGGCACCAGAGTCATCCGCACCACGAAGGCGTCCAGCACCACCCCGATGGCAAGGGCGAAAGCGATTGGCTTGATCGCGCCTTCGCCATTGGGAACAAAGAAGGCGAAAACACTGAACATGATCAGCCCGGCGGCCACCACCACTTTTGCGGAATGGACGAAGCCGTCTTCGACGAAGCGCTCGGTGTTGCCGTGCACATACTCCTCCCGCATGCGGGAAACCAGGAAGACCTCGTAATCCATGGCTAAGCCGAAAAGGATGCCCATCAAGATGATTGGCAGGAAGCTGATCACCGGTCCAGCTTCAGCCAAATTGATCACCTGCTTAAACCAGCCGTAGTTGAACACCAAGGTGGTGGCGCCGAAGGCGCCGCCCACGCTCAGCAGGAATCCCAAGGCGGCCTTGATCGGTACCCAGATTGAGCGGAACACCATGGTCAGCAGCACTAGGGACAGTCCAACCACGAAGATGGCGAAGGGCAGCAGGGCGTCGCGCAGACGTTCGGTGACGTCGATACTGATCGCGGTGAAGCCGGTTACGGCAGTGCTGACCCCCCACTCTTGTTGCCAGCCTGATTGCTTGGCTCGCAGGGCGTGCACCAGGTCGGCCGTGGCGGGGTCATCAGGGCCGGTGGTCGGAATGATCTGCACCATGCCGGTATCGGCATTGGAGTTCGGCGTTGAGGCTGCAACCAGCGCTACCCCTGGCATGGCCGAGATCTGGTCGCGCAGGCCATCCATAATTTTCATCGGGTCGTCGGATTCAACGATGTCTACGGTCACGATTAGCGGCCCGTTGTAGCCAACGCCGAAAACCTCGGTGATCGCATCAGCAGTGACCCGGTCTTGGGCACCGGGCAGTGATCGACCGGCAGTCGGCAAGGCCAGGTAAAGGTCCTTCGCTGGCAGGGTGAGGGTGCCGAGGGCGGCGAGTACCACCAGGATCGTTACCGCGGGCCATTTGGTGACCACTGCCACCCACCAGGCTGAGGGGCTGAAGCCGGTCCGAGCGCGGCCTGCTTTGGCGCGCTTGGCAGTCTTGGGCCTAGGACGCAGCCGTTCGCCGGCAAGACCCATGAAGGCGGGCAACAAGGTCAAGGCCAAGGCCACTTCGATGGCCACCGCCACGGCGGCGAAGATGCCCATTACCGCCAAGAATGGAATGTTGGCGATGCTCAGCCCAATCAGGGCGATCACCACAGTGAGCCCGGCGAAGACCACTGCGGAACCGGCCGTACCGACTGCGCGGGCCGCGGATTCCGACACTTCCATGCCGGTGCCGAGTTGGTCTCGGTGCCTGGACAGAATGAACAGCGCGTAATCAATGCCCACCGCCAGGCCGAGCATGATCGCCAGCATCAAGGTGGTGGAGCTCACTGAGATCACCCCAGCACCGATTCGGGTGATCAATACTGCTGCGATTACGCCAGTGACAGCGCTGCCGATGGGCATGATCGAGGCCACCAGCGAGCCCAAAGTGAAGACCAACACCAGCAGCGCTACGGCCAGACCGAGGCCTTCAATGACGCTCAGGTGTGGCATGTTAACGCTGTAGACCTCGCCGCCGACCAGTACCTGGGTGCCGGGAAGCTGGGTAGCCAAGGTGTTGGCCGCCTGGGTCAGTTCCTCGCGTTGGGTATCGGTGAAAGTCGACACTGTGCCTTGCACTCGCACGGTGACGCGTCCACTTCGGCCATCGGCGCTGATCAGGCCCAAGACATGTTCGTTGTAGGGGCCGACAGTGCCGTTCACGTAGGGCAGAGCATCCAGCCTTTCCAGCCAAGAGTTCACCTGGCTGGTGACGTTGGCATCGGTTAGCTGCTCACCTTGTGGCACTGTGATCAGGACGGTCGCGGTGGAATCTGCGGCCTCTGGGAAGGTCACCTTGAGCTGGTTGAGTGACCGAGTCGATTCGGCGCCGGGGATATTGAAGGCGTCATCGAACTTTCCGCCAAAGGCGAGAGCCATGCCACCCAAGACGGCCACAACCAGCAGCCAGGCGACGACGGTGCGGCCACGATAGTGAAAGCAAGATCGACCCAGGCGGTACAGGAACGATGACACGGAAACTCCTCAGCCACACAGCGTTAGATACATCACTGTATCCGATACAGTGATGTATCCAAGTTTGGTGGACACAACTCAGCGAGGAGGCGAAAGTGGTTGAGGTGAGTGTTCGCCGCCAGCACACCCGAGACCGACTCATGGTGGCTGCGACCGATCTGTTCGCCTGCAAGAGCGTGCAAGCCGCCAGCGTGGAGGAGATCTGTGAGCGTGCGGGTTTCACTCGAGGTGCGTTCTACAGCAACTTCGAATCCAAAGATGAGCTGTGTCTCGAATTGGTCCGACAACGCGGTGAGCAGTTGTTGGTTGGCACTGAGCGGGCCCTGGCCCAGATTCCCGATGCCCCCGTCACCGAGCACACCCTGGCCGAGGTGGTCGCTAAGGCCTTGGTGGTCTTCGAGACCGGCTTTGCTCTCGACGACAACTGGGTGTTGGTGCGCAACGAACTGCGGCTGTATGCCTATCGCAATCCGAGCTTCCGTCCGGCACTCATTCAAGCCGAGCAAACTGCCACCAGCCTGGCGTTGGCGGCGATCACCGAGGCGTTGCAGCGTCAGCACGCTCGAGTACTGATTCCTGACGACCAACTGTTACTCACCCTGGACGCCTACTGCGAGCGGATCAGGCTTGACGAAATCCTCACTGGTCAGCCCAGCGATGGCAGCGCTTGGCGCGAAGGTCTAGAGCGGCTGCTGACCGCCTTGGTTGTCTTGCCAGAGTGAGTGTTGCTTGCTCGGAAATGCGAATCTGCGAGCCAAGCTCTAATCTGACCCGGTGCTCCCATTTCTGCTGCTGGCAACCCGCGATCACGATGACGCGGCGAGGTCCGAATATGAATCGGTACGGCGTCACGCTGGCCTGGCGCCAGCGGAATTGGTGCACCTTCGGCTGGAGTCAGAGCCGCTGCCGCCGATCGACTTGGCCGACTATTCCGGCGTGATCCTGGGAGGCAGTGCTTTCAATATCTCTGATGAGACCAAGACGCCGCTGCAGCAGCGCGTCGAAGCCGACCTGGCCTCAGTATTGAACCGGATTGTCGATACTGATTATCCGTTCCTGGGGCTTTGCTACGGGGTGGGGGCGATCACCAATCACCTGGGCGGCACGGTTGATGGGGAATTTGCCGAGGGGGTCAGTGCGATCGAGGTCACCCTCACTTCTGCCGGTCTGGCCGATCCGATCTTGGCTGGGGTGGGCCCCAAGTTTCGGGCATTTGTTGCCCATAAAGAAGCCTGCTCGGCCGTGCCGTCCAGTGTGACAATGCTGGCCATCGGCAGCGCCTGCCCAGTGCAGATGTATCGCACGGGGCAGAACGTCTACGTCACCCAGTTCCATCCAGAACTGGACGCCGATGAGTTGGCGGCTCGCCTGCAGATCTACCAGCACGCTGGATACTTTGACCCAGCCGAGCTCGACGCGCTCATCGCCATGGCCAATACCTCTGGGGTGGACGGACGCCAGCACCTGGTCTTACGAAACTTCGTGCAGCGCTATGCCCGTGAGGGTGGCTGCTAGGCCGAGCGTGGGTGAGGAAGACTACTGCTTGGCGGCAGCATCGACTAGCGCCCGCAGGCTGGTGCCCAGCTGGCGTCCGGCGCCCAGGTGGCTGGTGGCAGCCACCCGGTGGGCATTGGCCAACTTGGCGGCGGAAAGAACGCAGTAGGGCCAGATATCATGCGGCGAGCATAGTGGCGAGACAAAATCTAAGAGAGGCCGGAATCGGTAAATATCGAGCCTTCAGGTGAACACGAAAAGGCTAAGCCAGGCACAGCGGTCGCTGAAGACGGTAGCTATGCCGCCGGACGAATCGCCTGAGTTAGTGCGTGGAGGGCTTTCTGAACCGGGGGCGTAACAGCGGTGGTTCGAAACCGAATCCGGCGAAGGTATTCGGCTTAGCCTGCGGTTATCAGCAAGGACGTTGGGCTGGCGTGTTTTGCGCAGTGAGCATGGGGTTACGAACCACAACATCGCCAAGGGCCTCGTCGATGTTGTGCAGAGTTTCGGCAGGCAGAGTAACTCCCGACGCAGCAACATTCTCAATAATCTGCTTCGGTTTGGAGGCGCCAATGATGGCCGCAGCCACATTTGGATTCTGCAACACCCAAGCAACTGCCAACTGTGACATGGTCAAATCGAGATCTGCAGCGATGGGTACTAGGCGCTGTACGGCGGTGAGCAGGTCATCATGCATCAGGCGCTGAATCATTTGCGCTCCGCCCTTGTCGTCAGTGGCGCGAGAGTGAGCTGGCGGAGGCTGGCCGGGAAGGTACTTGCCAGTCAGCACGCCTTGAGCGATCGGTGACCAGCACAACTGAGAAAGACCCAATTCGGCGGAAGCGGGGACCACCTGTTCCTCGATTACTCGCCACAGCATTGAATACTGCGGCTGATTTGAGACCAACTGGAACCCCAGTTCTTTGGCCATGCCATGAGCCACCCGAATCTGGGTCGCATCCCACTCCGATACCCCGATGTAGAGCGCTTTGCCACTTCGCACCACATCGGCGAAGGCCGTCATGGTCTCTTCGAGCGGCGTTTCGTGGTCGTAGCGATGTGCCTGGTAGAGGTCCACATAGTCGGTCTTTAGCCGCTTCAGTGAGCCGTGGATCGATTCAAGGATGTGCTTACGCGAAAGCCCGCAATCGTTTGGCCCTTTCGGTCCAGTGGGCCAATAGACCTTGGTAAAGATCTCTAACGATTCTCGGCGTTCGCCGCTGAGTGCCTTTCCGAGAACCTTCTCGGCTGCGGTATTGGCATAGACGTCAGCAGTGTCAAAACTGGTGATTCCAACATCGAGAGCGGTCCGGACGCATTTCAGCGCAGTGTCCGCTTCCACCTGGGAGCCGTGGGTCAGCCAATTGCCGAAGCAGATTTCGGAGACCTTTAACCCACTGGCGCCCAGGAAGCGGTGCTTCAACGTCGACGACCCTTGCCCGACACCTCGGTGACATCGTCCAGTCGCAACTCGGAAGTGTCGATCACCTCGGTCAACTCGCTCTGGTCGTTGGTCTCGACCTCGTTCATGATCGGGCTCTGGTCGTTGGTCTCGACTTCGTCGGTGTGCTCGACCTCGTCGCTGCGGGTGGTCTCTTCGCTGACTTCGCCAATCTGAGTAAACGTCGGCAGTGAGGAGGTCGTGTTGTCCAAGGTGGACAGCATCTGACGCACGTTCGCCAGCTGCGCGTTAATCGCGTCGCGGCGAGCAACCGCGGCCTGAAGTTCGCGCTCCGACTCGCGGCGGATCTTCACTGCGGAGGCGCGGGCGGCAGCGATGTGCTGGACGGCTTCCTCGCGAGCAGACTTCAGAATGTTGTCGGACTGGTCCTTCGCACCAGTCAACAGGTCTTCTGCCTCCCGCTCGAGGTTGTCATGGCGCTCCTGCAGTCGGGAAATCGCCTGCTCGTTCGTAGCGGTCTGCGCGGAAAGTTCCTCAGCGGCCTGTTCCCGACGCTCTGCGAGATTCTGCTCGAACTCGGCGGCAGCGGCAGCAGCGCGAGCGCGGTGTGCCTCGTAGACCGCTTCGGCCTCTTCGCGGCGAGCCATCGCTTCGCGGTCGGCGTAGTCGACGATCTCGTCGGCTTGGCGCTTGGCAGCTTCCAGGATCCGGGCGGCCTCGGTGTCGGACTTGCTGATCACATCACGGGAGTGGCGCTCGGAGTTTCCAGTGAGTTGCTCGGCCTCGGCGGTCGCTTCGGCGATCAGCCGGTCAGCTTCGGTCTTTGCCCGCGACCGCAGTTCGCCGGCTTCGTCTTCGGCCAGCGCCAACATGCGCCCGATTCGAGCACCGATATCGGAGAAGCTCGGCTGCTCTTCCCTGGCTGATTCGAGCTTGGCCAGTCGGGTGCGGTAACTGGCGAGCTGCTCCTCAAGCTGGGAAACCGCAGCTTGGGCTTTGTTGAGCGTGAGAGAGCTGTCAGCGGCTTCACCACGGGCTTGGTCACGAGCCTTGCACAGGTCGCCAATGGCGCGGTCAACCTCCGTAGGGTCGTAACCCCGCAGCACTGTGCGGAAACCTGGGATTTGGATCATCTGTGTTCTTCCGTTCCTCGGGAGGCTCTGTGCGCACCATCTGGAGCCTTAATCGTGTTCAATACGGTGGACAATTGTCGAATCTGGTTGGTGATTTCTTCTCGACGCTTGGTCAGAGAAGCGACTTCCGCCCGGGCTCGCTCCGCTGTGCTGCGGGCTTCAGCGCGGACGCTGTCGGCGTCGGTTCGGGCTTGGCTGAGTACTTCGATGGCCTCTTCTCGTGACTCCAACGCCTTCTCGTAAGCCTCTCGTTGCATGTTCTCGAGGTCTGCAGAGCTCTGTTCGCGGACCAACTTGGCGCCAACCTCAGCTTCTTCGAGGCGTCGGCGAGCCCGTTCGTCTTGGGCCGCTGCTTCCATGCGCGCACTCTTCAGCATCCGGTCGGCAGATTCCTGAGCTTGCAGTCGAATGTGTTTGGACTCGGCTTCAGCGGCTTCCAGAAGGGCTTTGGCCCGAGCTTCGAGGTCTTCGGCGCGTGCGCTGGCGGCGGACACGGTGGCGCGGTTTTTGTGCTCGATGGTGGTGAGCAGCATTTGGGCCTGTTCTCTCACCTTGGCGATGTATTCAGCAAGTTCGGCACGACGTGCCCGCTTAATCGCATCCGCCTCGCTGATTGCCTTGGAGCGGAAGTCGTCCATCTCCTGCTCAGCACGAGCGACCAGTTCACCGGCCAGAGCAGCGCGCTCTTCAACCCGAGCTTTGGCTTCAGTCAGCTTTCGGCTGGCAGCAACCTGGGCGGTGGAGCGGAGACTCTCGAGTTCAGCTTCGAAGGCGCTTCGCTTGGCGTCCAGCTCTGCTTGAAGGGTGAGTCGTTCGGCTTCAAGTTCAGCCCGCTCGCGGCGGGCCTCCTGAGCGAATTCGATACGTTGCCGCTCCAACTCGTCGGAAACGTGGCCACGCAGTCCATTCAACTCCGCTTCCAGCAAGTCCCGGCGATGAGCTTCTTCTGACCCAACTTCTTCGCGGCGGGCGGCGAGTTCCTTCTCGAACTCAGCCAGAGACGCTTCGGTACGCAGCGCGATCGCGGCGTCCAAGTTGCGGGCCTTTTCCTCAAGCTCGTCCACTCGTTTGTGGACTTCGTTGAGCACCTGTTCGGCTTGGGTTCGCGAGTGGCCCACCACTTCAGCTGCAGTGCGTTCGGCAGATTGGTGGAGAGTTGCGGCTTGGCCGGTGGCATCCTGAAGCAGCTGCAGAGCATCGTGGCGGGCTTCGTCGAGGCGGGCCGAGGCGGCCAACTTGATCGATTCGGCCTCGGCTTCGGCTTTGGCTATCTCACGCTGTGCGAGATCACTCAACTCTCGTTGTTTGGCTGTTTCGGTGCGCGCGGCTTCCACTTCGGCCTGCGCTTCAGCGCGCAGCTGATCTGCCAGGTTCTGGGCCTGGTTCAGTATCTCGGTGGCCTGACGGGTCACGTCGCTCCCGCTCGGGCCGCCTCCGAACAACGGATTTGCATCGAGCACCTAAAAATGGTGCAAGCTAACACCCCTAAAAGGCAACCCCAAAGGGACATGAATTCTCACGATCTCACCCGCAGGTGTAGGCAAGTCGGCGCAGTATTCGAGCGCCGGTAGAGTTGGCCACCATGCGATACCTCTCCACTCGTGCTGAACTAGGGACGGCCAGGTCCAGTTTTGCCGACATCTTGCTGGCTGGCCTGGCACCTGATGGGGGTCTGTACCTCCCCGAGGAATACCCCCAGGTAGATGCGTCCGTCCTAGCCGAGTGGCGAGAGTTGCTGGCGCGGGAAGGCTACTCGAGTTTGGCCCACGCAGTGCTCTCGCTGTTCATCGATGACATTGACTCGGACGACCTTAAGTGGCTGTGTGAGAGTGCCTACAATTCAGTTACATTCTCCAGTCCCGAGATTGTGCCAGTAACCCAACTAAATGACGGGTTGTGGATATGTCACCTTTCCGAGGGACCGACCGCCGCATTCAAAGATCTTGCGATGCAGTTGCTTGGCGAACTCTTCGAATACGAACTTAGTCGCCGCGGCTCTGAACTGAACATCCTGGGCGCGACCAGTGGGGACACGGGATCGGCTGCTGAGCACGCGATGCGCGGCCGCCGTGGCATCCGGGTGTTCATGCTCACCCCAGACGGCCGGATGACACCGTTCCAACAGGCGCAGATGTTCAGCTTGGACGACCCAGCGATCGTGAATATCGCCGTGGACGGAGTGTTCGACGACTGTCAGGACCTAGTGAAGCTGGTCTTCGCTGACGCTGAGTTCAAGCAGCGTTATCGGCTCGGCGCAGTCAACTCGATCAACTGGGCTCGCCTGCTGGCCCAGGTGGTCTACTACTTTGCGAGTTGGCTGAAGGTGACCTCCGCTGACGACCAGTTGGTTTCATTCACCGTACCCACAGGCAACTTCGGCAACATCTGTGCCGGCCACATTGCTCGCGAGATGGGGCTGCCGATCGACACCTTGGTGCTGGCCACCAATGAGAACAATGTGTTGGACGAGTTCTTCCGTACCGGCATCTACCGGGTGCGCTCGTCTGCGGAGACGCTCGCGACATCGAGCCCAAGCATGGACATCTCCAAAGCGTCCAACTTTGAGCGGTTCATTTTCGACCTGCTCGGTCGCGATGCGGCGCGGGTGCGCCACCTGTTCGGTGAACTGCTGCCGACTCAGGGGTACTTCGACTTGTCGGACACCGAGGAGTTCGCCTCGATCCGGGAGCGGTTCGGCTTCGTGTCGGGGTCTTCGACTCATGCCGACCGGGTGGCGACCATCGCCAAAGTCTGGCGCGAAGATCAGGTGTTGATCGATCCGCACACCGCTGATGGGGTGAAGGTGGGGCGCGAATTCGCGCAGTCGGGCGTGGCGATGATCGTCACTGAGACCGCATTGCCAGTGAAGTTCGCCGAAACCATCGTGGAGGCGATTGGCGTTGAACCCGAACGTCCGCGGCGGTTCGTCGGGCTTGAAGACCTGCCGCGAAAGGTGATCGACCTGCCTAACGACGCTGGAGCGCTCAAGGATTTGATCGCCGGGCGGGTGGATGGCTGACCTGCACCTGGTCGAGACTGGGCCAGTTCGCCCAACGCTTCGGGTCCGGGTGGCCAGTGGCTGGCGGCTATCGATCGAAGCGTCGGGTCGCCCACTGCTGCTTGGACGCGTACAAGATGCGTGGCAAGGACTGAGCTTGTTCTATCCACGACCAAGTGACAGCCCGCAGGTGCTGCCCCCATGGAGTGCCGCGGACTGCCGCAGGCTTGGTGATTCGCCGCAGGCCTGGTTCGGCGAAATCCTGAGGCAGCTCAAGCGCAGCGACACGTCACCCTTACATGCGGGTGAATGGCTACTCAGTGACAGACCCGAAATCGGCGCACAACCCATAGAGAAGTGGATTGCCGAAGGCCTTGCCGAACTTCAGCCCGGCCCCGGCGGCGCTGGTGCCGGCGCCTGGGCCGAGGTCAGCTTTCGCGTGCCCCGCGATCCGATCTGTCTCATTCCGCTTCGTCAGCTGAGCCCTGTTGACGCTGCTCGGGTCAAGGCGCAGCGAAGGCAGGCCCGTGAAGGCGTGCTCGCCCCGATCGTGGTGCAGTTCGTGTCTGGCTTGAGCGGCTACATCGTTCTTGACGGTCATGATCGACTGGTTGCGGCCCGTGCGGAGGGCATCACTCCTGGTTTTGTGGCGTTGGATCGGATCAACTCGGTTGGATCGCGAACAGTGCAGGGCTATGTGGTGGCGCGGTATGTGGAGACGATGGACCATCTAGATGAAGCCGCCAAGACGTCGACGGATGCCTCCGGGATCGTACGGGCCCGCAGTCGGGAGTCCCGGTCGCTGGCAAGTGGGTTGGCGGCCTCGAGATTTGCGGGCACCTGTGCTCAGCCAATCTCGGTGGCTGAATGGGAGTCGATCGCCGCGCAGGCCGAACCGTCATGGCTGAATTGGTAGCGCAGCTCCGTCCCCTTTAAGAGCTGCGGGTAAAAGAACCGTCCCCGAGCAGCCCCCCGAGCAGCCGGAGCGGTCGGGGCCCGAGCGGTCGG
Source organism: Propionibacteriaceae bacterium UBA5174 (assembly GCA_002413345.1). Taxonomy (GTDB): domain Bacteria; phylum Actinomycetota; class Actinomycetes; order Propionibacteriales; family Propionibacteriaceae; genus Propionicimonas. The sequence goes on along the minus strand of DHWU01000045.1, from coordinate 75,919 downwards.
GCGTCGAGCGGTCGGGGGTCGAGTTCGACAGCGGGTGAATCTAGACGGCTCTAACGGGGACGGTTCCTTTTGCGCTGCCGTTAAAGGGGACGGTTCCCGAGGGCCGGGGGTCATCCAAGGTTTGCTTTCCACATCCACTCAATGGAGAGCGTTAGTTGTCCACAACCTGCAGCATCCTTCTGCCGTTTGGTCGAAGCGCGACCTAGGCTCACTCGGCAGACCCCGGGCCGAAGGAGCTACATGCCGAGGCAAGCGCGCCAACTCAGTGAATCGGCGATTTACCATGTCATGCTTCGCGGTGTTAACCGCGACGCGCTGTTCCTTGAGGACGCCGACCTTGAACGGTTCATCGAGCTACTTGCCGTAGTCAGAGAGGCCTCCGGGTGCCTCATACTTGCCTATTGCCTGATGCCCAACCATGTCCACTTAGTGATTCAAACCACTACCGAACCCATCGGGACGGTGATAAAGCGACTCGGCATCCGCTACGCCGGGTGGTTCAATCGCAAATACGGGCGGGTTGGGCACTTGTTCCAGGATCGGTTCAAGAGCGTCCCGGTTGAGAACGATGAGTACCTGGTGACTCTCTTGCGTTACGTCTGGAACAACCCGGTTGAGGCGGGTCTGGCCGAGCATTCCGACGCCTACGCGTGGAGCAGCCGACGCTTCCTTGGCGGGCGTGCGCCAGCGCTAGACGAAGTCCGACTGGGTGAGCTGCTGTCAGAACAGACCCTGATCGAGCTCGCTTCGGAGCGCGGGTCGCGGTCGACCACCGACCCCGCAGTCCCCCTCGGACGCCCGCGACGATTCACCGACGAAGCCGCGGTTCAGATGCTGCTGCGGGCAGCAAGATTGCCCCAACTCAGCGACTTCAACGCACTCGACCCTCTCCGGCGTTGTGAAGTGGTGCGGGAACTCCGCACTCGTGGAGTGTCGTATCGCCAGATCGGACGTATCACCCAAATGAGTGAGTCCGGGGTCAGATGGTTGCATCTTGCCGGGCCGCAGGCGGACGCGCGCCCCTAGCGTCCCAGGTGAACGTGGGTAGTGACAGTGGGCGGGAAACCGGCACGGGAGGTCCGTCCCCTTTAAGAGCTGCGGGTAAAAGAACCGTCCCCGAGCGGTCGGGGGTCGAGTTCGACAGTGGCGGCGGCGATCCGCGGCCAGGTGGCGATGCAGGGCGCCAGCCGTTCAATAAGTTCAGTGATTCGCTGCGGTACGTCTGGGTGAGCGGCAGCTTCAGCGGCCGTGAACCAGCTCAACTCCAGTGACTCTCCTGCTGCCGGAGCTGATTGGGGCAAGCCCTTTATTACGAAGGCAAAGATCAAGTCGGTGTGTGACCAACCGGGCTCAACTTGATGAACATCCAGAGCCACCGGGGCCGGGAATCGTCCCGGACCAGGGGTGATCTCCAACGAGGTCAACGCCTGCAATTGATCGGGTTCGATCCCAGTTTCCTCACGCAGTTCGCGCAACACCGCAGCCCAGGGGTGTTCCCCAGCTTCCACATGGCCACCCGGTTGCAGCGTTATCGGATAGCGCTTGTGCCGGTGCAAGAGCGCCCGCGGATTTGGCTCGGCGGTGAACACCAAAGCACTGACAGTCAGGCAGCTGCCTCCGATTGGCGTGGTGTGGCCCATAGTGGCTCCCTCGGGGATGTTGGAGCGAGGTTTTAGGTCAGCTCTCGAGCTTGCGCCTGGGGATCGTCAGCGCTAACAGCACCAGCGCGGCAAGATTTGCGACGGTAACCAGCCAGTTGGTCCACTCGTTCACACCGGAGAAGAACTGGAGTGAACCAAGAGCGGTCACCACAATCGCCCCAATGTGAAGGGCGCGCATTCGCTTTGCCGTGCCCCAGGTGATCAAGGCGTAGAGACCAGCGCCGAGGAGATAGGCCGCACCCAGTAGGACGAAGAAGGTAGCGCCAGCACTGCCTTCAGGCAGGAACAGCAGGTAGATCGCGTACACCCCCCAGAAGGCCGTGATCAGGGCCAGAAGCAGGACGGCGATCAAACGCATCCGGGCGCGAGGCGAACCGGCGGTGTCAGGTAGTTGCGGCACAGCGCTTACGGTAGCGCCTCATTCTGTGTGGCGTTCTCGCTGATCTGGCCAGCTTGGGGCACTAGCCTTAGCGCAGCGACCGAAGGAAAGACTTGATGACCCCTGCGAAGAAGAAGCGCATCGGCATTCTCACGGCGGGTGGCGACAGCCCAGGCTTGAATGCGGCAATCCGCGGATTCGGCAAGGCCGCCATCCAAAACGGTTGGGAGCTGATCGGCTTTCGTGACGGCATCCTTGGATTAGTGGAGAACCGCCACGTCGAGCTTGATTCCAAGGCGCTGGCCGGCATCCTCACCGTCGGGGGCACCATTTTGGGCACCAGCCGCGACAAAGTGCACAAGATGAACATTGGCGGCGAGATCGTCGACGCCCGTCCTCAGGTGGTGGCCAATGTCGAAGCTGAAGGTCTGGACGCTTTGGTCATGCTCGGTGGCGGGGGCACTCAAAAGAACGCGTTACGCCTAGTCGAGGCGGGGTTGAACGTGATCACCTTGCCGAAGACGATCGACAATGATGTCGCCCGTACCGATACCACTTTCGGCTTCGCCACCGCGATGGAGATTGCCACCGAGGCGGTTGACCGGCTGCACTCCACCGCCCATAGCCACCACCGGATCATCCTCGCCGAAATCATGGGCCATCGAGCAGGCTGGCTGACTCTGGGCACCGGAATCGCCGGTGGCGCCGACATTATCTTGTTGCCCGAGATCCCCTATGAAGTTGAGAGTGTGGCCGAAAAGATTCGCCACCGGATGAAGCGGGGCAACACCTTCTCGGTTGTGGCAGTGGCCGAAGGCGCTCGCAATAAGACCGACACTGCTGATCTGGAAGCTGCTGAGTTGCTCGTCCGGTCTGCCAAGACCCCAGAATCGGTCCGGGCGGCGAAGACCCACCTAGCCAATGTGGTCGACTCCCAGCGCGAGCACACCTTCAAACTTGCCCGCGAGTTGGAAGCGGCCACCGGCCTGGAATCGAGGGTGTCGATCCTGGGGTATGTGCAGCGTGGTGGCACTCCGTGCGCGGCAGATCGACTGCTTGGTTCCCGATTGGGCACTGCGGCGGCATATGCGGTGAGCAGAGGGCAGTTCTCGGTGATGGTGGCCGCCCGAGGTGACGACACCGAGTTGGTGCCGCTGGAAGAAGTGGCCGGGCAGCTAAAGCTGGTGCCACCTGATCATGAGTGGGTGCGAACAGCGCGCAAGCTGGGCACCGGGTTGGGGGATTGAGATGCGTTTTACACAACTCGACGTATTCGGGGACGGCGGCCTGACCGGCAATCCGCTAGCGGTCGTCCATGATGCGGATTCGCTCACCGCTGAGCAAATGCAGGCATTCGCAGCGTGGACGAATTTGGCTGAAACGACGTTCCTGGTGAAGCCCACCGAGCCGCGCGCCGACTACGGTGTCCGGATCTTCACTCCGAATGAAGAATTGCCGTTTGCCGGGCATCCGACTCTGGGGACTGCCCATGCGTGGCTGGTTGGCGGTGGCCGGCCACACCGCGAACGGATTGTGCAGGAATGTGGCGTTGGGTTGGTGGAACTGCGCGGCAAGGATGGACGGATCGGGTTTGTGGCCCCACCGCGACTCCGCAGTGAGCCCTTGGATAAGAAGGATGTCACCCGAATTGCCAGAGCGATCGGGGTGCCAGCCACCGAATGGGTGGGCCATGCCTGGGGTGACAACGGTGTTCCTTGGAAGATGGTGCAGTTGGCTGACGCTGCCGCAGTACGCGAGGCGAAGGTTAACCGCGCCAAGCTGGCTGCCGATGACTTCATTGGGCTGATCGGCTTGGAATCCGAAGACAGCCCTTATGCCTATGAAGTGCGCGGCATCGGGGCAAGCTTTGAGGATCCGGTCACCGGCTCACTCAACGCCGTTGCCAGCCAATGGCTACGGGAGCGTGACCTGGTTGCACCCGAATACGTAGCGACACAGGGTTCACAGGTCGGACGTCACGGTGAGGTATTTGTCCACGACGAAGGAGACCAGCTTTGGATAAGTGGACGGGTGGTTGTTGTCATCACTGGGCAAGTGAAGTTGTAGCAAAACCGAACTGATTGGCTCAAGCAGCTGGAAAGCGCCAATTTTGGGCTGGTGGCTAGAGTGCATCCTGCATATCTGGGATGCCGATGAAAGTGATAGCCGTGGCCGAAGAGCGCGATTCCACCGGGATTGCCGTATTAGGTAGGGGCCTGAGTTTCCTTCGCCGCCACCGAAATCTGCTAATTGCGCTGGTGGTATTGGCACTGACCGCGGGTGGAACATGGCTGGGCACTGATCTGTCTTGGTCGCAAGCAAATGCCATTTCTGGCCCGCGGGCAGCTAACCCACAGGCAGCGGTTCGTGGATACCTGGAGGCAGTGTCCAGAGGAGAGGCCGCCGCCGCGCTCAGCTACGCGGCCTACACGCCAACTAACACCAAGATGCTCACCGATGCGGTGCTGGCCGATTCCCTTGCCCGGGAACCCATAACCAACATTTCAGTGGACGAAAAGATCCCTGTCGATTCCGTAACTGACGTCGAAGTGGGTGCGCGCTATAACCTGGGCGGAACTCCGGTGGCGACCACCTACAATGCCCGCAAGGTTGGTTCAATCTGGCGGGTGGTGACAACCGGGTTTTCTTGGCCTAGTACGTCGTTATTGTCCTACTACCCGGATTTCGCCTGGAGAGTGAATGGCGTCTTGGTGGATTCGGCCGACGTCGAGCTGTTTCCTGGATCGTATCTACTTACTTCGGCAGACCCTCGGTTCAAGGTGGATCAAGCCGGCCCCTGCATCTTGCCCGACAAGGGGTACCAGGCCAACTGCTTTCCCCCATCGTCGCTGACCGACGAAGGGGCTGCCCAGTTCTCGGCGGCGGTGCAGTCGAAGTTGTCTGGCTGTTTAGGTCAGCAATCCTTAGCCCCAGCTGGGTGTGGGTTTCATGCCTCCGGCGATCCAGATGCCGTGTCTTCGACAATAAAGTGGTCCAAAGTGGACACCAAGATGGTGAAGGCTCTGGCGCCGTCCAGTTCTGTCTACCAGATGACGGCCCACTCCAACGGATACGTCATGGTGACGGTCACCTACCAGGACATTCATGGCGCCAAGAAAGCGGAGATGCGTGACATCTTCATGGTGACCGGAAGATTCAAACCGACTGGTGTCGACATCACCTTCAACCTGTGATGAGCGAAGGCGGGTCCGGAGGGCGCATGGCCACGATGGCCTCTTGGGTTAAGACTCACTCGCGGCAACTGAAGATCGGTGGCGTCTTAGGGCTGGCTTTCGCGCTGGTGATCGGGGCTGGTGTTTACCGTCTGATCGACCAGGTTACAAATACTGCGACTGGTGTGGTGCGCGGTTATCTGCAAGCGCTGGCTCAAGGGAACTCCGCAAGGGCACTCAGCTTCGCCGAATCTCCCCCCGATGACACCTCGCTACTCACTGATGAGGTGCTGGCCGCGTCCAATCAGCGGATGCCACTAACCGACATCGAGGTCAGTGATCCGGACCGCACAGGCACGGTGGCAGTCACCTATCGCCGGGGTGGAGAGCTGGTGAACACCGCTTTCGTCACAGTTGAGGAAGGCTCCAAGTGGCGGATGCGCACGGTTGCTGCAGAGGTTGATTTGCAGGCTTCGTACCCGGGGTTCGCACTGATAGTCAACGGGGTGCCAGTGCCGAGTCGGTCCATAGTCGTGTTTCCAGGCAGCTATCAAGTTCGGATAGACAGCGAATATCTCCAGGTTGATGGCGGCGAGTTTCTGGTGAAAAACGAGTCCGGACTGAAGCTGAACACCTCCATTCGGCTCAGTGCAGCTGGCGTGGCGGGATTCCGGGAGGCGGCTAAGGCCAAGTTGGAAGCCTGCCGCGGCCAGCGCTCCCTTGAAGCTTTCGGCAGGAAGCTGGCGCCCTTTGTGCACAAACCCGCGGGCGTCAAGGTGAAGACCGAGACGATCCGCTGGGAACTGATCGGCGGCGCGGAAGCCTTGGATCGGCTGGAGCCAACGATCCTCGATCCCTCCGGCCTGATGGCTGCGCCTACTCGGGTGCTGCTTCGCACCGGCTTGCAGACCACTGATGGCAGGTCCTACGACTTCCGCACTGGTATCACTACCGTTTACGGTGGGCTGGCCACCGATGGATTCAAGGTCATATTTGAATAGCTAGCTGCGCTTTTGAAGCAAAGCTTTGGTCTGAATGGCGGCGCCTACGCCAGCGAAGCGGTGACGACTCTGCGCTGGCGTGGGCGCTGGCGTAGGCTTGTCGGGTTGATCAAGCCAAGGAAAGAACCGATGCCTGCACTGCGTTCTCGTACCACCACCCATGGCCGCAATATGGCTGGCGCCCGGGCATTGTGGCGCGCCACCGGAATGACCGAGTCAGACTTCGGCAAACCGATCGTGGCCATTGCCAACTCGTTCACCCAATTCGTGCCCGGGCATGTACACCTCAAAGACATGGGGCAACTGGTTGCTGGCGCGATTGCCGAGGCCGGTGGGGTTGGCCGAGAGTTCAACACCATCGCTATCGATGACGGCATCGCGATGGGTCACGACGGCATGCTGTACTCGCTGCCCAGTCGCGAACTGATCGCAGATTCGGTGGAGTTCATGGTGAACGCCCACAAGGCCGACGCTTTGGTGTGTATCTCCAACTGCGACAAGATCACTCCAGGCATGCTGCTGGCTGCGCTGCGCCTGAACATTCCCACCGTGTTCGTCTCTGGTGGTCCGATGGAAGCGGGTAAGGCCCACGTTTTCGAGGGCGTGGCCACCACTCGGCTCGACCTGATCGATGCCATGTATAAGGCCGTGGATGAGAACATCACCGATGCCCAACTTGACATCGTTGAACGCAGCGCCTGTCCCACCTGCGGCTCGTGCTCGGGCATGTTTACGGCGAATTCGATGAACTGTCTGTTGGAAGTGATCGGTCTGGCATTGCCCGGAAACGGTTCCACTCTCGCCACCTCCGCAGCTCGCAAAGACTTGTTCCTCAACGCTGGAAAACTGGTGGTTGACCTAGCCAAGCGTTACTACGACGGTGACGATGCGTCCGTGCTGCCGAAGGCGATCGCTACCCGTGAGGCCTTTGCGAATGCGATGCGGGTCGATATCGCCATGGGTGGCTCGACCAATACGGTGCTACATCTCTTGGCCGCGGCACACGAGGCTGGGGTCGATTTCGACTCCGACGACATCGACGATTTGTCGCGAGTCACTCCGTGTATCTGCAAGGTGGCGCCAAACACCACCAACTACTACATGGAGGACGTGCACCGCGCCGG
>DHWU01000045.1:16896-68349 GCA_002413345.1 Propionibacteriaceae bacterium UBA5174 | reverse complement strand
TGGAGGACGTGCACCGCGCCGGCGGAATCGCTGCCATCATGGGCGAACTCGACCGCGGGGGGCTGCTTGATCGTGGCGTCCATGCCGTCCATGCCGAGTCGTTGGCTAAGTGGCTTGCTGATTGGGATATTCGCGGTGGTTCGGCAACCGCCGAAGCCACGGAGTTGTTCCATGCGGCTCCAGGCGGGGTGCGCACCACCGAAGCGTTCAGTTCGACGGTGCGTTGGGATGAGTTGGACACCGATGCCGAGGGTGGTTGTATTCGCGACCTGGCGCATCGCTATACCGCTGATGGTGGGTTGGCCATCTTGAAGGGCAACCTCGCCGAAGCGGGCTGCATCGTGAAGACCGCAGGCGTGCCCGAAGCCCAATGGACGTTCTCTGGCCCGGCGGTGGTGACCGAATCTCAGGAAGAAGCCGTTGAGGCGATCCTGGGCAAGAAGGTGAAGCCCGGAGATGTGGTGGTGGTTCGCTACGAAGGCCCTAAGGGTGGTCCGGGGATGCAGGAAATGCTCTACCCGACCTCTTACCTGAAAGGTTTGGGGCTCGGTCCGGAGTGTGCGCTGATCACCGATGGCAGGTTCTCTGGGGGCTCCTCGGGCCTGTCGATCGGCCACGTTTCGCCGGAGGCAGCTTCTGGTGGGCTGATCGGGCTGGTCGAAGACGGCGACATCATCGAGATCTCGATTCCAGAGCGCGCGATTAGCTTGAAAGTGGACCAAGCCACTTTGGCCGCGCGTCGGGCCAAGCAGGACGCGGCCGGCTGGCAGCCCAAGCACCGTGACCGTGAGGTGTCGATGGCGTTGAAGGTGTACGCGTCGCTGGCCTTGAGTGCAGACAAGGGTGCCGCTCGTTCGCTGAACTGATCAGCGCGGTGCATCTTGCCCCGTGTGAGGTGGAAGATGCACCGCGCTGAGAAACTACACTGAGGCTCCCGACGCTCGATTCGAGAAACCATGCCCTTGGACTTTTCAACTTGGACGCCGCATCCTCATCGCGAAGCGCTGCTGGCCGAAATACACGCCCGGCCCTTCCGTCCGGCTTCGGCTCCGGCACGGTTTCTGCGGTTCGCTTTCCTTACCACTGCTGAACAGGCTGCCGCGGCCCGGACCCGGGTTGCCGAGCTTTGCGCTGCGGCCGGGGAGCCATCGCCAAGTTCAACCACCAAGCATCATCGAGTCACGCTTCCCGGGGCTGGCGGGCTGCCGCTGGAACTGACCTATGAACAACACGGTGAGTTCGTCACCTTCGACTTCACTTTCGCGGGCACTGAGCAGCCCTTCACCCCTGAAGCTGGCCAGATCGCGCATCTGCTTCCTGACATCGGCGAACCGGGCCAGCACATCGTCTCGGTTGATCTTTGCCTGGCGCCTTACGGCGTGGAATACCGCAGCCCTTTCGATCCAAGCAGCCTGGCCGCGTCGAAGGTGCGGAAAGGTGCGGCCGTTATTGCCTCGGATTTCCGTGCTGATTCGGCTGGCTTTGTGCGCTGGCTTGTGGTCAACAAGGACTTGGACGAAAACGCCGCGGGTGCTTTGTGTCAGCGGGTGATCGAAATCGAGACTTACCGCACCCTGGCTCTCCTCGGTCTTCCCGAGGCGATGCGGCTTGCGCCCCGCACTGCCCGCATTGAGTGGGAACTGGCCGAGATTTCGACAGCTATGTCGGGTTCGCAAGGCTATGAGGAAGACACTGCATTCCTGATTCGGCTGACCCAACTCGCTGCCGATCTGGAAGCTGATGTGGCAGCTTCGTCCTACCGCTTCGGCGCCACCCGCGCCTACAACGACATCGTCACCGAACGGCTTCGGGCGGTGGGCGAGGAAAACATCGGCAACTATTCAAAGGTGACCAGCTTCTTGGCCCGCCGGAGCGCGCCAGCGGTGCGTACCTGTCGCATGGTCGAGCAACGGCAAGCCGAATTGGCCAAGAAGCTGTCTCGCAGCGCCAACCTGCTGCGCACCCGGGTGGATGTCGAAATCGAGCAGCAGAACTCGAGCCTGCTTGCCACGATGAACTCCCGCGCTTCGATGCAGCTACGCCTGCAACAGACGGTGGAAGGCCTGTCAGTGGCGGCAATCAGCTACTACGTAGTCAGCCTGTTGGGCTATGTCTTCAAGGCGATTAACGAGGCTGGTTGGCCGATTGATCCAAACATCGCGATGGGTGCCAGCGTGCCGTTCGTGCTGCTCGGGATCTGGTTTGTGGTGCGGCACATTCGCAATCGTCACTCTGAGTTTTGAGCCCCGCCTCGGGTGGGCGCGCTGGGGTCGGAGCTGCCGAATAGCCTCGGGGCAGTGTGTGAGGTGGCAGCATGGGAGCTAACCCAACTGCCGAAGGAACCGCCATGATCCGCGCGTTATTAATGGATGCCGACGGGGTTATGCAATACCCGCAGCGGGGTTGGGTGAACAGCTTCGCTGAGCTTGGGGACGGGCCAGCCTTCGCCGCAGACTTGTTCGTGGCCGAACGCCCGGCGGTGGCTGGACAAGCCGATCTGCGTGATCAGGTCGCCGAAGTGATCTCCCGGCGGGGGCTGTCGATCACCCCAGATGAGGTAATCGAGGTGTGGTGCCGAATCCACCTCGACACCCACATGCTGAACTTGGTGCGCCGGGTTCGCGAGGCAGGAGTGGTCACGGCATTGACCACAAATCAGCACAGCTACCGGGGCCATTGGATGCAGGCCAATCTGCCCTATGGCGACTATTTCGACCGGCAGTTCTACTCTTTCGAACTCGGCGTGGCTAAGCCGGACGCCGCCTACTTCGCCAAAGTCCTGGACGCGCTGCAGTTGGCCCCAGCTGAGGTGGTCTTCGTTGACGACCTAGGACGCAACGTTCGCGGCGCGCGGGCTTGCGGGCTCAACTCGGTGCTGTTTGCGGCCACCGACACCTATGGGGCGTTGCGCCAGAGACTGCGCAGCCTGCAGGTCCCGGGGGTTTAGCCGGGACCGAAGTGGTTGGCGCGGGCCTGGTTAGCCGATATGGCCAGGTGCCGCGACGGCCAAGACGCGGGCAACGAAGGCCGCATACTCGGCCATATAGTGGCTCAAGAATTCCCGGGTGCCATCGTTATGAACAGTGCCGTCTTCGCCATATACCTCGGCCGAGAAGGTGATGTAACCCTCCGGCGAGGTCATCTGGGGTGCGTCCAAGAATCCTAGTACGGTGCGCATCGCCGACTGCATCACCGCGGTACCGATGCCCCCAGGAGAGGCGCCCAATAGGGCGGTTGGCTTGCGGGCAAAAGAGTTGTGACCGTAGGGCCGCGATCCCCAATCGAGCGCATTCTTCAGCACTCCAGGCATCGAGCGGTTGTACTCCGGGGAAACGATCAGCAGGCCATCGGCGGACTCAACGGCCTGTTTGAAAGCCGCCACTGACTTGGGTAGGTCCGACTCAAGGTCGGTGTTGAACAGCGGCAGATCGCCGATCCCGATCTCGAAGAACTCCAGTTCGGCGGGGGCAAGCTTGATCAACGCCTTCGATAGGCGTCGGTTGATCGAGTTGGCAGACAGGCTGCCGATGACATAGCCAATGCGATAGGTCACGGCGTTTCTCCTTGAGCTTGGTTACTCCGGTCCAAACCGCAACCAGCCGGGCCCGATTCCCCAGCGGTGTCTCTAATGCTTACGGAGCGAGTCGTTCCTTGAGCCAGAGCCCATCAACTAGGCGAAAGCGGATCCGGTCGTGTAGGCGAGACTTACGTCCGGCCCAAAATTCCCAGGTGTCGGGAACCAGTCGATAGCCACCCCAATGCGCTGGACGCGGCGGATGCAGGCCATGCTCACTAGCGGCCTTGGCCGCGTTGGTCACCAAGACCGCGCGGTTGGGGATCACCTCGCTTTGGGGCGATGCCCACGCCCCAAGGCGGGAATCCAGCGGACGGGTAGCGAAGTAGGCGTCCGATTCTGCATCGCTGGTGCGCTCAACGCGGCCCTCAATCCGGACGACTCGTTCCAGTGAAACCCAATGAAATTGCAGCGCGGCTTGCGGGTTAACCTCCAACTCGCGGGCCTTGCGGCTGTGGTAATTGGTGTAGAAGACCACCCCAGCGGCATCGAAACTCTTCACCAGCACGATCCGGGTGGACGGGCGCCCATCAACCCCGACGGTGGCCAGAGTCATCGCATTCGGCTCAGCCACCTTGGCCTTGAGTGCGGCCGCAAACCACTTTTCAAACAGCACCACGGGCTGGTTGCCAGCCGCCTCCTCATCGAGGGAGTCGCGTTCGTAGCTGGTACGCATGTCGTTGAGATCCACGCCAACAGGTTAGGCCCACTCAGTACCGAAACCAGCAGGTCAGCGCAGGTTCGGTTCTCCCCGAACGGCCAATGCTGGCGGCCGATCGCCCCTGATCGAGGCCACCATGTCGACCACCTGCCGAGTGGCGGCCACATCATGGGCGCGGAAGACCGTCGTGCCGAGCCAGCCAGCGACCGCCGTTGCGGCCAAAGTGCCATACAGGCGTTCGTCGACTGGCAGATCGAGGGTCTCCCCCACGAAGTCCTTGCGACTGAGCGCCTGCAACACCGGAAACCCGAGGGACGCCACCGCCGCCGTGGCCCGCAAGACCCGCAACGAATGCTTAGTGGTCTTGCCGAAATCTAGGGTCGGATCGACCAGCACCTGCTCGGGCAGCACCCCGGCGGCCACCGCTTTGGCGGCACCGGCAGCCAGTGTGGCGAGCACATCACGCACCACCGCATCTGGATCATCGCCATAACTGATCGCCACCGGATCGGTTCGTGGTGGCAGCCCGCCGGTGTGGGTGACGACGTAACCGGCGCCCAGTTGGGCGGCCACGCTCACCAGTTCAGGATCGGCGCCGGCCCAGGTGTCATTGATCAGATCCACCCCAGCTTCGGCGCAAGCTTCGGCAACTGGTGCGCGCCAGGTGTCCAGGCTCAAAATCGCGTTGGGGTGCAATTCGCGCACCGCCATTAGAAACGGACGCACCCGCTTGACCTCGTCGGCGACGCTAACCTCGCCACCTTCTTGACCAGCGCGCACGCCGCCGACATCAATCAGGTCGGCACCCTCGGTGATCATCTGAGTAACCGCAGCCAAACCGTCGGCGCGTTCGTAGCGGGCGGCCGCATAAAACGAGTCGGGGGTGAGGTTGACGATCCCCATCACTGCCGGGTTGGCCGCGTCAAAACGCCGCCCGCGCAGCACCAATGCGGCCGGTGCGGCCGGTTCGGGAGTTGGGGGTTCAGCCATAGCCCAACTCTGCCTCAAGACTGGGCGCGCCGCATCGGTGCGTCCAGCAGCCAATTCGATTCGACCACTGGACCAACCGAATCGGTGGTGGTTGCAGTTGCTTGGCAGCCACCACCGATAACGGTTAACCCACGCAAACTAGCCGATCTCAACCAGCAGATCGCCGCCCTCAACAGCTTGGGCATGGCCAATCACCAATCGCTTGACGACCCCGGCAACCGGGGTGGTGATCGCGGCCTCCATCTTCATTGCCTCGATCGTGGCGACCTGCTCTCCGGCCGCCACTTCCTGGCCGGCCTCGACGATCAAGGTGACTACCCCGGCAAAGGGGGCTGGCACGTGTCCAGGCACCGAAACGTCCGCGCGTTCCCGGATCGCTTCGGTGGAAGTCACCGACTCATCGCGGACGGTGACTACCCGCATCTGGCCGTTCACCGCTCCCATCACCTGACGGATTCCCCGATCATCGGCATCGCCGATAGCCGAAATCTTCAGCAACAGGTTCTTGCCACGTTTGAGCGGCACCTCAACTTCTTCGCCTTGTTTCAAGCCGTGCAGGAACTCGCGCGTGGGCAACACGGTGAGCTCGGAATAATCAGCGACCGCATCCTCGTAGTCCTTGGTTGGGCCAGGGAACAACAGCCGGTTCAACGTGCGGCGCGGCTCGCTGACTAGGGCGGCAGCGTCGGCATCGGTGAGCTCGGTGACCACCGGTTTGGTGATCCGTCCAGCCAACGCCTTGGTGCGGAAAGGTTCTGGCCAGCCGCCGGGCGGGTCACCCAAATCGCCGTTCAGGAAGCCGATCACCGAATCGGGAATGTCATAGGAACTCGGGTTGGCCTCGAAATCGGTCGGATCGGCATTGCGGCTGACCAAGGCCAGAGCGAGATCGCCAACTACCTTCGAAGACGGCGTCACCTTCACGATATTGCCCAGAATCTTGTTCGCCGCGGCGTACATATTCTCAATGTCTTCGAACCGGTTGCCTAGCCCCAGTGCAATCGCTTGCTGGCGCAGGTTCGACAGCTGCCCACCGGGAATCTCGTGGTGATAGACCCGTCCGGTCGGCCCAGGCAGCCCCGACTCGAACGGTGCATAGAGATTGCGCACCTGCTCGAAGTAAGGCTCCAACTCGGTGACCGCGTCCAGGCTTAAGCCGGTGGCCCGCTCGGTGCCTTCAAGCGCAGCAACCAGCGCCGACATCGAAACCTGCGAGGTGGTGCCAGCCATGGACGCCGCCGCGACATCGACCGCGTCCACCCCGGCCTCGACTGCGGCCAACAATGTGGCCAACTGGCCGCCAGCGGTGTCATGGGTGTGTAGGTGTACCGGCAGGTCGAAATTGGCCCGCAAAGCGGTGACTAACTTGGTCGCCGCCGGTGCTCGCAACAGCCCAGCCATATCTTTGATTGCCAAGATATGTGCCCCGGCGTTGACTAGGTCTTCGGCCAGCTTTAGGTAGTAGTCCAAGGTGTAAAGCGTCTCTTTGGGTGAGAGCATGTCGCCGGTGTAGCAAAGCGCAGCCTCAGCCACTGCGTGGTCGGTCTTCAGCACCGCCTCGATTGCCGGACGCATCTGGTCGACACAGTTCAGCGAATCGAAGATCCGGAACACATCCAACCCGCTGCGCGCAGCCTCGTCGACGAAAGCGTCAGTGACTGCCAGTGGGTAGGGCGTGTAACCCACCGTGTTGCGGCCCCGCAGCAGCATCTGCAGCGGCAGGTTTGGCATGGCTTCGTGAAGCTTCTCCAAACGCTGCCAAGGGTCCTCCTTCAGGAATCGCAAGGCCACGTCGTAGGTGGCCCCGCCCCAGGCTTCGACGCTGAACAGCCCCGGCAACATTCGGGCCACGGTCGGTGCAGCCTCGAGTAGATCGCGGGTGCGTACTCGGGTGGCCAGCAGCGACTGGTGAGCGTCGCGGAAAGTGGTGTCGGTGACCGCCACTGCCTTCTGAGCGCGAAGATCTGCCGCCCACTGGGCTGGGCCAACTTCGAGAAGGCGTTGTCGTGAACCGGCTGGTGGCTCGGCTGCTGCCACCTCCAGAGCCAGAGCCGGAAGCTTTTCGCGGGGATTGATCGAGATCCGCGAGCTGCCATTGGGTTTGTTCACACTCACCCACGACAAGTAGTTCAACAACTTGGTGCCCCGGTCGGCGGAGAAGCTGTGATGCAGCAGCTGTGGACGCTCATCAATGAAGGAGGTGTTGGCCTTACCGGCCAGGAAGTCCGGATCGGAAAGCACTGCTTCCAAGAAGGGGATGTTGGTCGAGATGCCCCGTACTCGAAACTCGCTCAACGCGCGGTAGGCCCGCCGGGCTGCCGAAGGCAGGTCATTGGCTCGGCAGGTGAGCTTGACCAACATCGAATCGAAGTGGGCGCCAACTTCGGATCCGGCGAACACCACCCCACCGTCCAGCCGGACGCCGGCTCCGCCGGGGGTGCGGTAGACCGAGATGGTTCCGGTGTCGGGACGAAAGCCATTCGCGGGGTCCTCAGTGGTGATCCGGCACTGCAGGGCGGCGCCGCGCACGGTGATGGTGTCTTGGCTCAGCCCGAGATCGGCCAGAGTTTCACCAGCCGCGATCCGAATCTGAGAGCTCACCAGGTCAACATCGGTGACTTCCTCAGTGACGGTGTGTTCCACCTGAATGCGCGGGTTCATCTCGATGAAGACGAACCGACCGTCCTCACCTAACAGGAACTCCACGGTGCCAGCATTGCGGTAGCCGATGTGGCGGCAGAATCGCACTGCCGAGTCGCAGATCTCGGCGCGCAGGGCAGGATCAAGATTGGGGGCTGGTGCCTGTTCGATCACCTTTTGATGGCGACGTTGCACCGAACAGTCTCGCTCAAAGAGGTGAATCACCTCGCCGCTGCCATCAGCCAGAATCTGCACTTCAATGTGGCGCGGACGCACCACGGCTTCTTCTAGGTACATCCGAGAATCGCCGAAGGCAGAAGAAGCCTCCCGCATCGCCTCGGCCACCGCAGCTGGCAGCGCCGCGGCGGTTTCAACCCGGCGCATGCCGCGTCCGCCACCGCCCGATACAGCCTTAACGAATACCGGAAAGCCGATTTCGCTGGCCGCAGCGATTAGCTCGTCGACATTCTCGCTCGGTGCCGAGCCACGCAAGGTAGGCAAACCAGCTTCCCTGGCTGCAGCGATGGCCCGGGCTTTGTTGCCGGTGAGTTCCAGCACTTCATGGGTTGGCCCAATGAAGGTGATTCCGGCGTCTTCGCAGGCCTGGGCCAGGTCTGGGTTTTCGGAGAGAAAGCCGTATCCGGGATAGACCGCGTCCGCCCCAGCCTGTTGCGCCGCGGCGACAATTCCGGCGACATCGAGGTAAGCGCGCACCGGGTGGCCGGGCTCACCGATTTGATAGGACTCAACCGCCTTTAGCCGAAACTCGGCGTGACGGTCTTCGTGGGTGAACACGGCGACGGTGCCGATGCCCAGTTCGGTGGCAGCGCGAAAGGCACGCACGGCGATTTCGCCGCGGTTGGCTACCAGGATTTTGCTGAACATGCACTTCTCCTTGATTCAGGGGATGGCGCACTTTATGGGCCAGAGCCCTGACTTTGTAACCCCCCACTTACAAAGTTGGACGCCCGGGGGCGCGGCTGGCCGCAGATTTCGGCACGGCGGCTGGATCGCGGACGCTTTTCCCCACCTGAGGAGGGGTTCGACCCAAGTACGTAACGCCGTAGTCGGTATCGTGATGCCCATGTCCGCGACGGTGCCCGAGCTCTCCAGCCCGATCATCGACGCCTATCGGGCTCATCCGGCCCGTGGCTGTTTTGATGAGTTGGTCACCGACACGGGGGTGCGGGCGCAAGCCGAAGCGCTTAGCGAAACCATCGAATCCATGGGGCGCCCGGGCCTGTTGGCCGCTCGGGAGGCGGTGCGCAATCAGGTGGCCGCCGATGGCATCAGTCACGGTGCCGGTGGTGCCGACGGGGCCCGCAATTGGGTGGTCGATCCGTTGCCGTTGCCGTTGGCCGCCGCGGAGTGGTCAACGCTCGAAACGGGCTTGGCTCAACGCGCCCGCCTGCTTGATGCGGTGCTCACCGATCTGTATTCGGACCGCACCTTGCTGCGGCGAAAACTACTACCGCCAGCCGCAATCTTGGCCCACCCGGGATTCGCTCGAAGTGTGGACGGCACTTTGGACACCAATAGGCCCAATCTGATGCTGACGGCCACCGATCTGGGTCGGGATGCGTCCGGCAACTGGCTAGCGATCTCGGATCGGACCCAGACCCCGACCGGCGCTGCCTGGGCGATGGCGAACCGCAGGGTGGTCAGCAAAGTGCTGGCCAGCTTGCATCGGCGTAGTGATTTGGCCCGCCTTCGTGGATTCTTCCTCTCCCTCACCGGCACCTTGTTGGACGCGGCACCGGACGCAGCTGAAACCCCAAGGGTGGTGCTGCTGTCGCCCGGGACAGGGAGTCGGTCGGCCTTCGATCACGGCTTCTTGGCCACCTTGTTGGGCTTTCCGCTGGCCGAAGCCGATGACTTGGTGGTCAGCCAAGGCCGGGTCTGGCTGCGCGCAGGCGACGGATTGGCCCCGGTTGACGTGATCTTGCGTCGAGTGGACGATGCTTTGGCCGATCCGTTGGAATTCCGCAGTGATTCCGAGATTGGCGTTCCCGGATTGATCGAGGCGACCAGACGCCGACAGGTCACCGTCGCTAACCCGGTGGGAGTCGCGGTATTGGACAACCCAGCCCTGATTGCGTACCTCCCGCGGCTGTGCACCGAGTTGCTTGGCGAGGAGTTGCAGTTGGCTTCGGCGCAGACCTGGTGGTGTGGTGAGCGATCGGGGCGACAACAGGTGTTGACCAACCTCGAGCGGTTGGTGATCAAACCAGTTGCTCGGCAAGCGGGGATACCGGTTCGATACGGGTGGTTACTCAGCGAGGCCGAACGTGCCGAGCTGGTTTCGCAGATTCAAGCCGAGCCGTGGGCCTGGTGCGGCCAGGAGCCGATCGAGCTGTCTACAGCCCCAGTTGTGACCAGTGCTGGGTTGGAGCCTCGCCGGTTCGTGCTGCGCAGTTTCGGGGTGTCCACTTCGGATGGTTACCGGTTCCTGCCGGGCGGGTTGGGTCGAGTGGCCGGCTCGATCGACAGTGACACAGTCTCCCGCGTTGCCGATGCCTTGGCTAAAGATGTTTGGGTGCCAGCGGCTGCCCAGCTGGGGTCTGCTGAACTGGCGCGTCCCCGGCTGTCGGTGGCCCGGCAGGCCGCAGTGCCGCCGCGGGTGGCCCGCACCCTGATGCGGATCGGACGGCTGGCTGAGCGCGCCGAGAGCACTGCACGGCTGCTCAAGGTCGCCGACGACTTGGCCGAGGATTTTGGCTCTCATGCGGGCTCTTCAGGGGCGGCGGCGTTGTCCCTGGTACTTCGCGCGGTGAGCGGTATCACCGGTTGTGAACGCGATATTGGCGAGAGCAACATCGGGTACTTGGCCAGGATCACCTTGGACGAAGCCACCCCGGGTGGGGTGCATCACAGCGTGAGCCGTCTGATCGCCGAAGCCCAGGAAGTTCGCGATCTGCTCAGTGTTGACATTTGGAGCATCTTCAACCGCCTGGAACGAACCTTGGCCACCGAACCAGCTGACTCGGTTGGTCTGCAGCAACTGCTGGCCGATGTCTTGGAATCGTTGCTCGCCTATGCCGGGGTGATGGCCCAATCGATGGTCCGTGATTCATCATGGGCCTTCCTGGACGCTGGCTGCCGAGTCGAACGAGCCGCGCACACGGTGAAGCTGTTGCGCTACACCTTGGTGACCGAGCCGAGATCAGTGCCAGTGCACGGGCCGTGGGCGGAGTTGGCTGCCGAGGCCGTGCTACGGGCTGGGGAAAGCATAATCACCCATCGTCGGAGGTTGGCCGCGGGAACTGGGCCGGGGACCGGCTGGGAATCGGTCTTGGACCTACTGGTGCACGATCAGGCCAATCCGCGATCGGTGGCCTACCAACTGGTCAGCTTGGTTCAGGATCTGCGATTGATCGATGACGCCAAACTTGCCGCGCAAGCGGAAGCTATTGCGGAAGTGGTAGCGAAATTCGTCGACGCTGACCAGACCGCCAGTGCTGCGCATTTGGAGCAGCTCGCTGCGAGCCTGGCGGGTTTGACGGAGCGGGTTTCGGCACGGCACTTCACTCGCCAGGCCACCCGGCGAGCTGCTGAGACCACCTGGGCGGTGGACTGATGGAGCAAGACTTGCGTCGTTATCGGGTCCGCCACGTCACCGGTTATCGCTATCAAGATGAAGTGGAGGCCTGCTACAACCGGGCGCTGCTGCGTCCTCGCGATACCCCGGAGCAGCGCCTGCTGCGATTTGAAGTGGCCTCGGTGCCTGAACCGGAGTTGATCAGCGATCACCTGGACTACTTCGGTAATCATTCGCTCTACCTGGAAACTCGGGTGCCTGCTACTGAATTGGTGGTGCGCGCCGAAAGTGTGGTGGAAGTCAATCGGCAACTCCCAGACCTGGCGAGCCTGAATCGTTGGACGTTGGCCGAGGCGGTTGAGGCAGCCCACGAGGTGACTGAGCTGGAACTGGTTGACTTCAGCTTGCCGTCACCCCTGGTGGCCATCACCGAGCCGGTGCGGCAGTTCGCCGCGCAGGTGCTGCGTCCCGAACTCGGGCTGGGACAGGCCTTGATGGCGCTGAATGCGGCAATCGCAAAGGGCTTCAGCTACACCAAAGGCGCCACCTCCGTGCGGACCACGCTGAGCGAGCTGCTCGCCCTGCGTCAGGGCGTGTGTCAGGACTTTGCGCATTTGGCGGTCGGCTGTCTCCGCTCGGTCGGACTGCCAGCCAGATATGTCAGCGGCTACTTGGAGACCAGCCCACCTCCGGGACAGCCGAAACTGCAAGGTGCCGATGCCACGCATGCCTGGGTGGGCGTTTGGACGCCGGCGGGCTGGGTTGATCTGGACCCGACTAACGACACCTTTGTTGATTCGGCCTACATCGTGACGGCCTGGGGGCGGGACTTCTCCGACGTGTCTCCGCTACGTGGAGTGGTGTTCAGCGAAGCCGAGGAGTCGACACTCAGCGTGCAGGTGGACGTCGAACGACTGCCGCTCTAAACCTGGCGCGCCAAGGACCTAGCTCCGGTGCCGCTCAGCTGACTTGAGTTGAGCTCAACAGGTCGGCATATTCGGGGTGCCGGCCAAACCAGGCTTCCACGTAGGGACAACTCGGCTGGACTGTTGTCTGGTCGGTGGCCCGGATCGCTGCCATGGCGTAGCTGACTAGGCCCGCGGCGATGCCTTTGCCTTCGTGCTGGCTCGACACGCTGGTGTGATCGAAGTCGGCCACCTCGCCGGTTTGCACATAGTGGGCTTCGCCGACTAGCTCTCCGTCCAGCCAAGCCTCAAAGCGGCTCAGCTCTTGGTTGTGTCTGAACTCCATGGCAAGACCTCCTTGCTCGGAGACTACCGCCCAGCTGGAGCAGACTCACTGGCTTTGGTGGGGCGGTTTGTGCCACTTGACCTTCGTCACGGCACTCGAACGTTGGACGAATACTGGGCGGCTCCCGTGGTTGACTTGCAGGCATGAGGGATTCGCTGCGATCGGCAGGTCTAAGTGGACTGCTGGTCTGCTTGTCGGTGACCAGTGGTTGTGCGGCGGCGCCGGCTGTCGAGCAGGCTACGGCGGTTCCCACCAACTCGGTCGGAACGACCATACCTCCGGCGTCGGTGGATGCTTCGGCCTCGCCCAGCGCAGCAGCGGCTTCGGCCACCGATTTGAGTGGACGCACCATCGTGATTGATCCTGGCCATACCGGTGGCTGGACATCGAAGTGGGGCACCCAAAAGGTGCCCAATGGAATCGGTGGGACCAAGCCCTGCAACTCTTCGGGAACCGCCACCAACGGCGGTTACAGCGAGCATGCCTACAACTTGGCCCAAGCCCAGGCGTTGGCTGAGGCGTTGGAAGCCCGTGGGGCCACCGTGAGATTGACCCGCACCGATGACAGCACTGCCTCCGCTGACCTGTGCGTGAACCACCGGGCTGATCTGGCAAATGAGTTGCAGGCCGATGTGTTGATCTCGATCCATGCCGATGGCAACACCGGGAAGTCGAATCGTGGCTTCCACCTCATCGTTTCGCCGTCGATGAAGGGCGGCACAGCGGTCGAGGACAAGTCTGAGGCGCTAGCCGTGGACCTCCGCACGAAGTTGGAAAGCGGCACAGCAATGCCACGATCCAACTACATCGGCAAGGGGACTGCGCTGAGCGTCCGCTCAGATCTGGGGACACTCAACTTTGCCAAGCGCCCAGCGGTGATGCTGGAGATGGGCAACATGATGAATGTCACTGACGCAGCCTTGCTGCCATCAGCTTCATTCAGGACCCAAGCAGCGCAGGCCTTGGCGGCAGGGATCGCGCAGTACTTGGGTTGAGTGGGCCGTTAACTGCACCGCCTGAAACATCGCCAGCCAAGCTCACTCCCGGTTCAGTGCCGAGCCGGGAGTGAGCTTGTAAAGGTTTCAGTCGCTGATGCCTGGGATCTTCATGAACTTCGTGCTCTTTGTGGCCTGGCCGGCAGCGGCCGCGAACACCTCTTTTAGCTCCTCGGCGGTAGCGGCGCAGAAGTAGTTGTCACCATCGCCGTTTTCGTTGGCGATCTTGGCAGGGCTGTAGCAGCCATCGTTCACTGCACCGCCGCTAGCGACACTGGCCAACAGATCACCGACTGTACCAATGCTTTGACCGCAACTCTTCGATGCTGAGCTTGCCGCACTTCCGAATCCGATAGTGATGATCACGCTATTCGGCTGACTCTTAATCTCGTTGGCAACCGTCTGTAGGTTAGCGCAGGCGCTTTGCGTGTTTTTATTACCAGGGTCGCTGGTGGTGTTAAGTGACAGATCGGATGCGCTATCACGGTACACACCCTCTACTGGCGACCCATCAGTTTCGAAAATGATCACCTTCTTTGGGGTTCCGTAGATCGTCCGGTCTGGCAATGAGGCCAGATTGTTGCTGCTGCCCGCAAACTGATTGCCGTAAAGATAGCGTCCAGCGCCTTTCAGGGCAGCGCTCAGGTGAGTATTCCAGCCAGTGGAGCCGTCTTGCGCGAGGCAGTCCGCTGACTTCCAGAAGCTACTGGACTGCACCGGTGTGGAAACGCCATTGGAGTCTACTGTGGCGTAGTCGTTGGAAAATGCGACCGGCACCCAGGTCCCAGGGAATGGGTTCTGTCCAGTGGGTCTGATCGTCTGAGTGCCAGTTAGGCACCCTTTCTTTGTGACGGATTGCGCAATGGTGCCGAGAGCCAGGTACTGCTGCTTGGGGTTCATCACCTTAAGCATTTCCTTCAATCCCGTCTTCAAATCCGTCAGGTTGGAGCTCATTGAAGGGGTGCGGTCCGCCATTACCACTACATCCATTGGATTTGCTGGGGATTCCCCACCACAAAGCCCGTTGCAGGAGGCGGTTGATTGATCGCCGGTATAGCCGTAATCGATGTTGATTGCAGGACCAAATACGTAGTCTACCTTGAGGCTATAAGAAATAGTCAGCGTGTTTGCCTTCACTGAAGTCTTGCTTGGGTCGACGGGAATCGCACAGACTGCGGAGCTGGTGCAGATGCTGCTCGCAACGGTCCAATCTAGGCCCTTAGTGCCCGGATTGCAGGTGCTTGGAATCTGGCTCTCATCAGGCACGCCCGACTTATTCTTCACCACGCAGTAGAACTTGATGGTTAGCCCGCCATCGGGAATCTCGGAGTAGTTGGCGTGGGCAATCTGGTTGGCGTGGGCAATCGCATCACTGGGGCTGCCAGGTAGGTCGACAGCGGCTGCTTGGGCGGCGGCATCGATCGCCCCACGAACTTGCTGCCGGGCGTTTACCAGTTGAGCGATGTCGAAGCCAACTGCACCGGCACCGAACAGCAGCACGATCGAGAACGCGACGATGACTGCGGTTGCGCCACGTTCCCCCCGCACCAGCAGGGCCTTGATCCGCGTGCTCATGTTGCCTCGATTCTCATCTGGCTGACTGACGTGATGTCGCTGTAGCCGGGCAACCCGAGAATCCCGGGCGAAATCCAGTTGTAGCGATAGGTGACGGTCACCTTGACGACATTCCCTGCCACGGCTGAAGAGCAGCTACTGATTGCGGCTCCGTCGATAGTGGTGCAACTCATCGTGACCGTAGGCGGCGCTCCGAGCAGGGTGCTCGATGCGTTGAGCACGACAGTCTTAGTGGCGTTGGCGTCCGCATTGAAGCTGGCAGCGCGCGCTCCCTCACGGGAGGCGTTGGCGACGATCGCCTGTGCGTTGACCGCAAGGCCGAAGTCGATCATCCCCATCAGCATTGCAACCAAGAGCGGCAGCAGCAGGGCAAATTCGACCGCAGCGGCACCGCGATCCCGGGTGCGTATCCTAAGCCCGCGCATCAGGTCCCCTTCATTCCAGCTCTGCGTGGATGCACCACTATAAGCCTTTGTATTTCGAGTCTAGGCCGATTCCGCGAACCCTGTCAATGAACTCAGGTGGCTTTCCGTATTCACAAAGAATTGTACGTGATGGCACAGTTCGGGTCGCGCTGCACCCATATAAGCCCTAGTCAGGGCACGGTAGCCGGGCGAAAGGCTGGCTTGAATGTGCTCCATGGTGCGGACCGTGTCCCCCATTTGGGTTACACGGATAATGGGCGCTCAATGCCACAACTACATTCGTGTAATTCTAAATAGCCGCGAGCCTGTACTGTTTTGTCCCCCATTAGGATGACCCATTAATTGATTCTTGAGCGCAAGGCTGGGGAGCTGCAGGCTGTTTGAGTGCTCAGTTCAGACTGGTTGACGCGGTGCTGGGCGTGCGGTCGCAGGCGTATCGACTGTGGCCGCCCTGACCACCTTGTTGTGGGGTGTGTCTGCGGGGCTGCTGGGTCACGGACTTCGCGGCCGGCCGGTACTGATTCGGGCCGCTCCAGGATGCGGGGTATCGGGGTCACGCTCGGCTCGACGTGGTGTGCAAGATGGGGACGGGCTCGGCGTGGCAGGGGGCGGCCGATCGAGGCTTACCTTGGCAGCAATAAATGCACACTTGGAAACTAGTCCCCAAATGGGTGACATTTTGCAAAATGCCTAGTCACCCCAAAGGGGACAGTTTAGGAAATCCTTTGACATTCCCGGTTTATCCGGTGTAGAACTTCTCGTAGACGTTCTCGATGTTGGATGGCCTGTCGGGAGCATCATCAAACCTATCCCGTTAAGAAAGGGTCACTCCAATGAAGAACCTGCCCGCGAAAATCATCGGCGCTGTCGTCGCCACAAAGGAACGCGGCGCCACTGCCGTTGAGTACGGCATCATGGTTGCGCTCATCGCAGCAGTGATCATCACCGTAGTCACCACGCTAGGCGGCAATCTGAGCACCATGTTCTCGAACGTGGCCAACAAGATCTGATTTCCGCGCAAGTTAGCCTATGTGAGGCACTCTGGGCCCCCGCCTCGAGTGCCTCACGGCTAAATTGGACAATGGTTGTCCAATTCCAAAGCCTGGATCAAGATAGTCAATCCAGTCCCCCGAATAGGTGACAAAAGCGTCACCGGAATAGATGGCTTGGCGAGTGTTGGCTTCTCTGGCATTGTCCCCCAATGGTGGACTGCTCGAAGCAAGTCTGACGGTTCGGAAAGTCATTGTTCACAGTATTTGGTGTTCCACCCGCTGGCGGCGGGAGAGCACTGGCGGCAGTAACGCCGCGTCCCTCCCACTGAGAACAGGCGGTCTCCCACATGCAACGTCGTCTCATTGCGGCCATCGTCGCCATAGTGTTGGCTGGCCTCGGCGCAATCCTGCTGTACAACTACGTCGCCGGTGCTGACGCCCGAGCGATGCAGGGCATTCAAACCAGCAAAGTACTAGTCGTCACTACCGAGGTTCCTGTCGGCACCTTAGGCAGTCAGCTCGGTACCTCCGTCCAACTGCGCGATGTGCCCAATGTGGCGATCGTCAGCGGCGCGTTGACAAGCACCGACACGATTAACGACTTGGCTGCGATCTCCAGCCTGCCGGTTGGACAACAGATACTTCCATCGCTCTTTGCCAAGGCAGGCACCACTGCTGCTGGCGATGTCGTGGTGCCACCCAATCTGCAGTTGGTGTCAGTGCTGCTCGATCCGCAACGGATGGTCGGCAACGCCCTGACTCCGGGTTCGAGGGTGGCGATCTACGTGACGATCACCACCGATACCGCCACCACCAACCAACAGATTCTCAACCACGTGTTGGTAACCAAGGTGGGTGAGGACGGCATGTTGACTGTTGCTTTGGAGCCCAGAGACGCCCAACGGCTCATTCTGTCGCTTGAGTCGCAGAAGGTGTGGATCGTGGAAGACGCGACGAACGCCGCTTCGACCACACCGATCTCTGTCAAACAGATTTTCGGGTGATTGATCATGAGTACAGCACTTGTCGTTAGCCGCAATCCGCGGGTGGTTCAGTTGGTTCAGCAGTCGTGGGGGCAAGACGTGCTTCCACTGGTGCTTGATGCCTTCCCACCTAATGTCCAAACCCTGCTGGCCGAACTCGGTGAAGCACCGATGCCGGGGGTCGTGGTTCTGGATCCGGGAGATCGGCTTCAAGAAGCCCTGTTTGTGGCTTCAGACCTGGACCAGAGTTTCGGCATTCCGGTGATCCTGGTCAGTGATCGTGCGGCCGAAGTGGGCCTGGCAGCGATGCGGTCCGGAGTTCGAGACATCGTTCACCCAATGGCTCCGCTGGAGGAAATGAAACAGGCGTTGGATCGGGCCGCCAGCCATCCCACGTCCGAAGCGGCGCCAGGTACGCCTGGCGCGGCGCCTCAGCGGGGAAAGGTGGTCACGGTGGCTTCGCCGAAAGGCGGTGTGGGAAAGACCACCGTGGCCACTAACCTCGCGGTGGGGCTGGCGTTGACTGAGCCGAACTCCACTGTTCTGGTTGACCTCGACATTCACTTCGGTGATGTCGGTAGTGCGCTGAATATCTCACCGGAGTTCACCCTGCCAGACATGGCACACGGGCCAGCTAGTCGAGATTCGATGGCCCTAAAGTCTTATCTGACTCAGCATCAGAGTGGCTTGTTTGTTGTGCCAGGTTCGGATTCGCCGGCGGCCGCCGATGCGGTGACTCCCAAAGAGATCAGCAACCTCTTGGCGATGCTCGCCAGCTTGTTCAAGTACGTGGTGGTTGATACTGCGCCTGGGTTGGGCGAACACACCTTGTCAGTGCTGGATCTGACGGATGTCTTGGTGTTGGTGACCAGCTTGGACGTGCCAGGGGTTCGGGGTCTGCGAAAGGAACTGGATACCCTCCGCGATATCAGCATCGTGCTGGACTCTCGCTTTGTAGTGCTCAACTTCATGCATCCCAGCCGCGGATTGTCGGTCGGTGATGTGGAAGCCTCAATCGGTCGCAAGGTTGACTTCATGGTGCCGCAATCAAATTCGGTGCCGATCTCGACTAACCAGGGGATACCGCTGCTGCAACAAGGCGGCAAAGACCCAGTGGCCAAGCAGCTGAAGTCCTTGGTGGACATGGTTGCGGCTGGCGACCAAGCCGGCGACAAAGGCCGCCGCTTCCTCGACTTCGCGAAGAAGGGGGATAAGAAATGAACCTCGCAGCGCGGGTCAATGCGATGAAGGGTGAGCGGGGAATTCCGCTCGAGGACGGTGACGCCGCACCTTCGGCCGCCCCAATGCGCGCCTTGGTGGACGACTTCAGTGCTCCGGCGCCGTACCTGGCCAACCCTGATGCCAGTGCCGACACCAGCGGAGCTTCGGTGACCTGGGTGCCAGTGGCATCCCAATCGCCAGATTCTCCAATCGATCCAAATCGGCTGGCTAGCCGCAGCACTCAGGCCACGGCTCAGCCGGTGGTGATGGAGACCCACGATGCATTGTCCAGGCTCAAGGATGAGGCTGTTGGACAACTCTTCGAGCGGATCGGCAACCGACTCAACGACCCCAGCCTGGATGAGGCTGCGCTGCGCACTTTGGTGCAACACGAACTGAACTCCATCATCGAAGGCGGCCGGTTGCCGTTGACCGCTCGGGAGCGGCAGCGATTGATTCGGGAAGTCCATGACGATGTGCTCGGCCTAGGCCCGCTTGAGTCGTTGCTGTCAGATAAGAGCGTCACCGAGATCATGGTGAATGGCCCGGACAAGGTTTACGTGGAACGTTCCGGCAAGCTCACTCTCACCCCGGTGCGATTCCAGGACGAACCTCACCTGCGCCGAATCATTGATCGCATCGTCACCAAAGTTGGTCGACGCATCGATGAGTCTTCGCCGCTGGTTGACGCCCGTTTGGAGGACGGTTCCCGGGTGAACGCAATCATCCCGCCACTGGCGGTGAGCGGCTCTACCTTGACCATCCGAAAGTTCTCCAAGGACGCCTTGAAGGTGTCCGACATGATCAAGATGCAATCGTTGAGCCCAGAAATGGCCGAATTGCTCGAAGCCTGCGTGGCTGGCCGACTCAACATCATCGTCTCCGGTGGTACCGGTACTGGTAAGACCACCCTGCTGAACGTGCTTTCGGGGTTCATTCCGGACAAGGAACGCATCGTTTCGATCGAGGATGCGGTCGAATTGCAGCTCCAGCAGGACCATGTGGTGCGGCTGGAGTCGCGGCCGGCAAACGTTGAGGGTCGTGGCGAAGTCACGATTCGTGAACTGGTGAAGAACGCATTGCGGATGCGTCCTGACCGAATCATCGTCGGCGAGTGTCGAGGCGCTGAAGCACTCGACATGCTGCAGGCGATGAACACCGGCCATGATGGCTCGCTGTCGACCATCCACGCCAACAGTGCCCGGGACGCTTTGGCCCGGCTCGAGACTCTGGTCTTGATGGCGGGCATGGATCTTCCTTTGCGGGCAATCCGGGAGCAAGCCGCCTCAGCGGTCGATGTGATCGTGCAGTTGACCCGCCTGCGGGACGGCACCCGTCGAGTGACTTCGCTGACCGAGGTGGTTGGCATGGAGGGCGACACCGTAACCCTGCAGGACATTTACACCTTCGACTTCGGCGCAGGCGTATCTGCTGATGGCAAGTTCTTGGGCAAGGTGCAGCCAACTGGCTTGCGGCCACAGTTCCTGCAGAAACTGACTGATCTCGGGATCAAGTTGTCGCCGGGGATCTTCGGCACCTCAGCCATGTGGGAGACCCGGTGAACATCCAGATAATCCTCGGTTGGGGGATGATCTTTGTCGCCAGCGTGATCATGCTGGTGTTGATGATGCTGCCTAGCCACAAGGTTTCGCTTGAACGCCGCCGAATCGGGGTTGAGCAGACCGGCGCGGTGGCGCGAATCGCAGATGCGGCGACCGAGGCTGCGGAGAAGTTCTTGGCAGGCCGGGGTAACTCATTCAGCTCCATTCTGGAAGAGGCCGGAGTGACCACCCCGCTGAAAGAGCTGGTGGTTATCTTCTTCTCACTGTGTATGGCGCTGTTCGCGACCGGTCTGATGTTGGGGAACGCGGGTTTGGGCGTCATCATGGCGATCGCAGCTGCGGTGGCCGCTCGGCTTTGGCTATCGCTAATGGCCAGTCGGCGCAGGGCCAAGTTCGAATCGCAGATGGACGAAACCTTGCAGATGATCGCTGGCAGCTTGCGGGCTGGTTACAGCCTGCCGCAAGCGATGGCCACGATCGGTCAGGAAGGCCGACCGCCAACCTCGCTCGAGTTCGCTCGGGTCACAAATGAGGTTCGGGTGGGGCGTCCGATGATGGAAGCTCTGGACGACGTTCAGGCGCGAATGCGAAATGAAGACTTCTTCTGGGTCACCCAGGCCATCGGGATCAACCGTGAAGTCGGTGGCAACCTGGCTGACGTGCTAGACGGGGTCACTAAGACCATTCGGGAGCGCTCCGAGATTAAAGGCCAAGTGAAGTCGCTTGCTGCGGACGGTCAGCTGTCGGCAATCATCTTGATGGCGCTGCCCTTTGTGGTGGCAGGCTTTCTCACGATGACGGCGCCGAAGTACATCAGCCTCTTGATAACCACGGTTCCTCTCGGTTTCATCATGCTGGGCGTTGGCGCAGTCATGATGATGATCGGCGGCGCGTGGTTGTACAAGATCATCAATCTGAAGTACTAGGAGAAACGATGAACCCCGTTGTGTTTCTCGCCATTCTGCTGGTGTTTGTTGGCCTCGGCCTGCTTTGGTGGCTGGTCTTGGCCGGTCCAGCCAGCGGGCGTAAGCAGGTGTTGTCCAACCTGAAGCGTGACCTGGACAAGCCAACCGACTTACGAGCTGCAGCCGAGCAGGCCAATAGTGACCTGGCTGAGGCGCTGCTGCGGCGGACCCCGCCCGCGATGTTGAAGAACATCACCAAGCTGTGGGCCAGCGCTGGGCGTCCGGAAAAGTGGCCAGTGGATCGCCTGGTGTCGATGAAGTTTCTGCTCGGGCTGGTCGGGCTGATGGCAATGTTCTGGATGGTGCTCTCGGCCAAGGACATGCGTAGCGTCCTGTTCGGGATCGCGATCACGGCGGTGTTGTTCTTCCTGCCCGAGATCCTGCTCTACAACACTGGGATGAAGCGTCGGGCCGCAATTGGACTCCAGCTACCGGACATCCTTGATCAGATGAGCATCGCAGTGAACGCAGGCCTGGGCTTTGACGCCGCTATGTCGCGAGTGGCGAAGAACGGCCGCGGTGAGCTGGCAAATGAGCTCGTCCGGACGATGCAGGACATTCAAGTTGGGATGACTCGCCGAGATGCCTATGACGATTTGTCGGCACGCACCGGTGTGGACAAAGTGGAACGATTTGTCCGGGCAGTGGTTCAGGGTGAGACCTATGGCATCGCGCTTTCTGATGTCCTGCAGGCTCAAGCTGACGAACTGCGCCTAGAACGTCGCCAGGACGCTGAGCGCCGTGCGATGCAGATCCCGGTCAAGGTGATCTTCCCGCTGCTCTTGTTCATCATGCCCGCCATGTTCGTTGTGGTGATCGGGCCGGGCGTCATTCAGGCGATGAAGTCCTTCGGGGTGCTTGGATAGGTTTCATTGTGAACCTGATCGCGGTGGTTGTCTGGGCTCTTGTCAGCGGTGTGGCTGCTGCGTTGCTCAATCCGTTCATGCGCTCCCAATTCGAGACCGAATCTTGGCTGGCGAAAAGCTGGCTGCAGGTGCCGATAGCGGTGGGCTTGGGCGGATTGGCGGGCTTGGCTCCCTCGGTGCCCGAGCAGCTGGCTTTCGCGGCCATGGCGGTGGGGGCATCTTTGCTCGTGGTGATCGACTTGGCCGAGTATCGGCTGCCGGATGTGATCGTATTGCCGCTCTACCCGGTGCTCGCTGGCATGCTCACGATTGTCGCGGCCACCGAACACAAATGGTTGATCTTGGGCCGAGCTGGTGCCGCCGCGTTGGCGATGTTCGTGCTCTATTTCGTGATGGCGATCTTTGCCCGGGACCTGGGCTTCGGTGACGTCAAGCTAGCGGGGGTCGTCGGCGGCTTCCTCGGCTGGTTCGGCGTGTCCCAGGTGGTAGCGGGTTTCCTGCTTGCCTGGGTGTTGATGGCCGCAGTGGGGATCGTGCTGATTCTGCTTCGCCGGATCAAGGTCAAGGCATCGCTTCCGTTTGGCCCTTACCTGATTGCTGGCGCGGTCGCGGCAGTGTTTCTGGGGCCGCGGATGTTTCCCACCTTGGGCTGAGTCTTCGGCCTAGGCCGGTGGAATTGCCTGATCCAACATTGCGGTGCGTGGTGGCGCTTGGTCTCCACCGGTGCGGCGCACCACCAGCACATCGCAGCGGGCATGCTCGACCACTTGGTTGGAGACCGAGCCCAGCAGTAGGCCGGAAAAGCCACCCAAGCCGCGGGTGCCGACTACTACCAGTTGGGCGTCCGCAGAGGCCTTGATGAGCTCTGGTCCAGCAGCGCCGTGAGGCGCTTCAAGGTTCACTTCGACCTGCGGGAATTCGGCCAAGATTGCTGCAGCCTGGGCGGTGAGATCGTCCAGCACCGCGTTGCGGTAGTCGTCCACCGGAGGCACAAAGCCTGGTTCCCAGGTCTTAGGCCGTGGCGCATTGCTGATCGTCCAAGCTCGGATCAGGCGCACAGGCACGCCTAGCTTGGCAGCCAGCGCCAGTCCCCTGCGCAGGGCCTGCCGAGCAAATGCTGAGTCGTCATAGCCAATGACAATCGGGGCCGATTCGTCCATGCAGTGACCATATCTTGGGTGGGCAACTGCGGGGTGTCTAAGCAGAATGGCAGCGGCAAAGGCTTGGACTCGCCTAGCTCGCCTCGGCCACGGTAAGCTCATCTACGGTTCCCCGCGCGGCGGTATCTCGCCCAACTCCCCCAGGGTCGGAAGACAGCAAGGGTAAGTGAGCTCTTCCGGGTGCGCGGGGGCCGTTCAATTCTGGGACGGACTGAGCCCGCGCCAGTGTCGGCAGCAACCGTTAGGGTGCAACCGTGGACGACCAAGACGACGAACAAGACGATGTGTTCGAGTCCGAACCCTATGACCCCCAAGGCGGTCCAGATCTGTTCGGCGGTGAGCCCGAAGTTGAGGAGTTTCCTGCCGCAGAGGCTGCTGTTCTGCCCCGGCATCGAAGCGATGAGGAAGTCACCGAGTCCCTGATGGACGCGGTGGATGCGCTGCGCGAGCCGGCCGCTCAGATCTGGCGTCCGGAGACTCCGTTGGCGCTTTACCGACGGTATCGCCCGGAGTCCTTCGCCGAAGTGATCGGTCAAGACCACGTCACCGAGCCGTTACAACGGGCTTTGGTGAATAACCGGGTGAATCATGCCTACCTTTTCTCGGGGCCCAGAGGCTGCGGTAAGACCACCTCGGCACGGATCCTGGCTCGCTGCCTTAACTGTGCCGAAGGCCCGACCCCAACGCCGTGCGGAGTGTGCCAGTCCTGTCGCGATCTGGCCCGGGGCGGCACCGGCAGTATTGATGTGATTGAGATTGATGCGGCTTCGCACGGTGGTGTCAACGAGGCCCGTGACCTGCGGGAACGAGCATTTTTCTCGCCAGTGCATAGCCGCTACAAGATCTACATCATCGACGAGGCCCACATGGTCACCAAGGAGGGTTTCAATGCCCTGCTGAAAGTGGTCGAAGAGCCGCCGCCACATGTGAAGTTCATCTTCGCAACCACCGAGCCCGACAAAGTGTTGGGCACGATTCGTTCGCGCACCCACCACTATCCCTTCCGGTTGGTCCCGCCCAAGACTCTGTCGGCCTACTTGGCCACCTTGTGCGATGCCGAAGGAATCGCGGTCGAGTCCACGGTGTTGCCGCTGGTGGTGCGGGCTGGCGCCGGGTCGGTGCGCGATTCGCTCTCGGTACTTGATCAACTCTTGGGCGGTGCTGGCGAGCAGGGCGTCACCTATCACCAGGCCACGGCATTGCTCGGTTACACCCCCGATGCCCTGCTTGACGAGATCATCGACGCTTTCGCGGCAGGTGATGCTCAAGGGGTCTTTACCGCAGTGGAAAAGGTGATCGAGGTCGGTCAGGATCCCCGCCGGTTCGCCGAAGACCTACTGCGCCGCCTTCGTGACTTGATCATTGTGGCGGCGGTGCCTGAAGCGCTCAGCAGCGGTCTAGTTGAGGTATCTGGCGATCAGGGAGATCGGCTCACCACTCAGGCCGATTCGCTGGGTGCTGCCGAGCTGACTCGAGCGGCCGAAGTGCTCGCGGTCGGGCTGACTGAGATGCGTGGCACCACTGCCCCCAGGCTGCATCTAGAACTGATGTGTGCCCGGGTGCTGCTACCCGGTGCAGATGTGGACGAACGCGGTTTGCATGCTCGCCTGGATCGGTTGGAGCGACGCCTCAATATTGCCGCTGCTGGCGCGCAGACGACTCCGGTTGCGAGTGAGTCAAGCGACCTGGCTTCGGTACCGGCTGCCAAACCGCGTCCGGTGAAGGCGCAAGCCGCGCCCGCTGCCAAAGCCAGCAGTGGCGACCCCTGGGCCGCGCCTGGATTTGGCGCTGTGCCGAAAGCCGTACCGCCAGTTGAATCGAAGCCCGACGAGTCAGCTGATTCAGACTTGGTTGAGCAGGCGGTTGAGCCTGCTCAGCGATCCAGCGCCGAACCGGACTCGGCGCCGGTCCCGCCGAAGGCCGCACCGCCAGCTGATCCGTCCAGCCTTAGTACCGCCGACTTGCGGCGGTTCTGGCCGCAGGTGCTGGAAAACGTAAAGAATCGGCGCCGGTTCACCTGGATCCTGCTCAGTCAGAACGCCCAAGTCGTCGAGGTGCGTGCAGACGTGCTGACCCTCGGGTTGGCCAATCCTGGGGCACGGGACGCCTTCAGTCGTGGCGGTAGCACCGACGTGTTGCGAGAAGCGCTGTCTGACGAACTCGGGGTGGCGTTCCAGATCGAGACCATCCTCGATGCCACCGCCGAAGCATCGCCGGCTTCGCCACCAGTTTCCAAGGTGGCAGCGGAGCCGGCAGCACGTTCCGAAGCTGCTGGAGCAGCGCGCGCCAGCATTCGGCCCACCAGATCTGGGCCAGGCCCGATCGAGGCAGCCGATCCTGAAGCCGAGCCAGATCGCGACGATGCTGAGGTGAGTGAAGATGCTGCCAGTGGTGAAGAACTGTTGATGAAGCACCTAGGCGCTGAGCTGATCGACCCATCCTGAATAATCCGCTGCCCGGCTAGCATTACCGCGTGCCGACTTGTGCCGAGCCGGATCAATCGACCAAGGAGTACCTATGTTTGACCCAGGTTCCATGGACCTGTCCAGCCTGCTTGCTCAGGCGCAGGAGCTGCAAACCCAACTCGAACAGGCTCAGGCTGAGCTCGGTACGAAGGTGGTGACCGGTAGCGCTGGCGGTGGACTGGTGGAAGCACAGGTCAGCGGTACCGGAGAACTCATCGGCTTGGTGATTAAGCCCGAAGTGGTCGATCCCGAAGACACTGAAACGCTGGCTGACCTGGTCGTGGCCGCGGTGCGGGATGCCAATGCGCAGGCCATGGCCTTGGCTGCGGCCACAATGCCGCAGCTGCCCGATCTAGGCGTATAGGTACCGCACCCAAAAATGTACGAAGGACCGATCCAAGACCTGATTGACGAGCTCGGGCGGCTGCCTGGCGTCGGGCCCAAAGGCGCCCAGCGGATCGCGTTCCACATTCTCAACACTGACGCCGAAGATGTGAAACGCCTGGCCGATTCGCTGCGTGAAGTGGCCGAGAAGGTGCGCTTCTGTCAGCGCTGCTTCAATATTGCCGAAACCGACACCTGCCGGATCTGTGCTGACTCCCGTCGTGACCAGACCGCAATCTGCGTGGTGGAGGAATCAAAAGATGTGATGGCCGTGGAACGAACCAGAGAGTTTCGCGGTCTGTACCACGTGCTCGGCGGGGCGATCAGCCCGATCGACAATGTCGGTCCAGCCGACCTACATATTCGCGAACTGCTGACCCGCTTGGCCGATGGCACCGTCACCGAAGTGATTCTGGCCACCGACCCCAATCTGGAGGGCGAAGCCACTGCCACCTACATCTCCCGGCTGCTGGTCGGTACCGATGTGGTGGTCTCGCGCTTGGCCAGTGGGCTACCTGTTGGTGGCGATCTGGAGTATGCCGACGAAGTCACCTTGGGCCGGGCCTTTGCTGGGCGCCGCCGGTTGAACGAGCCGCACCAATGATGCTGGCGCCGATCCGCCTGATCGCCACCGATCTGGACGGCACCGTTCTGCGTGACGACAAGACGATCAGTCGACGCACTCTGGCCGCGCTCCGAGGCGCCGCTGACGCCGGAATGTATGTGGTGGTCGCCACCGGACGCCAAGCCGGGCAGTTGCCCGACGAAATCGCCTCCTGCGGGGTCAGCCACGTTGTGGCCAGCAATGGCGCCATCGGTAAGAACCTGATTGATGGCAGCACGCTTTTCGAGGACTTTCTACAACCTGATGCGGTCAGCGCCCTAGTTGAGCACCTCCGTGCTGAAGTGCCCGGGGTGCGGGTCTCTGCAGTCCGCGATCAGGGTGCCAGGCATGCGGCCGAGCCTGGCTACATCGAGCTACTCACCGATATGGAGAAAGTGCCCCATTGGTGGCACATGGTCACCGAACCGTTGGCACAGGTGGTTAGTCAACCAACGTTGAAACTGGTGGTTCGTCACCCGCAACTGTCTGCCGACGACCTGCTCGAAGTCGTCCAGGCTTCAGGGCTAACCGGTTTCCACGCGACCACTTCGGGGGCACCCTTCTTGGAGATTGGCGGCGATGGCGTTACCAAAGCCAGCGGACTAATCCGGCTGTGTGAACTGTTGGGCGTTAATGCCGAGCAGGTACTAGCTGCTGGTGACGCTCGCAACGACTTGGAAATGATTCGCTGGGCCGGACGTGGAGTGGCGATGGCTAATGCCGTCCCCGAGCTTCAAGCTGCTGCCGATCTGGTGACAGCGAGCAACCAACAAGACGGTCTAGCCTTGGCGATTGAGGCAGTGCTGGCAGAACGGAGTAAGCGGTGGAACCGGTTGGCGACCCGATCCTGACCAAGTGGGCCGCCGAATGTGCGGCGCACGCTTTGGCGGGGTTCCCAGACTTTGCTGACCAGCGCGCCGCCGCGGCGATCAGCGCGGCGCAGGGGTGGGCGGCTGGTGCTGGATCACTCGATGCTTGCCGCGATGCTGCCTTTGACGCCCACCTTGCGGCCCGGGACCTATCCGAAAATGGCTACCAGGCGGTGGCCGCCTGTGTGCGAGCGGCGAGCAATGCTGCGGCTAGTGCTGATGACTCGACTCTTGCCGAGACTTGTGCTGACTACGTTATTGAAGCCTTAATGCTGAACAGTGCACCCTGTGAGCAACAGTTCAACGCCGACACCGAGCGGCGCTGGCAGTGGCAGCAGTTGCCCGACCCGCAGCGCAGCGCAATCTTCGACGCGGAGCCGCCTGAGCCAGATCCGGCGTCGTGTGCGATCTGAGCTCCAACTAAGTAGTTGACTACTTTCATGGCCAATCCACAGCGCGCAGACAGTTGTGGCGCGCACTCTGGGTTCAAGCGTTATTAGCGTTTGGAGGATCTCATGGGGTACGGGCCAGGTCGATATGGCGGCTACGAGGGGTACAGCGGTTACGGATCGAATCTATGGATGGGCCTTGGTGCTGGCATCGCCACGCTGCTCCTGATCGCAGTGGTCGCCACCTTGGTGATCGTGTTGATCCGCCGCTACCGCAACGGTGCTGGTGACAAAGCAGGCGTTCTGGTCCAATCCACCGCCTTGCAGATATTGGACGAGCGTCTGGCTCGCGGCGAAATCGACATCAACGACTACCAGGCGCGTAAAGCCGTCTTGCTGGGTGCTGTCGTTCCGCCGCAGGTGGTTACGCCACCACCGGTGGCCAACAACGAGCCGACATCTTCAACCGAGGTTGCCGACCAGTTGTGAATCGTCGCTGGCTGCGCGCAGCCGGGTCAGCCCGTGCTGGCGCCGCCAGTTCCACTCCACCCAAGCGGTGAAGCCGGCTACCGGCAACAGACCGAAAAGAAGGTCTGTGTAGCTGGCCTCGATCAGGTTCGGGTTGATCAGGCCAGGAACAATCAATAGCCCGAGCAAGGTGTTGTTCACCACATGCATCACAACCGCGGCTTCCAGCCCGCCGGTGCGCCAGGTGAGCCAACCGGCGGCCAAGGCAAACAGCGACACATCCACCAGGCCGATCCAGTTGTACTGATGCCCGATGGTGAACAGCGGAATCGGCAGCAGAATTGCCCAGGCCGGGTGCTTCAACCAGGCACCGATCAGTTGGCCCAGCGCCCCACGAAACACGTATTCCTCAGCCGCTGCCTGAAATGGGGTGGTCAGCAACACCACAATCACCAGCCACCAGCTACCGGTGGGTTCAGCTGGAGTGCGTCGAGTTAATGCATCGACCAGCAGGCTGAATGCGATCGTCACCGCCCAGATCGCCACGGCCCCAGCGGTCAGCCGGGCCAACCAGCCCCAACGCAGGTGACCGGCTACCGAAGAAAGTAATCCGATCGGGCGGCAGCCAACCACCCAGAACCCCAGCAAGATGGCTGGCAATAGCAGGGCGATCATGATGAACGGCGCTGCGTAGGTGAGTGGATTGGTGGCATCGATCGCTTCGCTGCCAATCGCGGCAGACAACTGCGGAAAGCCGAGCTGTTCAAGAATGACCGCACCCACAATCACCACTAGCCCGAATCCCAAGTACAAAGCCGCGCCCAGCAATACGCCCCAAAGCGGACGCAGTCGGCGTCCCGGTGCCCAATAGCGGGCGAGCCGGTGGTAAGGCAACGCTTCAGAAGCGACGGGTTGCTGGGTAATCGCGGTGTCCATGCAAGTAGTCTCCCCGGCACGCCCACTTGGCCGCATCGAGCAAAGGTTCAAGATCGCGGCCGGCGGGCTCAGTCTTTTGGCCGATCCCCACAGGCAGGCCCCACCCCTAAGGTTGAGTAATGCCAACCTTGCTGCGCCTGTGGAGCCGAATCTGGCCGCTGGCTGCGGCTGGTCTAATCGGCGCAACGATCTGGTTTGTTTCCCTGGCCTTAGCACTGGACGGCGTACTGGATGGCGCCGCCCCACCCCGTTTCGGCCTGGTCTTGGTGGATCTGTTGATCGGCGCCATTTCGATGGTGTTGGTGGTCTTCAGACATCGATCACCACTGCTGGTGGCAGTGCTGATCGCCGCTGGGTCTGGGTTGTCCGGTGCCGCAACGGGGGCGTGTTTGTTGGCCATGGTGTCGTTGGCCACCCATCGGCGATTCGGTCAGATAGCAATCGCGGTGGCGACCGTGGCTGGGTCTGCGGTGGCAGCCGAAGTCCTTCTGGGCCTGTCGGGGCTGAGCGATCCAAGCTGGGTGGGCGCCGTTTCCGTGCTGGTGGCGGCTCTGGCCGTCTCGGGGATTGCGGTGGCTACCGGCGTGGCGATCGGATCGCGGCGGGCCGAACTGGCTGGTCTGCAGCGTGAAGCCGAATTGCTGCGCGAGGAACAACAGACGACTATCGAACGCGCCCAGCTGGCTGAACGTGGACGAATCGCGCGCGAGCTGCACGACGAGTTGGGTCACCGACTCTCGGTGATTGCGCTGCATTCGGCCGCTTTGGAATACCGTCCAGATCTCGCTCCCGACCAGCGTGCCTCGAGTGTGGCGGCGATCAGATCAGCTGCCCAGCAGGCATTGGTCGATCTGCGGCGGACACTGGGCATGCTGTCCGAGATGCCAAGCGACGAGCCTTCGCCAGCATTGACTGAACGGCTTGGTGAACTCGTCGAACAAGTGCGTCAGGCCGGGTCAACCGTGACAGTTCAGGCGGATCCTTCGGTGTTTGAAGGGTTGACCCCAGAGCTTTCCCGCACCGTCTTTCGAGTCGTGCAGGAATGCTTGACCAATGCATTGCGGCATGCCCCAGGCGTGTCAGTGAACGTTGAGATTGACCAGACTGCCGATTGGCTGCGGGTAGCGGTGAGTAACCGCCTGGCTGGCGTTGAACCCACCAGCCCAGGGTCGGGGATAGGCCTGGCTGGGATCGCTGAACGCGTCCGGCTGAACGGTGGCCAGCTGCAAATCGATCAGAATCTGGACGGGCATTTCGTGGTGGAGGTGAAGCTGCCATGGCGCAGGTGAAAGTCCTAGTGGTCGACGACGAATGGATGATTCGGGCTGGTTTGAGGCTGCTGCTTGAAGGCTCTGAAGACCTGCGCGTGGTTGGTGAGGCTGGTAACGGCCGGGAGGCGCTGACTGCGGCGTCCGAGTTGCGCCCCGATGTCGTGCTGATGGACATTCGAATGCCGGTGCTGGACGGGCTGGAGGCAACCGCCGCATTGCTGGAAGCCGACCCGGACGCCAAAGTGCTGATCCTGACTACCTTCGACAACGATGCGACTGTGCTGGCCGCGCTGAGTTTGGGCGCGGTCGGGTTTCTACTCAAGGACACTGAACCGACCGAGCTAGTCTCGGCAGTGCGGCAAGCCGCCCAGGGGCGAATTCCACTGTCGCCGACTATCACCAGGCAGTTGGTGGCCGCGGCCGTCGGCCAGGCCGACACCAGCCGCCGAGACCGGGCATTGGGTGAGTTGGGGCGCCTCACCGAGCGGGAGCGCGAGATTGCGTTGGCAGTGGCCAGCGGTGCTACCAATCTGGAGATCGCAGAGGCCCTATTTGTCAGCTTGGCCACGGTGAAGACTCATCTGAGTTCGGCGATGCTCAAGCTGGGCGCCACCAATCGCGTCCAGGTGGCGCTGCGTTGTTATGAAGCGGCGTTGTTGTGAAGTGGGGCGGTTATGGAGTGGGCTGTCATGACTCCGATCAGTGAAGTCGGTGCGGCTGCAGGCTAGAATCGTCGAGTCACCAGGCATTGATGGGGCCATCACCCCGGAGTTGCCGGAAGAACCGAGCCTAGGCTCTCAGTAGAACCGGCTGTGGCAAATAAGTAAGCGGGGCGCCGGTCAAGGCGTCCAAGGAGGGTGGTACCGCGGGGCTTGCGCCTCGTCCCTTCGTCAATCAGGACGACGAAGGACACCAGATGACCACCGATTCAGCGCCCACCGGCAACTACCGCCCGGTGCCGACCAACATCGACCTGCCGGCGATGGAGCGCGAAATAATCGACTTCTGGGACGCCAATAACACCTTTGCGGCCTCGTTGGAAGCTACCAAAGATGGTCAGCCGTGGACCTTCTACGAAGGCCCACCCACGGCCAACGGTATGCCTGGCACCCACCACATCGAGGCCCGGGTCTTCAAGGACGTCTTTCCCAGGTTCAAGACCATGCAGGGCTTTCGGGTCGACCGAAAAGCTGGCTGGGATTGCCACGGACTGCCGGTCGAATTGGCTGTTGAGAAGGAGCTTGGCTTCAACGGCAAGCCCGATATTGAGGCCTACGGGGTGGAGCCGTTCAACGCCAAATGTCGCGAATCAGTGAGCCGACATGTGCATGAGTTCACCGAACTGACTCGGCGCATGGGTTACTGGGTGAACCTAGAAGATGGCTATTGGACGATGAACTCCGACTATGTGGAGTCAGTGTGGTGGGCGCTGAAACAGATCCACGACTCCGGACTGTTGGTCGAGGACTACCGGGTGGCGCCCTACTGCCCGCGCTGTGGCACCACCTTGAGCGATCATGAACTGGCCCAAGGCTACGAAGATGTCACCGACCCCAGCGTGTACGTCCGCTTCCCGCTGACCTCCGGCCCGCTGGCTGGCCAGGCGTCCCTGCTGGTGTGGACCACCACCCCCTGGACGCTGGTGAGTAACACTGCGGTCGCGGTGCACCCAGACGTGACCTACGTGGTGGCCACTCAGGACGGTCCCGAAGGCGAAACTCTGGTGGTCGCCGAGCCGCTGGTCGAAAAGGTGCTCGGCGAAGGCTGGACGCTAGGCCAGCGCTTCACCGGCGCTGAACTCGAACGCTGGAGTTATGCCCGCCCGCTCGACCTGATCGACTTCCCTGAAACCTCCGGCGGGGTCAATTACGTCGTGTTGGCCGATTATGTGACCACTAGTGATGGCACTGGTCTGGTGCATCAGGCGCCAGCTTTTGGTGAAGACGACATGCTGGTTTGCCGCGCCTATGGCCTGCCGATGGTGAACCCGGTGCGCCCCGATGGCACCTTCGAACCTGAGCTTGGCCTAGTTGGTGGCATGTTCTTCAAGACCGCCGATCAGGTGATCGTCGATGACCTCACCAACCGCGGATTGATGTTCAAGGTGCTGCCCTATGAGCACTCCTATCCGCATTGTTGGCGCTGCCACACCTCGCTGCTCTACTACGCCCAGCCCAGCTGGTACATCCGCACCACCGCGATCAAGGACTCCCTGCTGCGCGAAAACGAGGGCACTAACTGGTATCCGGAAAACATCAAGTGGGGACGCTACGGCGACTGGCTGAACAACAACATTGACTGGGCGTTGTCTCGGTCGCGCTATTGGGGCACCCCGCTGCCAATCTGGCGCTGCGCGGCCAAACATCAGACCTGTGTTGGCTCCCGGGCCGAACTCAGCGAGCTGACCGGCACCGACTATTCGGGGCTGGATCCGCACCGTCCATTCGTTGATGAGGTGAGTTTCCCCTGCCCGACCTGCGGCGAGGTTGCCCATCGGGTGCCAGAGGTGATCGATGCCTGGTTCGATTCGGGTTCGATGCCTTTTGCCCAGTGGGGCTACCCCTGGGCCGACGGTTCGAAGGAGGCCTTTGCAGCGGCCTACCCGGCTGATTTCATCTGTGAGGCCATCGATCAGACCCGCGGCTGGTTCTACTCGCTGATGGCCATCGGCACCTTGGTGTTCGACAAGTCGAGTTACAAAAATGTGCTCTGTCTAGGCCATATCTTGGCCGAGGATGGCCGCAAGATGAGTAAGCATCTGGGCAACATCTTGGAGCCGATCCCGTTGATGGACGCCCACGGCGCGGACGCGGTCCGATGGTTCATGGCCGCTGGTGGGTCGCCGTGGGCTTCGCGCCGAGTGGGGCATGGCACCATTCAAGAGACCGTTCGTAAGGTGTTGATGACCTACCTCAATACGGTCAGTTTTCAGACCCTTTACGCCGGGGCAAATGGTTGGACGCCCGGTACCGGCGGTGAAGGCGAGCAGGTGTTGGATCGCTGGCTGGTGAGTGCCCGCAATGTGCTCACCCGGGACGTCACCGCGGCCTTGGAAGACTTTGACACTCAGCGAGCTGGCAGCCTGTTGGCCGACTTTGTTGACGATCTGAGCAACTGGTACGTCCGGCGTTCACGGCGGCGCTTCTGGGAGGGCCAGCCCGGCGCGCTGCAGACTTTGCATGACACCTTGAGTGTGGTCACCAGGTTGATGGCCCCGCTGGCGCCGTTCGTGACCGAGCGGGTTTGGCAAGACCTGTTCGTGACCACCGACCCCAATGGTCCGGCCTCAGTGCACCTGGCGAAGTGGCCGTTGGTTGACCAGGCCGTGATTGCTGAACGTCTTGATTCGGCGATGCGACTCACTCGTCGACTGGTGGAGTTGGGCCGCTCGGCCCGGGCTGAAGCCAAGATCAAGACCCGGCAGCCGCTGAGTCGGGCATTAGTGCCTTCAGCCGCGTTCGCTGAGTTGGACGCCGAGTTGCTTGCTGAAGTGAAGGAGGAGCTGAACGTCTGGGCAGTGGAGTCCTTCGCTTCTGCCGGTGACCTCGTGGATTACTCGGCGAAAGGCAACTTCCGCAGTCTCGGCAAACGTTTCGCCAAACAGACCCCGCTGGTGGCCAATGCGATTGCCGCCACCGATGCGGCTGCTTTGGCCGCAGCACTGCGCTCTGCCGGTACGGCAAAGGTGAGCGTCCCCGAGGTTGGCGAAGTGACGGTGAGTGGCGACGAGGTGATCATTTCCGAACGTCCCCGCGAAGGCTGGTCGGTGGTCAACGAGCAAGGCGAGACAGTGGCCTTGGATCTAGAACTCACCCCCGAACTGGTACGCGCTGGCCTGGCCCGCGATTTCATCCGCAGCGTGCAGGAAGCTCGCAAGTCCTCCGGATTCGAGGTTTCGGATCGGATTGAGGTGGCTTGGCAAGCTGGCGGTGAGGTGGCCCAGGCCCTTCGCGCGCACGCTGAGCTGATCGCAGCCGAGGTGTTGGCGGTTTCGATTGTTGAGTCCGAAACCGGCGAGGGATGGTTCAAAGACGCCGACTTGGGCTTTAGCTTTAGCGTTGTCCGAACGAAGGGATAACTGTGCACCAGCCGAAACCGGTGTTGATGCTCCACGCTGCTGGACGCACCCCGCAGATGTGGCAGTCGCAGGTGGAGGCAATCGGCTCCGAGGTTTCGGTGCTTGCGCCATGGCTGGCCGGATTACGTCCGGGCAAGACAGCTGAACTGTCGCTGACCGCGGCCGCAGATGAAGTG
Organism: Propionibacteriaceae bacterium UBA5174; assembly: GCA_002413345.1. Lineage (GTDB taxonomy): Bacteria > Actinomycetota > Actinomycetes > Propionibacteriales > Propionibacteriaceae > Propionicimonas. The sequence goes on along the minus strand of DHWU01000045.1, from coordinate 33,311 downwards.
TTGGCCTTGATGGACCGCAATGGGATCGAGGCTGCCCACTTGGTGGGCCACCAACTTGGTGCGATGGTGGCCTTGCAGGTGGCTACCACTGAGCCAAGCATGGTCGCTGGCCTGGTGCTGAGTGGGGCGATGGTGACTCCGTCCAAGATGGTGAGTCGGTGGCAGCGCACCATCATTCGGTTGATGCCGAACAAGGCGTTGGCCGAGAGTGGTGCCACAAGAGCGGATTTGATCCGAGCAATGGATCTGATCGCTACTGCCGATTTCGGGCAGCATCTGAACCGGGTGACCGCGCCGGCGTTGGTGATTGCTGGGGTCGATGACCCGGCAAGAATGGCAGGGCGCGAGCTGGTTGAAGGCCTCAATGACGCGACCTTCGCTGAGGTGGCTGGTGCTGGGGCGCACCCCAACTTGGAAGCCCCCGAGATGTACAACCTGCTGCTGTTGGACTTTCTGCAATCCACCTAATCGTCACCGGCCGGCGCGCTACTGCGAGAGGTCGTTCGGTGGGAGTGGGCGGGCCTTGATTGGGGGAAACACTGCGCTAGCAATGCGCAGTTTCCTCACCATGGGCCCTTGACACGGTGTAGGTGCAGTACCTAGGGTCGGCGAAACTCTGTTCGATGGCGCGGCGAGCCGACCGATCTCTGCCGACTCCGCGTCATCAGATCTGACCACGTAGGCGATGCATCCAAGCCACACCAATGCTTGGTTTCCGCCGGTGGTGCCTCAAAGACCAATTTCCTGCCCCGGAAGAACCCACGTGACCAATAAACCCGTCCCTGCGGGCGCGTCAGAAACTGATGCGCCCGAATACCACCTGCCTCCAGACCACTGGCCGCTGCCTGAACTCAGCACCGTTGAAGACCATCCCCACCCGCCCGCAAACCGTTATGTGGCGACTCGCGATAGTGAGGAATTTCAACAGCTACGCAGTCGCTTTCGTGGCTTTGCCTTCCCAACCGTGATCGCGGTGCTGGTTTGGTACCTCGTCTTCGTACTGTGCTCGACTTACGCCGAGGACTTCATGAGCACCCCAGCACTGGGCAACCTGAACGTGGGCATGCTGATCGGTTTGGCCCAATTCCCGACAACCTGGTTCGCCACCTGGGCCTATGTGCGACGGATGGAGCGAAAGCTCGACCCGATTGCAAAAAAGATCCGCGAAGATCTCGAAACCGAAACCAAGGAGGCCTGAGATGAAGGAATATGGCGTTCCCCTGATCAACATGGGCGTCTTTGGCGCTTTCGTGTTGCTCACTTTGGTTGTGGTCATCATGGTGACCCGCAACACCGAGAAGAAGGCCAGCACGTTCTACACCGGCGGGGCATCCTTCTCCGGTCGCCAGAACGGCTTGGCTATCACCGGCGACTACCTGTCGGCGGCGGCCTTCCTCGGCGTTACCGGCGCGATCGCGGTCTATGGCTATGACGGCCTGCTGTATTCGGTTGGCTTCTTCATCGCCTTGCTATTGGCGTTGTATCTAGTCGCTGAGCCGCTGCGGAACACCGGTCAATACACGATGGCTGATGTGCTCAGTTTCCGGATGAGTCAGCGTCCGGTGCGTACCGCCGCTGCGATCTCCACCCTGGTCGTTTCCCTGGTGTACTTGCTGGCGCAGATGGCCGGAGCTGGTGGGCTGGTGGCGCTGCTGCTGGGCGTCAAAGATCCCCTGGCTCAGTCGGCTGTGATCGCTGGCGTGGGCGTAGTGATGATCGTCTACGTGCTGATCGGTGGCATGAAGGGCACCACCTGGGTGCAGATGATCAAGGCAACCTTGCTGATCATCGGTGCCGCAGTGATGTCGTTTTGGGTGTTGAGCAGGTACGGATTCAACATGTCTGAACTGCTGGGCGCTGCGGTATCGAACAACCCGACTGACGCGAAGGGCAAGCCGCTTGGCCAGGCTCTGTTGGAGCCGATGTTGAAGTACGGCGGCACTGGCGATACTGCCTGGATTACCAAGCTGAGCTTCATCTCACTGGCGATTGCGCTAGTGGCCGGGCCCTCTGGCTTGCCGCACGTGCTGATGCGTTTCTACACCGTGCCCACGGCCAAAGAAGCTCGCCGCTCAGCAGTGTGGTCGATCGTGCTGGTGGGCATCTTCTTCCTGCTGACTCTGGTGCTGGGTTACGGTGCTGCGGCCTTGGTTGGCATCAAGGAGATCCTGGGGGCGCCCGGCAAAGAGAACGCCGCGGCCCCGCTGCTGGCGTTGGAACTGGGTGGGGCTCCGCTGATGGGCGTCATCTCCGGGATCGCCTTCGCCACGATTTTGGCGGTAGTGGCTGGGTTGACGATCACGGCCTCGGCTTCGTTTGCTCATGATCTGTACAACTCAGTGATCAAGAAGGGCAAGGCTGATCCGGCCCAAGAGGTCAAGGTAGCCAGGATCACTGCCGTGGTCATCGGCGTCTTGGCAATCATCGGTGGGATTGCTGCCAACGGCCAAAACATCGCGTTCTTGATCTCGCTCGCTTTCGCGGTTGCGGCTTGTGCGAACCTGCCTTCAATCTTGATGACGCTCTACTGGAAGAAGTTCAGCACTCGTGGCTCAGTCTGGTCGATTTACACCGGCCTGATCTCTTCGATTCTGTTGATCATTTCCTCCCCGGCGATCGCCACTGCACCAGCGGTGAACCCGATTGCTTGGTTCCCGTTGACAAACCCGACGATTGTGGCAATGCCGTTGGCATTCCTTGCCGGAATCATCGGAACCCTCACCTCTCGCGAACCTGCAGATCCTGAGCTGCAGGCCGAGATGGAGGTCCGTTCAATGACCGGTGCTGGAGCGGCTGAAGCCATCGCGCACTGATCCGTTTGGCGGTCCTGGCCGTGGTGAGTAATTCATCACGGCCAGGACCGACTGCCTATGCCCAGATGCTGAGCAGAAAATGCCCACCTGGTGGAAGTCTCCTAGTCAGCGGGCGGTCAGGGTCGAGCCGACTTGGCTGCCTTGGGTCTTGTGGATGCACTTGTGCACCGTGGATGTCTCTACGCAATTTCCCCACGTAGAACCATTGACACCACTAGTTCGCAACCCGTACGTTCCTCACCAACCCGCATAACGGCCGCACCAACGAAGGCGAACCCAAATCGAAATCGGCCACCGGGGAATCTGTTACTGAGGTAGCTTCCGGGACGAACCCATAGGTCCGGCTCCTCAGACGAAATGAAACTCTCACACGCCTGAATAGGGGGTGCGCTGTGACGCATTCAAACCCACCGGAAGGTCCGCCTGAGGACAGTCCGGAATTCCATCTTCCGAAGGATCACTGGCCGCTGCCAGAGTTGAGTAATACCGGAGAACATCCGCACCCGCCGATGAATCGGTACGTAGCGACTCAGAATTCGGCCGAATACCAAAAGCTCCGCAGGAGCTTCCGCAGCTTCGCTTTTCCGGTCGTCACCGTAGTGCTCGTTTGGTACTTCATCTACGTGCTGCTGTCGATCTATGCCACCGGATTCATGAAGCTGCCCGGCTGGGGCGGGCTGAATGTGGGCCTGTGGATCAGCCTGGCTCAGTTCCCGACCACCTGGTTTGCAACTTGGCTCTATGTGCGCACGGCAGACAAGAAACTTGACCCGATGGCCGAAGCGATCCGGGTCAAGCTTGAGGCTGAGGAGGCCAAGTCATGAGTGGCGATCCGATCCTGAATATTTCGATCTTCGGAGCGTTCGTCCTGATCACCTTGATCGTGGTGATTGTGGTCAGCCGAAATTCGGAGAAGAAGGCTAGCTCCTTCTACACCGGCGGCGCTTCGTTCTCCGGGCGCCAAAATGGTCTAGCCATCACCGGCGACTACCTTTCGGCAGCGTCCTTTCTGGGTGTCACCGGCGCAATCGCGATCTACGGCTATGACGGCCTGCTCTACGCAACGGGCTTCTTTGTGGCGTGGCTGGTGGCGATCTACCTAGTGGCTGAACCGCTGCGAAATACCGGCCAATACACGATGGCTGATGTGCTCAGCTTCCGGATGAATCAGCGTCCGGTGCGTACCGCCGCCGCCCTTTCGACCTTGGCAGTCTCGTTGTTCTACTTGTTGGCTCAGATGGCTGGCGCTGGCGGCTTGGTCGCCCTGCTGCTGGGGGTGAGCGATCCGGTTTGGCAGTCGGTGGTGATCGCGGTGGTCGGCGTGATCATGATCGTCTACGTGCTGGTTGGTGGCATGAAGGGCACCACTTGGGTGCAGATGATCAAGGCAACTCTGTTGATCATCGGCGGTGCAGTGATGACGGTGATGGTGCTGGCCAAATTCGGCTTCAACATGGGCGATCTATTCCATACCGCAGTAACCAACCCGGCAAATGCCGCAACGGCTGCCAAGAACCACTGGGGTGTGGATGCCACTCGGATCTTGGAACCGATGGCCAAGTACGGCAAGGATCCGCTGAGCTTCATCTCGCTGTCGATGGCTTTGGTGCTTGGCACCGCTGGCCTACCCCACGTGCTGATGCGGTTCTACACCGTGCCCACCGCCAAGGAAGCCCGTCGCTCGGCAGTCTGGGCGATCGTGCTGATCGGCATCTTCTACCTGTTCACCCTGGTGCTTGGTTTCGGAGCCACTGCTTTGGTCGGTATGGACACCATCCTGGCCGCGCCTGGCAAGGAAAACTCGGCCGCTCCGCTGTTGGCGTTCGCGCTAGGCGGCTCGGTGCTGATGGCCCTCATCTCCGGCGTGGCGTTTGCCACGATCCTGGCGGTCGTCGCCGGGCTGACCATCACAGCTTCGGCATCATTTGCCCATGACTTCTACAACTCTGTGTTGAAGAAGGGCAAGGCCGATCCGGCTCAAGAGGTGAAGGTCGCTCGAATCACCGCTGTGGTGATTGGAGTCGTCGCGATCATTGGCGGGATCGCGGTCAACGGTCAGAACATTGCGTTCCTGATTTCATTGGCCTTCGCGGTGGCGGCTTCGGCGAACCTGCCATCGATCCTGATGACGGTTTATTGGCGGAAGTTCACCACCCGGGGTTCGGTTTGGTCGATCTACACCGGCTTGGCTTCCTCGGTGCTGTTGATTATCTTCTCCCCGGCAATCTCTAGCCCCACCTGGGTAAACCCGGTGGCCTGGTTCCCGCTGACGAACCCGACCATCGTCGCCCTCCCGCTAGCGATCATTGCGGGCGTGCTGGGGACGCTCACCTCCAAAGAGCCAGCGAATACCGATTTGCAGGCTGAAATGGAGGTCCGGTCGATGACCGGAGCGGGCGCTGCCGAGGCAATCGCTCACTGACACCAGGGGCGCTCTCACTACGCTCGGGTTCGGCTTGGTGAGAACCGCCCATTCCACGGCCGAGGGTCAGCACTACAGTGCTGGCCCTCGGTCCTTGGTATCTGAGCCCAAAGGTATGGTGAGGCGGTGCCCGCCAACACCCAGCGTGATTCCCCTCGCCAGTTAGATCCGAGGGGTTTGTGGCTGGCAGTTGGGGCCTATCTGATCTGGGGATCCTTCCCGCTCTACTTCAAGCTTCTTTCCGCCGCGGGGCCGTTCGAGATCGTCGGACACCGGGTGCTGTGGACCTTCGTCTTCTGTCTAATCGGAGTCGTGGTCTGGAAGCAGACTGGCCAGCTGCGCCAAGTGCTACGCAATCCGAAACTGTTTGCCGGCCTCACCGCCGCTGGCGTCCTGGTGAGCGCTAACTGGACCATCTACGTGTGGGGTGTGGTCAACAACCACATCGTCGATACCGCTTTGGGATATTTCATCAACCCTTTGGTCACCGTGGGGCTGGCGGTGCTGGTGTTGAAAGAACGCCTGCGGCCAACCCAGTGGGCGGCAGTGGGCGTCGGCGGGCTGGCGGTGGTCGTGATTACCATCGGCTACGGCCAGATTCCCTGGGTGGCGTTGAGTTTGGCGTTCAGCTTCGGACTGTATGGACTGGCCAAAAACAAAGTGGGCGGCAGGGTTTCGCCCTTAGTGGGACTGACCGTCGAGACGACAGTATTGGCCCCCATCGCCCTGGTGTTTCTGGGCTGGCTGCAGTTGGCCGGAACGGCGGCATTTCTCGCCAACGGACCATGGCTGGCTTCGGGGTTGGTGGCAGCCGGGGTGGTCACTGCGGTGCCGTTACTGATGTTCGCCGCAGCTGCGGGACGGATCCCGCTGAGCGCCATCGGACTGATCCAGTTCCTTACTCCGACGATCCAGTTTGCGTTCGGGGTTTGGATCAATCACGAAACGATGCCGCCAGCCCGCTGGTTCGGTTTTGGCCTGGTCTGGGTGGCCCTGGTGTTGCTCACCATTGACAGCCTGGGAGCAGCGCGAAAGCCAGTGCCGAGTGGCGAACCCGAAGTAATGAACTGAGTCTTGAGCAGTGCCCTATTCAGTCTTGGCCAATACTTCGCCCTGCGCGTGTTTGGCATGATGCAGGCCGAGGAATCCCAGGATTGCTAGTACCACGGCTCCGACGAACGAGGCGATGGCTGCAATGCCAGCGATCATTCCCATTGTCGAGAAGGCGTAAGCCGTCAGCAGCATGCTGCGCAGCGTGTCACCCATGAACATGGTCTGCCGCAGATCGCCAAGAGCCTTCAGCTCGGTTTGGTTGGCGTTCGGATCCTTGCTCAACTTGAGGTATTCGCCGCTGACCTCTTCGTAGGTGCGGCCCCCGCCCATCGCGTTGAGGTGGGCTTGAATGTAGTGATCGGCAAAAGCTTTGGCCTGATTACCATTGGTCATCTCTTGGCCTGCGTAGGGAGCGAGTGCGGCCTGGTCGGCTGCCGGTAACGTGCCATACGCCGCGGCGGTGGGCATGGTGACCCGTTGGGCAGAAAGCTGCTCCGCTACTTGGCCATTCACGAATGAACTGGCCACGGCAAGCAAGACGCCGGCGGTAAGGAGTACCGCGGCTAGCGCGAACCCGACCCAGGCCACGAGCCTGTCGAGAGCACTGCGTTTCATGGCTACCTCTTTCCAGCTGGTTGAATCCTCATTGATTCAATCTGTAATCAAGGTACGTGCATTGGTGCAATGCGAAAATGTGCCTTGGGCAGGATTGCGTATGCCCTAGTCAGATGGAGGTTGTTGACTGGTTGACGGGTTTGCCTTGCCTTGTTCGGGCAGGGTGGCGATTCACTGCGTGGGACGGCGGGCCAGCATACGTTCGCGGAGTGAATCATAGATCGGAACCGCGCCCAGCATGGACGCCGCGAATAGTGCTCCGGCCGCGCCAGCGAACATCATCGTGGTGAGGGCGGCAGTTGAGGTCATTTCGATGATCAGCACTACCCCAGTCAACGGTGCCCGGATGCTGGCCGTGAAGAAGGCGACCATTCCGACCAGCGCAAAGGGGACTGGGCTTGAACCGACTTGACCCACCATCCAATCCCCGCCGAAAGCCATCAAAGCGCCATGGAACAACGCTCCCCAAATTGCACCCACCGCAAGTAGCGGGGCGAACAGGCCGCCCGGGGTTCCGGCGGCATACGACAGTGGTCCGGCAATGAACCGCACCGCTAGGTAGCCGAGCAGCGCCAACACGGTGAACTGGCCACCGCCGAGAATCAGCTGGGTAATCGCGTCGCCGCCGCCCACGGTTAGCGGATTTAACCACAGGAGCAGGCCGATAGCGGCGCCGATTAGGGTCGCCCGCGCGGTCGGCGGGATTCGCGAGTGGTCGGCCCACTGCAGTAGCCGCGTCACCATTGCGTTGTAGAGCACTCCTAACGGTCCGGTAAACAACCCGAACAGCAGGAAGACCCAAATCGCTGAAAGCTCTGGGGTGACCGGTGCGGTGACCAGAAATTCCGGACGGTTGGGCTCGATGAACCGCGAGACTCCGACCGCGATCGGCGTGGTCAACAGCATGATCAGTACGACCCGGGTGCGAAAAGACTTGGTCACTTCTTCGATGGTGAACATAGCGCCGCCAAGTGGGGCGTTGAACGCCACCGCGAGACCGGCGCCACCCACTGTGGTGTACAGCAGCTTGCGCTCATAATCCGACAGCCCGAACCAGCGGCCCACTTCGGCACCAATGGTTGAACCTAGGTGAACGCTGGGCCCTTCGCGTCCCATCACCATGCCGGAGCCAATCGCGATCACGCCGCCTATGAAGCGGGACGGCAGGACGCTGGGTCCGGGGAGTTCTTCCTCTTCGCGCCAGACAGCCTCGACATCCTGAATTCCGCTGCCAGAAGCCCGCGGGCTCAACCTGGCGAAGACCTGGCCCAGCGCTGCCCCGCAGGCAACTAGCAGCACCGGGATGAACCAACCGCCACCAGGTAACCCATAGGACCAGCCGACGATTAGTAGTCGCAAGATCGCGGCCTGCTCCAGACACCACCGAAACGCTCCACCGACCAAACCGATTCCAATGGCGGCGATCACTGAAGCGAAGACAAAGATCAGTTGGGCCCGGCGTCCCGCGAGCGGATCATATTCGGCGCCGAACTTCATGCTGGCGATCGGTGCAGTTGGGCGCGCACTTGCGACATCACCTGCTGGACGGCGAGGGTGTCGGCAAGTGGCATCACTGGGCTTTCGATGAGCCCGGCGGCCAAGCAAGCATTCACGTGGGCGATCTGGTGGGTATAGCCAGCCCCAGTCTTGGGGAAATGTAGCTCCTGACGCTCGCCTCCAGTGAGCTGAACGACCAAGTCTTCACCGCGATGAAACCGTGGCTTGGTCTCTGCCCAACCCAGCGTTCCAGCTACCACTTGCCGTCCAGGGCCGGGCGCGGTGAACCCGATCGACTCGTTGGCATAGCGTCCTTCGGAGTAGCCGAGCAGAATGCCAGCGTCGGATTCGACCCCATTGCCGAAGTGGCCACCCACGGCATGTATCACCTCGGGGGTGCCCAGAAACTGTTGCGCGAAAGAGATTACGTAGACTCCCAGGTCGAACACCGCGCCGCCGCCCAGATCGGGGTTGAACAACCGATCGGTTGGATCGAACTCCCGAAAGGCCAGCAGGTCGCCGTAGACCGCCCGCACCTGTCCCAGCGCGCCGGAGGTCACTAGCTCGCGCAGGTGGGTGATGGCTGGCAGGAAGCGAGTCCACATCGCTTCCATCACAAACACCCCGCGGGCTCGGGCGGCGTTGATGATCGCTTGGGTGTCTGCCACCGAAGTGGTGAAAGCCTTTTCAATCAGCACCGCCTTGCCAGCTTCGATCGCGGCCAGAGCCAACTCGGTGTGCTGGGCGTGGGGTGTGGCCAGGTAGATGGCGTCAACATCGGCGGCGAACAGGTCGGCGTAACTGCCAAAGCTTTGCGGAATCTCGAACCGCTCAGCGAACGTGGCCGCGCGGCTGGCCGATCGCGAACCCACTGCCACCAACTCGGCGTCCGTGACTAGGGCGAACTCGGCAACCATCGTCGCCGCGATCCGACCAGGCCCGGCGATACCCCAGCGAATGCTCATGTTTGCCGCTTGCGTCGGCGTTTGAGTTCGGTTGCGGTGCTACTGAAGAGCGCGGTGAATACGAAAGCCAGAGCTAGGTTCAGGATCCAGTCGCCATAGCCGAGCACTGCCAGTGCGATCGCTACCGGCCAGGCGATACCGGTCGCTACCCGCAGTCCCGATTCGAACAGGGTCGGTGGCGGCGGTGGGGTTAACGGCACCACCGAGTGCGTGGACGAGGCGGAGCTGAAGAACGCGTCCCCTGGTGAGTTTGGTGGGTCCTGCTCGGCATCTGCGGTGCGGTCCCATTCGGGCTGCTGCCACTTGCGTGAGTCGCCAGGGGTTTCGGTCACGACCTCATCGTAGGTCTGTGGGGTTCGTTCGAGGGTGAGCCTGTCGAGCTTGGGCCGCAATCTGTTCGGCTTTCAGTTGCCAGAGTCGGCGACGCACCACGACGTTCACCAAGATGGCGACCAAGATGGTCTGCCACCACAGGCCAGCAATCAGGCCAATCACCACGACCAAGGGAATGAGTAGGCTGCGCAGTCGCCTAAGCCGGTGCGCTTCGGTGGTTGCCGCCGATGGTGCCGGCGAGAAGCGTTCGCCTGGCAACAGCACCTCTCCGCTCAAGGTGGGTGTTGGGTCAGCGAAGTCAGGTTGCTGCCATTGCGGAACCGATTCTTGGGTGTTTGAGCCCCAATTCGTGGTCATAGACCCAGGGTAGGCAGTGACCACCAGGCAGACCATCCGGTGGTCCCATGAGGCATCCCTGGTAGATGTCTGGCAAAGTAGAGCGGTGCGCGTGGTACAGAAGTTCGGCGGCTCCTCGGTCGCGAACGCCGAAAGCATCAAGCGGGTGGCCCGTCGGGTTGTTGCGACCAAAGAGGCCGGCCACGACGTTGTCGTGGTCATTTCCGCCATGGGCGACACCACCGATGAACTGATGGATCTGGCTCAGCAGGTTTCGCCGAATCCGCGTCCGCGGGAACTCGACATGCTGCTCACCGCCGGTGAGCGGATGAGTGCAGCCCTGCTGGCGATGGCGATCAACGACTTGGGTGCCGACGCCCGCTCGTTCACCGGTTCCCAAGCGGGGGTATTGACCACTGCGGCTCACGGCGACGCCCGAATCATCGACATCACGCCCGGACGGATCGTTGGCGCCCTCGAAGATGACGACATCGTGATCGTGGCTGGATTCCAAGGGGTTTCGCAGACCACTAAAGATGTGACCACTTTGGGCCGGGGCGCGTCCGATACCACCGCGGTGGCGCTGGCCGCTTCTCTGGGGGCGGCTTACTGCGAGATCTACTCCGATGTGGACGGCGTCTTCACCGCTGACCCGCGGATTGTTCCTGGCGCCAAGCAAATCCCCGAGATCTGTTACGAAGACATGCTCGAGATGGCTGCGAACGGCGCCAAGATTCTGCACCTGCGGTGTGTGGAATACGCCCGCCGTGAGCATGTGCCAGTACACGTCCGCTCGTCGTTCAGCGACTTGCCGGGCACTTGGGTCAAAGACATCGACTATGAGGAGGCGGGTATGGAACAGCCGCTGATCACCGGCATCGCCCACGATCGCAGTGAGGCGAAGATCACCATTATCGGCGTGCCTGACCAGATCGGCGAAGCTGCGGATATCTTCAGCGTGATCGCCGACGCCGACGTCAACATCGACATGATCGTGCAGAACGTTTCCAAGGAAGGCGATGCGCGCACCGACATTTCCTTCACTCTCGGCCAGTCCGATGGGGCCAAGGCGATCGCTGCTCTGGAGGCTGCTCAGGACCGGATCGGCTTCACCAAAGTGATCTACAACGATCAGGTGGGCAAGGTATCGGTGGTTGGGGTCGGGATGCGTTCTCATCCGGGGGTAACGGCTAGGTTCTTCCGGGCATTGGCCGAGGCCGGAGTCAACATCGGCATGATCTCCACCTCGGAGATTCGAATCTCAGTGGTGGTCGACATTCATGACGTCGATACCGCCGTTCGAGCCGGGCATACCGCCTTCGGCCTCGATGCTGACGGCGAGGCAATCGTCTACGCCGGCACCGGACGCTGAGCTAGTCGTACTGCTGGCGCAACTCGATGCTGATCTGTTGGGCATCGAGTTGCGCTAAGGCGTCGTCAAGCATTGCTGAGGGGTAGCCGCCTAGACCGCGCACGGTCAACAACCTGTCGCGTTGAGCACTGATGGCGGCCAAGCGAAGTTCGCGAAACTTCACCCAGGCGGCATCGGCGTCAGCACCTTTAAGGCCGAACCAGTTGCGCCCGGCGCCTTCGGCAGTCTGTTTGAGTCGTTCGCGCACTTTGGTCAGCAGCTCGGTGGGAGCTTCCTGATCGGGTAGTGGCAGGCTCTGCAAGGCGGCGAGATCAAGTTCGCCTTGAAGTGCACGCCACAACTCCGGGTCAGATTCGGCTTCATTGCCGGTGATTCCCAAACGGTGAGCCAGCGGCCGCAGGGTGAGGCCTTGGATCGCCAAAGTGCCCACAGCAACCAGGGTGGCGGTCAAGACCAGAAGTGAGCGGTGGGTGGTGGCTGCCGGCAGTGATTGGGCCGCGGCGATAGTGACTGCGCCGCGCATCCCAGCCCAAACCAAAATCATCCCGTCGCGCCAGTCGAACTGCTCGGACGCGAGGTAGTCCAAGTCGGCGATCCGTCGGGTGACCAACCGCTTCCATCGTGAGATGCGTTCGGGCTTGGAGGAGATCAGCCCAAGTGCGGGGCGTTTAGACGCGCCTGCCTCGGACAGTTTGGGCAATTCTCCGTGCGCCAATTTGGCCTGGAGTCGGCCCAGATGTTTCAGGTACTTCTCGGCACGTCGATTGCGATAGGCGAGCAGTCGCACTGCGGCGGTGACGAAAACCGTCCGCACCGCAATCACCGTGGCGCCAGCCAGTAGGGCCAGCACTATCGGATGGCCCAACACTTGGGTATCGCCCAGATCGGCGGTGAGTGCAGGCAGCTCCAGTCCGACCAGCAGAAACACCGCGCTCTCCAAGAGCAGCTCGATGGTGCGCCAAACTGCGCGCTCGGCGATTCGTTCTTCAGCTCCCATTCTGGCTGGAGCGCCGTACCCGGTGACCAGTCCCGCTGCGACTGCGGCGACCAGGCCCGAGGCGCCAACCTGCTCAGCGGGCAGGAAAGCGATGAAAGGCATCACTAGCGAGAGCGCAACATTGGCTGGCACTTGCTTGATCCAGCGGCGGACGAAGAGGTTTACCTGCGCCGCCGTCCAACCGATCGCCAAAGCCGCAGCCACGGCCCAAACGAACTGCCAAGTGAGCTGCCAGATCGAGATGCTCACCCCAACCGCGGCCACCGCCGAGCGTAGTAACACCAGCGCGGAGGCGTCATTGAGCATCGACTCGCCCTCCAACACGGTCACCAGCCTGGTTGATACCCCCGCCTTACGGACGATTGAGGTGGCCACAGCATCGGTGGGGCTGATGATCGCCCCCAGCGCGAGCCCGATGCCGAGCGGCAGACCAGGGACGAGGACTATCGCCAGCCAGGCGATCGCGGCGGAGGTGGCCAACACCAACAGCACCGAGAAGGTGGAAATCAATCGCAAGTCACGACGGAACTCCATCACCGGCGTGGACACCGCTGCGGAGTAGAGCAGTGGGGGCAATACCCCGGCCAAGACCCACTCGGGATCTACTACCACCGGCTGAACGAAAGGCAGTTGGGCGACGCCGAAACCGAGGGCTACCAGAAGCAATGGGGTGGACACACCCAGCCGTGGGGCGATGGTAGCGGCCGCCACGACGAGGATCACGCCGGCGACTGCCAGTAGTTCCATGCTCGGTTCTCCTCGGTCGGCAGGCCTTTGGTGGAATTGTCTCTGATTCTTCACTCCACGGCTGCCTGGCGCAGGTCGAACAGCGGATCTGGGTTGCTGCCCTGGTCGGCGGTGTGGCCAGACTCAGGGGTGAACGGCCTCGATCACCTGATCTGCGGCGTAGCGGATGCCGGTATCGGTGGTCACTTCGCGTCGAACTACTTCGGCTCGTTGCACTATCAGTCCTGCGCTCTTGGCAAGACCTGAGACCTCGGATGCGCTAGCCAGTACCTCCACATTCTGTGGGCCGCCATAACCGGTGGTCAGATTCGACAGATCATGGGCGACCAACACCACCCTTCCACCGGGAACAAGTCCTGGGGTGACATTGGCGAAGAGCTTGCGGAGTTGGTCCAGCGGAAGCTGCAGGTAGCTGAGCAGAATCAGTTCCAGGCTGGCCGGTTTTGGGCGATAGGTGAGGGCGTTTTCAACGATCGCGTTTACGGTGACATTCTGCAGGGCCGCTCTGCTGGAGATTCGGCCCACCGCGATGCTCGCGAAATCGACGGCGGTCACCGTCCAGCCCCGTCCAGCCAGCCAAATGGCGTTGCGGCCCTCGCCCGCTCCCAGATCGAGTGCCCGTCCGGGCGGGAGTTTGCGACAGGCCTCAACCACGAACTGGTTGGGCGTGGTGTCCCACACCATTGCGGTCGCCGCATAGCGTTCGGCCCAGGTTGTTGAGTCAGTCATTGCCTCACCTCCTGCCGTTGAGGCTATGCCCTGATTGCTGACAAACCGACAGTTGCAACAAAGCCGTGCCTAATCTGTAATCATGTCGTCGTTGTTCGAACCGCTGAAGCTGCGCGGGATCACTGTGCCCAACCGAATCTTCTTGGCACCGATGTGCCAATACAAGTGCACCGGGAGGGACGGGATTCCCACCGATTGGCATCTGGTTCATTACGGGGCCCGAGCAGCTGGCGGTTTCGGCATGCTGATCGTCGAGGCCACTGGGATAACGGCCGAAGCTCGGATCACTCCGTGGTGTTGTGGGCTGTGGAATGACGAACAGGTGGGCGCCTGGCGGCGGATCGTGGACTTCTGCCACGGGCAGGGTGCGGCCATGGCCGTGCAACTCCAGCACGCCGGCCGTAAGGGTTCGGTCTATCGCGAATTCGAACCGGGAAGGTCTGGTTCAGTGCCGGTTTCCGACGGTGGTTGGGCGACGATCGCGCCTTCGCCGATCCCCTTTCCTGGGCTTGGCGCACCACGGGAGGCGACTGCCGAAGACTTGGCCAAGGTGATTTCGGATTTCGCCGCGGCGGCGAAGCGGGCGGACGCGGCCGGTTTCGATGCGGTCGAACTGCACGCCGCCCACGGCTACCTGTTGTTCGAGTTCCTCTCGCCACTGACCAACCACCGCAGCGATGACTACGGCGGTGATCTGGCCTCGCGCGCCCGTCTGCTGTTGGAAGTGGCTGAGGCCGTTCGTGCGGTCTGGCCAGCGGACAAACCGCTACTGGTGCGGCTTTCGGCCACGGAGTGGACAGATGGTGGCTTCAGCGTGGCCGAGGCGACTGAGGTGGCTGGCTGGCTGAAGGAATGCGGGGTTGATCTGATCGACGTGTCCACTGGCGGCAACGTCGTGGTGAAGATCCCGTCAGCGCCGGGCTACCAGGCGCGGTTCGCCGCTGCAGTGCGCACCGCAGGACTTCCAGTGAGTGCAGTCGGCCAAATCACTGACCCGGTTCAGGCCCAGGAGATCCTGGACGCTGGCCAAGCCGATGTCGTCTCTCTGGGACGGGTGGCTTTGCGGGAGCCGAGTTGGCCGCTGCGCGCGGCCGCGGAGTTGGATGCCGATGCGATGGCCCGGTATCCGGACTCCTACCTGCGCGGACGCTGGCCGTCTGACCCGATTTGGTAAGGATTGCAGAGGCCCCCAGCTCGGGTGAACCGAACTGGGGGCCTTCGCTTGTGGATCAGCGGATTGTGATCACATGCCAGTACGTCGTGTAGGTGCCAGCGTAGGCGACGCCGCTGATCTTCACGTAGTACTTGCCGAGCTTGCGAATCTTGCCCCTTTTGGTGATCAGCTTGGCATCGCCGCTCGCGTTGAGCTTGCCAGATGCCACCTTGATGAACTTCTTGGTGCCATTGAAACGGTAGAACACAACTGCTGAGGCGCCGCGCTGGTAGGACGGACCCCATACGGAGAAGGTGGTCTTGACCCGTTTGCCCATCTTGAGGCTCATCTTGGTGTTGGTTACGGACTTGCTGTAGGCCGTGTTTGCCCAGACTTTGAAATCGGCAGAGGTGGCGTTTGTCACCACGCCGCCTTCAAGTAGCGACACGGTCACACGGTAGATGCCGGGTGTGGTGCTTACCGAGGTGTTCACCGGAACGGGCGACACAACGTTCTTAGTGACCGCGGTTTCCAAGGGGATCGCCGGCGCGGATGACACTCCCACCCGAGTGGTGACCACCGAGATACCGGCTTTCCACTGGGTGGCGCTGCCAGCAACCAGCACGCTGAACTGTGCAGTGCTGCCAGCGTTTACGCTGGCAGGTCCGGTAAGCGAGATCGTGGACGCGGCTTGCGCGGGCGCCGCGGTGGCGAGGGCAGTGCCAGCCAGCAAAGCAGTGGTGACGGCCATGGCGACCGTCCGGCCTAAACGGAATGCATGCATGAATTCTCTTTCGGCTAGGCGTCAGCAGGTGCAGACGCTCCCCTGAACCGTCCAGTCAGCCAACGGAAACAGTTCGCGAACACCGTACTCTACGTGCCGCGCGCGCGGCACCCTTGTCAGAACGAAGTTTGGGGCGTGGCACCTAGGTGCCACGCCCCAAACTAAGGTGTCCAAAGATCAGGCTTGTTTGACCTTCTCGATCCGCTCGCGCAGGTCAACGAGCTGCTCGCCGAGTTCGGCGGGGAGTTCGGTGCCGAACTGAGCGAAGTACTCCTCAGTCAGGTCGGCCTCGCCAGCCCAGGCATCAGGATCGAGGGCAAACAGGGCCGCGAAATCCTCGTGGGTCATGTCCAGTCCGGTCAGATTGAGGTCGCCGGGTCGGGGCAGTCGCCCACTGATTGAGTCCACCGCACCCACTTCGCCAGCAACCCGACGCAGTGCCCACTCGATCGGCCGAGCATTGTCACCGAAGCCTGGCCACAGCCACGCGCCGTCCGCGCTCTTGCGGAACCAGTTCACCTGGAAGATCTTGGGGGCGTTTTCGCCAAGCGTTTCGCCGAGCTTCAACCAATGCGCCCAGTAGTCGGCCATGTTGTAGC
>DHWU01000045.1:15910-16637 GCA_002413345.1 Propionibacteriaceae bacterium UBA5174 | reverse complement strand
AGAACGGCAGCATCGCGAAGGGGTCCCGGCGCAAGTTGCCGACCGTGCCCTCGGCAGCCGCGGTCTGCTCGCTGGACACTGTGGCGCCCACGAAGACGCCGTGCTGCCAATCGTAGGCTTCCGAAATCAGCGGGATGTTGGTGGCCCGACGTCCGCCGAACAGGATTACGTCGATCGGGACTCCGGCTGGTTCTTCCCATTCGGGAGCAATCGACTCGGCCTGGTCGGCGGCCACGGTGAAGCGGCCATTCGGGTGGGCGGCCGGAGTGCCTGAAGCCGGGGTCCAGTCGTTGCCCTGCCAGTCGATCAGGTGGGCTGGTGGCTGGTCGCTCATGCCTTCCCACCAGATGTCGCCAGTGTCGGTGAGCGCCACGTTGGTGAAGATGACATCTTTACCCAAGGCGTGCAGCGCGGTCGGGTTGGTGGACTCTCCGGTGCCGGGGGCCACACCGAAGAAGCCGCGCTCAGGGTTGATGGCGTAAAGCCGGCCGTCATTGCCCGGACGCATCCAAGCAATGTCGTCACCGATGGTCTCGATCTTCCAGCCAGGAATGGTCGGACGCAGCATCGCCAGGTTGGTCTTGCCACACGCTGATGGGAAAGCGGCGGTGAGGTGGTAGGCCTTGCCGGCGGGGCTGGTGATCTTGAGGATCAGCATGTGCTCGGCCAGCCAGCCCTCGTCACGAGCAATCACGCTGGCGATCCGCAGGGCGTAGCACTTCTTGCC
>DHWU01000045.1:15324-15640 GCA_002413345.1 Propionibacteriaceae bacterium UBA5174 | reverse complement strand
GCGCGTTGCCGCCGTAGCCGGAACCAAAGGACCAGATTTCGCGAGTCTCGGGGAAGTGAGTGATGTATTTGGTCTCGTTGCACGGCCACGCCACATCGGGGCGGGAGTTGCCAGTGGCGTCGATCAGCGGATAGCCGACCGAGTGCACTGCGGGCACCCAGTAGTAGCCAGCGGCGATGCGATTCAGCGCCTCAACGCCCATTCGGGTCATGATCCGCATGTTCGCCACCACATAGGGGCTATCGGTGATCTCAATGCCGAGCCGGGCTAGAGGACTGGTTACTGGGCCCATCGAGAACGGAATGACGTACATCGT
>DHWU01000045.1:0-15070 GCA_002413345.1 Propionibacteriaceae bacterium UBA5174 | reverse complement strand
CGTACATCGTGCGGCCGCGCATGCAACCTGCGAAAAGCCCCGCCAGTTTGGTGCGCATTTCGGTGGGATTGGCCCAGTTGTTGGTGGGGCCAGCATCGGATTCCTTCTCCGAGCAGATGAAGGTAGAGGCTTCAACGCGGGCAACATCGGCCGGATCGGAACGCGCCAAGAAGGAGTTCGGCCGGATCTCCGGGTTGAGCTTGATGAAAGTGCCGGAGTCCACCATGAGCTGATTCAGCCGATCGCGCTCGGCTTCGGAACCATCGCACCAGTAGATCTGATCGGGCTGAGTCAGTGCTGCGACACCGGCAACCCAGTCGAGCAGGGGTTGGGGCGCATTCGCCGGCGCGTTACTGGGGATAGTTGCAGCCTCTGGTGCCATGTGATTCTCCTTTAGAGTCTGGACTCGGCGCGTTGCGGGTGTCTCCCATTGTCCCGCATGTTCCAGTGCGGTTCTGCCATCCTGTCCGATCTTTCACTGATCGGCCAGTAAAACGTTAAACGAGGGTTTCGTTGCTGGTCAGAGCCATGTTGGTGAAGACATTGTTAGATCATTGCGAAGCCACTGTGGTCACTCGGCGAATCACGACTGTAGCGGGAGTAAGAGTGCTCCAGCATGTGCTGGCAGCGTGATCAGATTACCGTCGACCTGCGCTCCCGAAGGCGTAGCCCAACGGAGTAGGTGTGGCCCGCCCAGATTGACCGACACCGCGCGATCGGCAAAGTTCACCACCACGGCCAATCCGCCACGTCGAAGTAGGAACCAGCCGGAAGTGGCGTCGAACTCACACCGGGTGCGCGCTAGGACCGGATTGGTCAGTTCTGAGTATTGGCGCCGCAAGGCGATTAGCTTGCGGTAGACATCCAGCATCACCGCGTGATTGTCGGTTTCGACGTCTTCCCAATGCAGCTTCGCCGAGGTGAAGGTGGTTCGATCCTGGGGATCTGGCACCTGATCGATTGGCCAGCCCATTGACGCAAACTCGACCAGACGCCCTGACTTCACCGCCTCCCGCAACCCCGGATCTTCGTGATCGGCGAAATAGGGGAAGGGTGTGACCGCGCCCCATTCCTGGCCCATGAACAGCATCGGAGTGAAGCCGGAGGTCATGGTCAGCAGCGCCGCGGCCGCCAGTTGATCCAGGTCCAGGTGTTCGGCTGGACGGTCACCGCGAGCCCGATTGCCGATCTGGTCGTGATTGGCCGAGCAAACCACCAGTCGCCACGACGGCATCCGTCCGATATCCAGCGGGCTGCCTAAGACTCGACCTCGGTAACTCGACCAAGTGCCGTCGTGGAAGAAACCCCGCTGACAGACCTTGGCCAATGACTCCAGACCGGCATAGTCGGCGTAGTAGCCGTTGGTCTCGCCGGTGAGGTTGGCGTGCAGTGCGTGGTGAAAATCGTCATTCCATAACGCGTCGATGCCATCGCCGCCCGCTTGTCGGGAGGTGATGATCTGCGGCTCGTTTTCGTCGGATTCGGCGATCAGATTCAGGGGACGGCGCAGATGCGCAGTCAGATCGGCTGTGATCATCGCCAGTTCTTCCAACAGATGGGTCGGCGAGCTGTCGTTGAGAGCGTGAACCGCATCAAGCCGCAATGCGTCCACGTGCATTTCGGAGAACCAAAAGCGCACATTGTCGGCAATCAGTCGGCGCACCTCAGTGCTGCCGGGGCCGTCCAGGTTGACGTCTGAGCCCCAGTTGCCGTCCGCACTGGAAAGGTAAGGGCCGAACTTGGTCAGGTAGTTCCCCACGGGGCCAAGATGGTTGTAAACCACATCCTGGATCACCCCAAGTCCCTTTGCGTGGGCGGCGTCTACCAGGCGGCGGTAGGCATCCGGGCCCCCATAAGGCTCGTGGACGGCGAACCAAGCGACTCCGTCATAGCCCCAGCCGCGCTCGCCTTCGAAGCTATTGACCGGCATCAACTGGACGAAGTCGACCCCCAGCTCGACCAGGTGGTCAAGTTGGCAGATAGCAGCATCCAAGGTGCCCTCTTCGGTGAAGGTGCCCACATGTAATTCGTAGATCACCGCACCTGGCAGTGAATGGCCTCGCCAATCCTGGTCATGCCAAGTGAAAGCGTCCACGTCATAGGTTCGAGACAGTCCGTGGACACCGTGCGGCAGCCAGCGGCTGCGGGGATCAGGTCGAGGGGTGGGGTCATCATCGATCAGGTAGCCGTAGTCAACCCTGCCGAGCGGTTCAGGTTCGGTGGGGGTCCACCAGCCCTCTACGCCTTTGGCCATCTGCACGACTCGGTCGCCAACCTGCAATTGGACTCGTTGAGGCAGTGGCGCCCACACGTCGAAACGTCCGCGTTCGCCAGCTCGGCGCTGTTCCCGGACCAGCAGTGCCACCGGGTACCGATCCAAGAGTTGGCCGAGTTTGACGGCCCGCTGGTCATCAGGGGTGACCACCCGTCCAGAGATCAGATCTCGCCAGCGGCCTTCTGGAAGGTGCAAGGTCGTGTCCCGCCAACCGCCAGATCTAACGAGGCCAACTGGCAGCCGGGTGACCACAGTGATTGCCCCACCTCGGCTGAAGGCCAGAGCGTGTTGAGCGGCCGGGCCCTCAGCGGGCAGCGGCCGGTAGCGGGTGAAGAACTCGGGATGATCTCGGCGCAATGTCAGTGCCTGATAGGTGAGTAGTAGCTTCACTTCGCCAAGGTCGTCAGTAGCTAGCGGTGGGCGCGCTCCGAGCCGCACCCGGGCCAGCACCTTGGACCGAGCTTCGAAATCGACCGGGCGACGGTTGTCCGGATCGACCAGGTTCAACTCCCACAGCTCGCTGCCCTGATACACATCAGGCACCCCAGGGATGGTCAGGGTCAATAGTTTGGAAGCCAATGAGTTGATGTGTCCGGGACGCACCACCTGGGAGAGCACCCGGTGCAATGCAGCGATCACCTCGGAGTTGTCGAAGCAGGCATCTACACAGGCCTGCATAGCCGCTTCGAAGTCTTGGTTCGGGGCGGTCCATTCGGTGTGCTCACCAGCCTCGCGCATAGCCTTTTCCGCGTAGGCGTGCAGCCGCTCTCGATCAGCTGGCCAGACCCCGATGATGGCCTGCCACAGCAGGTTTGCCAGCCCTCGATCAGGCACGGGCACTAGCCGCAACAGTTCACTCAGAGTCTCTGCCCACAGTTGCGGAAGCTCGGCCAGCACGCTGATTCGCGCCCGGGTACATTCGCCGCGCTTGGTGTCGTGGGTACTGCCCGCCACCATTGAGTCTGGCAAGAGTTGCCGCAACGACATCTGGTCGTGGAATTCGTCGATTGAGATTGAGAACAGCCAAGGGTTGCCGCCGACTTCGTTCAGCGACGTCAGCCGGGACATTCGGTAGAAAGCGCCGTCCTCGACCCCCTTGGCCATCACCATGCCGGAGGTCTGCTGGAAGCGTTGCGCGGCTGGAGCGGCTCCGTCAGCCAACACCGAGTAGACCTGGTTGAGCACTGGCCCCAGGTCTGGACGGCGCTGCCAGGCGAAGCCGAAGGCCCGCTCCAGATGCTCGCGCCCCTCAGGCAAATACGAGCGATAGACCTCAAAATCTGCAAGCAGTTCGGCAATCGCCTCAACCATCTGGCCAGCATCGGGAGCCGGGTCGAGGGTGGTCATGACTTCACGGGCGATTCGGCGCACCTCGGAATTGAGGATGCCGTGAGCAACCGCGAGCTTTCCATCGTGCACTAGGCGCTGCCAGTCGACCTCCTCGCCGCGGAGGCGAGTCTCCAAGGTGGTCAAGGGGGCCTCGCCAGCCTCGTCGATCAACACCCGATCGATCAGGCCCAAAGCGTCGTACCCGGTAGTGCCTGCGGTGACCCAGGCTGAGGGAAGCTCTTCCAAAGTCAGTTCGCCGGTCTCGTCCCGGCCCAGGGCGAGAATCTTCTCCACCAAGGTGTAGGCCCCGCCGCTGAGCTCGGCCAGATCGGCGAGGTACTTGCTCGGGTCGCGCAACCCATCAGGGTGATCAACCCGAACTCCGTCCACCAGGTCCTCGTCAAACCAGCGTTTGATTTCGGCGTGGGACTTGGTGAACCATTCCGGGTCTTCCACCCGAATTGCGGCCAGGGAATTGACGGCGAAGAACCTGCGGTAATTGAGCGTGTGGTCGGCTTCGCGCCAGCTGATGAGTTGGTAGTGCTGACGGGCGTGGACGAGGTTGGGGTCATCATCGGCACCCCTGACGCTGTCGGGAGCTAGCGGATACCGCTGGTTTCGATAGTGCAGTTCACCGCCAAGGACTTGGAGCCCCGAAATCCGTCCATTGGCGTCGAAGTCGTCGTCGGCTAGTACCGGCAACCGAAGCTTGCCGCCGCCGAATGCCCAGTCAATATCGAAGGCATCCGCGTACGGCGAGGCTTGGCCGTGGGTGAGGACATGCCACCACCAGTCGTTTTCCCAGGGTCGGGCCACGCCAACGTGGTTCGGGACGATATCTACCAGTACGCCCATCCCTAGTCGGCGAGCTTCAGTTGCCAGGGTCGACAGTCCGGCGGCACGGCCGCGAGAGGGATCGATCACGCTGTGGTCGGCCACGTCATAGCCGTGGTCGCTGCCTGATTCGGAAGCCAGGAGTGGGGACAGGTAGATCCAGTCCACGCCGAGCTCGCGCAGGTATCCCAGGGTCTTAGCCGCAGCCACCAGATCGAAATCCTCGGTGATCTGCAGTCGGTAAGTGCTCTTTGGGGTACGCATCGGCAAGATTCAGCCACCTACCTGGGTGCTCGATTCGGCCCGTCCGCCAACAAGAAGCAAACCGAAGCGACGGTCGGATTCTGGCTGCAACGGCACGGATTCTCCCTGCTTTTCAGCTCAGACTATCGAGTCGGGCTGACTATGCCCCTACCGAGTTAGGCGAAGGAAGTGAATCTCGCGGGTCTTTACCGGACCTTGCCCGCCGATTCGGCCGCGAATCTGGGCGGCTTAGTTGGCGTTATCCGACCGGATCAAAACGGCTGCGGCGGGGTTCCTGGTTGCGGCTGACTCAGCGCCTGAATTGACTGCCGGGTGGCGTTCGGATCGCCTGCGGGAAGCGGTTCAGCCACGACCGCGGTGCCGTAGGCACAGACTTCGCTAAACGCTTGCGCGATGTCGCCGGTATCAAAACGCATAGCAACGATGGCGTTGGCGCCGCGGTTCACCGCTTCCTGCCACATTCGCTGCATGACCTGTTGGCGGCTTTCGTAGACCAGTTTGGTGTACTCATTGACTTCGCCGCCGCCGATTGAGCGGAAGCTGGCTACAAAGTTCGCTCCGATATTTGCAGAGCGCACGGTCATACCCATTACTTCGCCCAGGACTGCTTCGATTCGGTAGCCGGGGATGTCATTGCTGGTCACGATCAACATGGCGTCAGCTTAGGGGTCCAGATAGGCCAGAAAGAAGCCAGTCTTTGCAGGTGGCTGTGATCGCGATTGCCGCACCTTTGACAGAGGGCGCGAGTACCGTAACTGGCATGAATCCGTCGGCCTTGGTCGTTGTCGGTTTGGGACTGCTGCTTTGCTTCGCCGGTCACTGGCTGGCCCGAATTGCGCTCGCATTTTGGGCTGGCGCGGTGGGCTATCTGGTCGGCCTAGCCGGCTATGTGCTGCTTGACCAGAATGGCGTCGGGGTGAGTTCGACCCCGAGTTGGGTGTTCGGCGCAATCGGTGCGGTCGTGTTTGCAGTACTCGCCTACTTCTTTTATGTGGCCGCAGTGTTGCTCACTCTCGGCTCAATCGCGTGGACGGTCGGATCGGTGGTGGCCGTCGGCCTCGCCCTGTCGCCCAGTCTCCAACTCGTGGTTGCTGTTTCGGCGGCCGTCGTGGTGGGCGCGTGGGGTGCGGCCTTCGACCTACCTCGAAAGCTGATGGTCGTCGCCACTGCCGTGATTGGTGCGGTGTTGGTTGTTGCGGGCGTCCGCACTCTGGTGGAGGGCCTCGACTGGTTGAATCTGGGTTCGTGGGTGGGTGGCACCACACTGCCCTGGGTTTGGTTTGCGATTGGGGTGGTGCTGGCGGCGGTCGGAATCTTTTCGCAGTTGCGTCAGCAGGGCGAAAAGAGCTTGCGTGCGGCGTATTCCGGCTGAGGGTTGGCTACGCAAAATTATGTAGGCCTTGGACAGGACGGATTAGAGCGGTTCACAGGCTTGTAGGCGCAGATGTTGGGATTTCCCAGGCGCCACCGCGGTTGTGGGTGATTTGTACACCGCGGCGAGTTGGGCCGTGTTGGCTCGGTTGAATGGGTGCGGGGTGGAAGACTTGCCGAGTCGATAACCGCCCGCTCGGCCGATAACGCCACACTGATAGTGGCACCATTGCTTGCGGAAGGCGGCTGGGCTCTACCGGGAGGACTGTAAAACATGGGGACGCCTGATCTCTCCACGAAATACTTGGGCATTGACCTGGCCGGTCCGGTCATTGCTTCGTCCTCGCCATTGACTCGACAGGTCGACACCTTGTTGGAGTTGGAAGCTGCAGGTGCGGCGGCGGTGATACTTCCGTCGCTGTTCGAAGAGGACGCGATGGCCGCTGAAGGTGGCGCCGCAGCTCTGGCCAGTCGAGTGGAATTGGTGCGCAAGGCCAAAGACCAACTCAAGGTGCCGGTGATTGCCAGTCTCAATGCGACCCGGCCAGGCACCTGGCAGGAGTACGCCACAGCTTTAGTGGATGCCGGTGCTGATGCCCTCGAGTTGAACCTGTACACGATCACCGCCGATAGCTCGGTCAGCTCCGCAGACGTCGAGATGGAGCACCTGGCCGCGATTGAAGCCGTGAAGATCGTCACGGATCGACCGCTATCGGTGAAGTTGTCCTCGTATTACTCGGCGATCTCAGCGTTCGCTGCGCGCGCCGTTGACGCTGGCGCTGATGGCTTGGTGCTGTTCAACCGTTTCTACGCCGCCGACATCGACATGGAACGGTTGGAGCTACACGCCTCGCTCGACATGTCCACCTCGGCAGATCAGCGGGTGGCTTTACGTTGGATCGGGATTTTGCGCTCCCAGCTGCCGACTGTCTCGTTGGCTTGCACTTCTGGCGTGCATGGCGGCGAAGAAGTGATCAAGGCGATCTTGGTCGGCTCCGATGTGGTCTGCACCGCCTCGGCAGTGATGCAGCACGGCGCTCGGGCGATCACCGAGATGCTCACCGAGACCGCCGACTGGATGGTCCGTCACGAGTTCGCCTCCTTGGGTGAGGCTCGCGGCAAGATGAGCGCCGCTTCAACCCGCAGGGCTGCCGTGTATGAGCGTGGCCAGTACCTCGACGTGATCAAGGGCAACTGGTAACCACTGGGTCCATCGGTCAGTCCGTTGGAAGAGGCAGATCAGGTCAGTCGCAAGGTCTCTAGGACGGCGGCGCTGACCTCGTCGGCAGCCATTTCGGGACGAAAGACTAGCCACTCCAACCCGGCGGTCAAGGTGGCGCCAACAATCGCGGCGGCCCGTAACCGGGCATGTCCGCGGTCCACACCGGAGGCTTCGAGATCGCTGATTAGGGTGGCTAAGGCCAGCGCCCGCCAGTTCTGAATTGCTTCGCGCCAACTGCGCTCGGTTCGGAACAGCTCAGTAACCATCACTTGCGCAGTAGCTGGATGAGCTTGGAGCAACGCTAACAACGCCCGCACCACGGCCGCTTGCAGTTGAGGCCCACTGCGACCTTGGGTTGCGTCGGACAAGGCCGCAGTGAGCAGCTCGCTGCTGCGATCCATGATCGCTTCAACCAGCCCGGCTTTGGATTCGAAGTTGTAGTAGATCGAGCCCTTGGCAATGCCAGCGGCTTCAGCGATGTCATCAATGGAGGTTGAGGTCACGCCGCGGGCGGCGAAAAGCTCAGTGGCCGCGGCCATGATCGAGTCTCGAGTGCCCTGACGCCGAGCAACCCGTCCGTCAACTTTGACCATGGTGACCATCCTCAAATACTCAGCGCTGGGTGCAACCTCGACATCGTCCAGATCCGTTTGCGAGCCGACGCAATCGAGGTGGCCGCCAGCGACACGATGAAGATAGCAACCAATACCGCCACCGAGACCCAGAACCGCGTTTCAATCCCGCCGGTGATCGCCTCACGTAGCCCATTGACTACGTAAGTCATTGGCATGTACGGGCTGATCGCTTGCAGAAACGCCGGGGTGGTTTGAATCGGGTATGTGCCGCCAGCTGAGGCCAACTGCACCATCAGCAAGACGATGATCACTACCTTTCCGACTGCCGAGCCAAGCGTCACCTGGAAGAACTGTTGCAGGGCGAAGAAGGCAGCTGCGGTGAGCAACGAGAAGGCTATGGTGGCCAGCACATTCTTGGGGTTGAGCCCGATCGCGAAGTGCATCACGGTGAGCATGATCACTACTTGACCAATCGACAACAGCAGGGCTGAGTTGAGTGAACCCCAAGCCATTCGGAAGCCGTTAACTGAGGTCATTAGGGCTCGGGTTTGCAGCGGACGGAGCAGCAGCCAGGTGATCAGGGCCCCGACCCACAGTGCCAGCGGAATGAAGAAGGGTGCGAAGCCCTCGCCCCACGAGTCGGCTTCCCAGACATGAGTGCTGGCCACGCTGACCGGAGTGGAAACCGCATCGGCGCGAGCAGTGCGCACGCTGGTGGAGTCATTGGGAATCTCAGACGCGCCGTCGGCAAGTTTGGTGCCCAGTTTGGTGGCTCCGGCCTGAGCATCGTTCAGGCCCGAGGCGAGCGCCGGCGTGGCGGCGGCAATCTTGGTGGCTCCAGCATCCAACTGGTTGACGCCGGTCTTGGCCGAATCGAGCCCGTCTGCCAAGGCGGTCGAACCCGAATACAGTGCCGTTGCCCCTGATACTAAGCCGTTGTTCTCAGCAGTGAAGGCTGAAGATAGGTCGTTCAGCCCACCCTGCAACGCCGGAATGCCGGTCTTGGTGTCGCCGGCTGCAGTGCTCATGGTGGTGATCGCCGTGGAAAGCTTGTCAGCCCCCGCGACGAGCTGATTCACCTTGGCGGTGGTCGCCGGATCAGCGAGTTGCTGGGACCCTGCGGTCAGCTGGGTGGACGCGGTCTGCAGGTTGGTCGCGCCGGTGGTCAGGCGGGTCAGCGCTTGGCCCAAGGTGCTGTTGGCGGCCAGACCGGCGTGAATGCTGTCCCATCCTGACTTCAATGAAGTGGCGCCGGTTGCGAGATTGGTCGCGCCGCTGTGCACTTCACCGATGCCATCGCTCACCTGGTTGGCGCCGGTTGCGAGGTTGGTGGCTGAACTCTTGGCGGCTTGGACCCCGGAGCGAGCCTGCTGCAGGTAGGTCTTCGCGGCCGCGTAGTCGCCGTTGTCCAGGGCCGTCTGGGCCTTTGCCAGGTAGTCGTCGTCGATATTGCCTAGTGAACTGGCGAGTTTGGTGTTCCCGCTGGCCACACTCGTAGCGCCCTTAGCCAGATTCGAGCCACTGGCCGTTGAGGTCGCCAAGGAACTGGCGCCGGTAGCGATTGAGGAAGTGGCATCGGTCAAAGTGCTGCCAGTGGCGGTATAGGCAGAAGATCGCCACTGCTCGGCGCCGGTGGCCCAGGATTGGGCGCCGCTACTGAAGCTTGCAGCCCCACTGGAGTAGCTCGTGGCGCCATTGATGAAGCTGGTCAGCCCCGAGGCGAGTTCTCTGATCCCCGCGGCCAAAGCGGGGGCGCCGGTGGTGGTGTCGGCCGCTTGGGCCAAACCGTCGACGAGGGCACTTAGTTCGGCCGCGCCCTGGTTCAACTGAGTCGCGCCCGCGCTGGCCTGGGTGACACCGGTGACGTAAGTACCCAAGCCGCTGTTGAGGGAATTCGCCCCGGTTGACAGGTCTGCGCTGCCAGCCGACAGTTTTGCGGCACCAGCGGCCAGTTGTTGGGCGCCAACGTTGAGCGTGGCGGAGCCGTCAGCGGCATCGCTGAGTCCGTCGGCAAGTACGAACGCACCATCAGAGGCTGTGTTGAATCCGTCGCGGGCGTCCCCGACACCGACCAACAGCGTGTCTACGGCTGCGGCGCTGATCTTCTCTCGGACGGCCTTCTGCACTTCGAGCATGGCGCTCTTGCCCAGGGTTGAGGCCAGGAACGAGTTGGTGTCGTCGTAGGTCACATCTATCTGGGCCGCCACTGGATCAGGTCCGCCAAGAGAATTGATCCGGGAGGTGAAATTGGCCGGGACGGTCACCGAGAAGTAGTACTTGCCGGAGTTGACCCCAGCCTCAGCAGTGCTGGCGTCAACCTGCACCCACCCGATGTCGTTGTTGGTCACCAGTTCGTCTACCAGATCCTGGCCGTAATGCTGCACTTGGCCGTCGTCGTCGGCGCTGGCCACATCAGCGTTAACCAGAGCCACGGGAAGCTTGTTCAGGTGGGTGGTGGGATCCCAGAAGGCCCACACATACATCGCGCCGTACAGCAACGGGATTAGCAGCATCACCGCGATCGCGATCCGAGTGATCGGCTGGCGGGAAAAACGCTTAAGTTCAGTTCCGTGGGAAGTCCAAGCAAACATGCGCTCTCACAAGGTATTTCGTAGTGGTGGTTTGGGTAAACAATCAGTGGGGCATCGGGATGTGGTTGGGCAAGAATTCCCAACCCAACCGGCCGAGTTCGGTGGCTGAGGATGCGGCCACGATCACGGTTACTCCGCTGCTGGAGATGGTGTGCAGGCTCTGCCACACCCGACGGCGGCCGTCAGTGTCATGCAAGGAATCGATGTCGTCCACGACCAAAAGCTCGGGTTCGTTGAGCATGGCCAAGGCGATCCGCAACAGTAGGTTGTCGGCCTCGTCCAACTCATGCACGAATTCTTTGGCGCGGGGTTTTGGGCTGTCACCGAAGACGGGTGTGCAGACCTCGGCGACGTGGGCGTCGCTGGGATTGCGGACAATCTGATACCAGGGGGCAAGCCAAGCCTCACGCTCGCGCACACTGGCGCCGACGGTGACTTCCTCGTCCAGATCATCGAGGCCGTGGACGCCCACTGCTGCGCTGCGGTGCTGCACGCTGGACGCGTGGGCCGGAAGTGGGCGTCCCAGGACGACCAGGTCGCTTCCTCGGTTCGGTTTCATGCGTCCGACCAAGGTGAGCAGGAGCGATGTTCGACCGCTGCCCGCTTTTCCGGTGATCAGATTCAGGCTGCCAGTGGCTAGATCAAGATCGACCGGACCGTAGATGCGGCCACGCTTGCCGTCCAGTTGTAGCTGGGCTGCCTTGACTGCCGAGCTAGTTGGCGCGCTCGGCGTATTGGTTCTGGTGGGTGTGAGGATGCTCATCGACTCGCTTCCGTTCTCACCTCAGGGTAGTTGGACTGACCGGTCATTACAAATAGATTAGCAAGATTGCGCACCCACGTTGGGGTTAGGCGTAAATCGGGCTAGTAGCTGGTGACTTCCAGGGTTAGTTGCTAGCTGTCCGTTGAATCTGAGGTGTCGCCGTCAGCGGCGGGCGGCGACGGTGCCGGTGCCGGATTCGAGCCGGGTTCGGCTGAGGGTGCTGGTGGTGGTGCAACGGGCCGCGGAGCCGTTGACTGCCCAGCACTGGGCTGGCTTGAAACGGGTTTGCGTGCCTTCTCCAACTGCCGGTGGTACCAAGTCCCGATCCCGAGCATCACAACGCCGACAGCCAGGAAGGCGAGCGCTCGCGCCAAGTCGGGCAGGGTGCGCAGGTCGAACAAGAACAGTTTGGTTACCGCAGCGGTGGCCAACGCGATCGCCAGGCGCACTGCGGCCACCGAGTCTCGGTCGCGGCGCAGGCCAAGGCCGAGCAGCAGCACAGTGAGCAACAGCCAGCCAACCGTGACGATGGCGTGGGCGATTTGGAAACCGGCGTACGGGTCGCCATTGCTTAACCCAATCGTGGTGCCAGCGATCACTACCGCCACTGACGCGAAGGCAACCGAAGCCGTCCAGCTGAGATAGACCAGAGCATTCCCCCACTCTTGGCGGAATGCGCGCAACGCACGTACCGCCAGCAGAGTTGCGAGCAAGCCAAGCAGTGACTCCGCCACAGTCTCAATTCCGTAGTGGCGTACCGGAGCGAATAGCCCCGCCACAGCGGGCAGCCAATGCACAAACCCGATACCACTCAGAATCCAGGCGACCACAAAGACCGGCTTGAAACGGGTGCTGGCGGCTAAGGCGAAGTAGCCCGCTGCCAGAGTGAAAAAGAGGTAACCCAGGTAGTCGCCATCGGTGAACCGGACTACCGCCAAAGCCAGGAAGGCCGCGCCGAGTGGGACAGTCGCCGCCCGCACCTGGGAGGCGAAGATCTTGCCCATTAGCCCAGCGGCCGCAAAGATCACACCCAACGCTGCGGCTAGCGCTACCGCCAGGTACCGATCTGGCACCCAGATCGCCAGCATCATCGGAGCTGTCATCGCCACCATTGCCGCAACCGCCATCGCTCTCAGGGTGGGAGAACCGTCCTGGTGCAGTACGGCGATGCCGAGACCTCCAGCTGCCAACACGAAGGCTAAGCCGAGGCCGATGATCGGGTTGAGGCTCGGCTGGTGCTCAAATGGCTGCAAAACCCACACGAAGTAACCCACTGTGGGAACGACTCGGGCCACCAGCAGTGCGACCCAATCCAGCTTATGTTGGAAGGCTGCGGTGACTAGGGTCATCACCAGCATGAACGACATCGGCCAGAGGGCATTGTCGCCACCTAGATAGGGGGCGAGGATGAGGCTTCCGAGCACCGCCAGCACGGCCAGCCACTGACTGCGCCACCAACGCGCCACCGATACCCCACCAAGGCTGATCGCTCCCGCCAACACGATCCCAGCCACCTCTGGCAGCAAAGGTCGTTGATCTGGGCCGCGGTAGAGAGATGAAAGCGCCAGCACGGTGAGGAAGGCTGAAGCCACTCCGGTGCCCATTAGCGCTTGCGAACCGACATTGCCGGGTTCTTTACGGTGCTGAAGCAGCGCGACCACGATCGCAATCGCGGCCAGACCAAGCCCGATCCCGGCTCGGGGAAGTTGACCCAGGAACCCGTCTGCGGGCAGCAGCAGCACAAAGGCGACTCCCAGCAGGGTGATTGCCGACCCGGCAATTGAAAAGATCTCGGCGATACTCACCTGGCGGCGCGGTTTCCTGATGGCCGGCGCTGGTGGGCGCGGTGGTGGCGTCCTGGGTGTCATCTGGACGCCCGGGGTCGGTGCTGCAGCCGTCGGGTACCGGCCTGGTTGGCCCCAGCCTCCCGGTTGCATGGGTTGGGGTGCCGGTGGTTGGGATGGGGCCGGTCGGACTGCGCCCGGTTGAACTGGGCCCGGTTGAACTGGGCCCGGTTGGGATGGGGCTGGTTGGTAAGGGGCCGGTTGGTAGGGCGCTGGCCGGTAGGGCGCCGGTGGGTGCTGCTCGCGCGGGTTAGGCAATTCGGCGGGCAGTGCGGCAGCGAGTTGCTGGAAGTCGCGAGCCAGGGTGTTTAGCCGCCCAGAAATATCGATCAGATCGGACTGAATCTTATGTAGTCGATCTGGCTGCTGGTCAGTCACGCCGATCCCCTCGCCTCGTCTTTGGTGACCTCATTATGGCGGTAATCAGGAATGTTGTTCTCAGAAACGGCCGGTCAGAGATTTTCCCAACTGCGCGCGACCGATTTCAGCCAACCTCAAGTGCGGACGGGCCAGCCTGGTTAGGCTCGGGCCATGCGCCAATCCGCCGCTGCGGGCCAGCTCGAAAGCCCTTCGCCAGGTGACCGCGAGCGCAGTTTCTTCGGTCAACCGCCCGCTCTGGCGAACATTTTCGGCGTCGAAATGTGGGAGCGGTTCAGCTTCTACGGCATGCAGGGAATCCTGCTGATTTACCTCTACTACAGCACGGCCAAGGGTGGGCTGGGCATTGACGAGTCTGTCGCATCCGGCATCGTCGGGGCCTATGGCGGCCTGGTCTATCTCTCAACGGTTTTGGGAGCTTGGCTGGCTGATCGGCTTTGGGGTAGCGAACGAGTGCTGTTCTGGTCAGCCTTCGTGGTCATGTGCGGCCACGTGGCATTGGGCCTGCTGCCTGGGCTCGGCGGCGTTGGTGTCGGACTAGTCCTAGTCGCGCTCGGCTCCGGTGGGTTGAAAGCCAACGCCACTTCGGTGGCTGGCACCTTGTATGCCGCTGACGATCCCAGGCGGGACGCCGGCTTCTCGTTGTTCTATCTGGGCATCAACCTCGGCGCGTTCCTGGGCCCAATCCTGACTGGGCTGCTGCAAAGCACCGTCGGGTTCCATGCTGGCTTCGGGTTGGCCGCGGTCGGCATGGCGATCGGATTGCTCCAATACGTCCGGGGTCGTCATCGGATCCCACAGGCTGCTCGGGTGGTGCCCAACCCATTGCCCCAAGAGCAGTACGCCAAGATCGTCTTGCTGGGTGTGGCGGCCATTGCAGCCGGTGCGGTGTTGGTGTTCTTGGGGGCGATCCGGACCGATAATCTCGCCCTCGTAGTGATCACCGCCACCGTGGTCGCCGCAGTCGTTTTGTTCGTCATCTTGTTGACCAGTAAGCAGGTCGAGGCAACTGAGCGCTCGCGGGTGCTCGCCTTCATTCCGCTATTTCTGATCTCGGTGGCGTTCTGGTCGTTGTATCAGCAGCAGTTCACGGTGATCACTTTCTACGCTGACAGTCGGTTGAATCGGAGTCTGTTCGGGTGGGAGTTTCCAGTCAGCTGGGTGCAATCGATCAATCCGGTCTTCATCATTGGATTATCCGGCGCCTTTGCCGCTGCCTGGGCCAAACTCGGGTCGAGGCAACCGTCCACTCCGGTGAAGTTTGGGCTGGCCGCCGTGATCATGGGGATGGCGTTCTGGCTATTCCTGCCGTTCAGTGGGAGTGGGGCAAATTCAACGCCGTTGCTTGGGCTGGTCGCGATCTTGTTCGTCTTCACGGTGGCCGAACTGTTGATCTCTCCGATCGGCCTTTCGGCTTCGACCAAGCTGGCACCCAAGGCCTATCGCACCCAGATGGTGGCGCTGTTCTTTCTATCAATGGCGCTGGGCACTGCGATCGCGGGCCAGCTAGGCGAGTACTACCACCAGCTGCCGGAAACGGTGTATTTCGGTGTCCTGGGAGGCGTCGCGGTGGTGGTTGGCATAGCGATGTTGGCCGGTTCCAGTGGTGTGCTCAAACTGATGA